>NZ_CP055481.1:3316071-3617532 GCF_013705725.1 Klebsiella sp. RHBSTW-00484 | reverse complement strand
AATTTTAAAGGAAGCGTTATGGATACAGGCAAGTTAAGTTTCTGGTTGAATCGTTGGGATCTCATCGCGGACGGCAACCCATTTATCACGCATACCTCAAAGCTACTCCCGGTTAAAACAGCAGCACATGGTATTAAGGCCATGCTGAAAGTGACTGATGATGCGGATGAGCAAACCGGGAACGCCCTCATGACATGGTGGGAAGGTAACGGTGCAGCAAAGGTTATTGCGCATGAAAACGAAGCAATTCTACTCGCCCGTGCGACAGGCTCTGCGTCACTGGCAACGATGTCGAGAAAAGGTCAGGATAATGAAGCCTGTCGCATTTTGTGCGCCACGGCTAACAGGCTTCATCAACCCTCCACGAGACCCTTGCCCCGGTTAACAACTCTGTATGAATGGTTTTCTTCACTAAAACCAGCAGCTCTGAAATATGGTGGCACCCTGACAATTTGTGCGGAGACCTCAGAAGAATTGCTTTCGTCTCCACGCGATGTCGTTGTGTTACATGGTGACTTACACCACGGTAATGTGCTCGATTTTGAGACGTCTGGCTGGTTGGCCATCGATCCAAAAGGGCTTATAGGTGAACGAGGGTTCGACTTTGCCAATATTTTCACTAACCCGGATCTTGATAATCAAGTGCCGCGTGTAGCGACTGTTCCAGAAATATTTAAACAACGACTAAGTATCGTTACCGAGACGGCGGGCCTGGACAGAGAGCGCCTTCTCAAATGGATCATTTCATGGTGCGGGCTATCAGCAGCATGGTCCCTCGAAAGTAACGGCGATGTATCGACAACATTAAAAGTCGCTGAGTTGGCAATTAGTGCCCTTGAGCAGTGAGCAGAAGCTCAACCTGGCCTGCATTCGGCGCAGCGCAATCATACCACTCATCGGCGGTATTGAACTGAATGATCACCATGACATCATCCGGGCGAATACCCAGCGTCTCTGCCGCCCCCAGGTCGCGCTGCATTAGCGGGAGGAGAGGGTTCTAAGAACGCCACTCACTCCGCTTTCAACATCCCAAAGCTCACAATCCTTGAACGCCCCAGCTCTTTTGCCCGGTAGAGCGCCGCATCCGCCGCGCGCAGCAGGCTATCGCTTTGGGTATGCTGTGGGTAGCTGGCGATGCCGATGGAGACATCAACCTGACCCATCTCAGCCAGTCCATAGCGTAAGGTCAGCAGATGTACGCTGTTATAAATATCGGTAGCACAGGCCATAGCGGCCTCTTCGTTGGTTCCAGCCAGCAGCACCAGGAACTCTTCGCCGCCGTAGCGGAAGGCCATCCCGATATCACGCACTGCACGCTGGATGATCGCGGCGACGCTTTTAATCACCAGATCGCCCGCCTCGTGGCCGTAATTATCATTGATTGCCTTAAAGTGATCGATATCGATCATCAGACAGCTTAGCGGCGTACCGTTGCGCACGGCCAGATTCATCTGCGTGTGCAGAGCATCGTCCAGATGATGGCGGTTACGCAATCCAGTGAGCGAATCGAACAGCGCTTTTTCCAGTAGCGCGTTACGTAAACGCTGGTTAGCCAACGCCAGCCCCAGCGCTTCGGCCATCAGTTCGAGATAGGCGCGAGAAGGGGCTGTGGAAGGGGTTACGTTGCGGAATGAAAGCAGGCCAATGGCTTCGCCCTGGGCAATGAGCGGCACGCACAGCGATTGGTTAGCCTGCGCGTGCGGCAGGTGGTAGCAGGCAATGTCTGGCTCGCCATTTACCGGAGGGTGGCTCAGCCCGCGCCGAACGGCCCAGCAGTTGTCGGGATGGAAAACACCAGGTTCATCCGGCGGCGACAGCCACTGCGCGACGCAGCGCATCTGCCAGGGATCGGTATCGAGGATATAGAGTCGGCCGGGGATCTCAGGGGCGATATTCGGCGCGAACAGCTCAGCAACCTTGATGACATCCTCGAAGGACTCGCAGCCTTGTAGCCGCTGGGTCATCCGCGCCAGCAGTTCCCGAATAGCCCAGTCGGCATCGCGCTCTTGCTCAAGTCGCTGTCGCGCCAGACCGTTTTCGCGGAAGATACGAATCGCCTGGGCCATATCGCCAATTTCATCTATCTGGGTAAACTGCGGCGTTTCGACAGCGTAGTCCTGGGAAGCCAGCCGCTGCACGACATCGCTCAAGCGCACGACGGGATATAGCACCCGGCGTTTGAGAAGAAAACCCAGCACAAACAGGAACATTAGCGCTGTCAGTCCCACCATCACCTCGGAAAGGGTTCGCCAGATACGCGATTTCTCCGTGGCCTCGGAAATGGTTTTATTCACCCGGCCTTCAAGCATCAGACGAAAATGGTCAAGCTGCGTCTGCATCTGCTCAAGTTCTTGCTCGTAGGGAATGCCGTACAGTAAGTTTACCGCCTCTTCCTCTTCACCCCGATCGGCATGCTCCAGGGCCGTTTGCTGCTCATCTTGTAGTTCATCAGCTATCAGTAAACCGTCGCGCAGTAGCGCCAGTTCTTCAAGTGTTGCGCCGTTATCCTTTAGTTTTTCCAGTCGATGTTCAATGCCGATAATTTCTTGAACGCGCTGGCGATACCTTTGTAAAACATCCGGATTTTTTCTGATGATATACAGCCGCGTGAGGTCTGAAAGCTCCCAGGCGCCTCTTTCCACTTCTTCACTAAGCTGATCGAACTGCTGGCGCTGTTCGACGGCCTGGCGTTCGGCATTGTCCGCGCTGGAGGCCATCAGCATTGCGATGCCTGAAGCGAGGGTCAGGCCGACGGTGATCCCGTAGGCCCAGTTGGTCATGGTGGCGATTCTCACCGGATATATCCTTACGTGCAGATGAATTAATTATACCCGTCATACTCAAGTTGCTTATGTGTTGGCTACGTGCGCTCACCCCAGTCACATAGTTATCTATGCTCCTGGGGACTCCCTCCCTTGCCGCCTTTAAGCAACTCGAATTATTTAGGGTATATTTTTATTTATGACTGCACCCTTGGTTTACCCGTACAGGCCCAACTCTCAAGAGTGCAGTGTGTTAGTAATAATAGCGTGGAGCGCTTTGGCATGCTGGTGCAATACGCGATACACGTCTTTATCCAACGCACCATTGATGACATCAGCCTCTATCAGCTGTAATGCTTGCTGAAGGTTCATTCCGTGGCGATAGGGGCGGTCTTCGGTGAGGGCGGTAAAAATATCGGCGATGGCGATAATACGGTCCGGGAGCTGCAGATAATCCTCATTAAGATGGAGAGGATAACCGCTGCCATCCAGTTTTTCATGATGATTGGCGGCCCAGTTAATGATCTCGCCAAGTTCGCTAAAGGCGCTAAGCAGTTTACCGGTCATGTAGCTATGCTCACGAACCTGAAGTAGCTCTTCGTCATCCAGTTCACCCTGTTTTTCCAGAATCGCCAACGGGATATAGATTTTGCCAATATCATGTAAATAGCCGGCGATTTCGATTTTTTGGCACTCTAATTCCGGCAGATTTATATAGGTTGCCAGCATTCGGGATATTTTCCCGACCATCAGACTGTGGCTGGCGGTAAAGCTGCTGTAGGTGTCTACAATTTTGGCGATCAATAAACAGATGTCTTTCAGGCCATCGATATCGATGTAAATAGCGTTAATTGGGCCGATAATCTCCAGCATCCGCTGAATATGCCCGGGGTTAAGATGCAGCCAAAAATGCTCCTTTTGGGCGAGCTGGCATAAGGTCTGACACAGCTGCGGGTCGATCTCCTGATATAGTGCACGAAATTTATCAATGACAATGTCGGTTTGATAGATGGTGGCGGTTTTATCGCTGGATAACAGGCGCTCAAAAACGTCGGCAAAATAAACAATATGCTGTTCGAGGCTGCCTCTGTGGCTCGGGCTAAAATGGTGGTCGCGGATAATCGGCAGAATGGGGGCCAGAGTGGCTAACCCATCTAGCATTTCGGCTCCCCGATGCTGATGCGGGTCGTCGAGATTATCTATCGCGTTGAGTGAAGCGATAACCCTTTTGTCGCCCAGCACGCCGATATCGTGCAGCAGAGCGGCGCAAAAAATGGTCTGCTGTTGCTGACGAGACAAACCGGCCGCGAGCGCAAGCTCCAGCGCAATCAGCGCCGTTCTTTGCATATGAAGATGTAATTCAGGGTTAATGATTTGTATGACGCGGGTGGCAAGCATCAATGCTGATTTTAAGGCGATACGCATCGTTTTTCTCCATCGCGTTACCCGAATTGTTTTGGTTCATTTCGCCGATATACCCTAAATAATTCGAGTTACAGGACAAGGCACTTGTGCCTTGAACAGCGCTTGCGCTGGCCCCGAAGGGGCGAGGCCATAGGCCGAGTAACGCGGCAAGTAAGTGAATCCCTGGGAACTTACTTAAGTAAGTGACTGGGGTGAACGAACGTAGCCAACGCGCATGCAACTTGAAGTATGACGGGTATACTGTAGCCATTATTTATTTTAGGCCTGTATGACAGAATTGAATGAGTTAATTCTTATCATGCATTTTTATTACGCCATATCCGGATTATTTCACCACGCACATCGGGCGCAGCGATACCGGCTCCGGATGAATCTCTGCCTCCAGACTGAAGACCTCGCGCAGCATTTCTGGCGTCAGCACCGTTTCCGCTGGGCCCTGAGCCTGCACCTGGCCCCCAGCAAGTACCACCAAATGATCGCAGTAGCGGCTGGCCTGGTTAAGATCGTGCAGCACGGTGACCACAGTTTTTCCCATTAGCTGTAGCTCGCGCATCAGCTTCATTAACTCCACCTGGTGATTGATATCCAGCCAGGTTGTTGGCTCATCAAGCAGCACCAGCGGCGTATCCTGAGCCAGCAGTAGCGCCAGAAAAGTCCGCTGCCGCTGGCCGCCGGAAAGGGCGCTTAGTGGCTGCTCCGCCAGCGCAGCGATGCCTGTTCGTTCAAGCGCGCGCTCAATGCTCTCTCTATCCTGTGTCGAAAGCCGTCCCCATATTGGCAACCACGGGCTGCGACCATAGCTGACCAGCTCGCGCACGGTCACGCCTTCCGGTACGTAATGCTGCTGCGGAAGGAGCGCCAGCCGCCGTGCCAGTTGACGAGTCGAGATACCATTTAAGGTCTGATTACCAAGCCAAATCTCCCCAGCGTCCGGCGTCAGAAGGCGAGAAAAGCACTTCAGCAGAGTGGACTTACCGCAGCCGTTCGGCCCCAGCAGCGCGGTGATTTTCCCACCCGGTAACGTCAGGTTGAGATTGTTAATAATGCGCTTGCCGTCATAGCCAGCGGTCAGATTTTCCGTTCGCAGTTCCATTTAACGCATTCTCACAAGTAGCCAGATAAACCAGGGCGCGCCAATAATCGCTGTCAGCACGCCTGCCGGAAGCTCCATCGGCGGGTTGAGCGTTCGCGCCAGCAGATCGGCGAGCAGCAGAACCAGCCCGCCCATCAGCGCCGAAACCGGCAGTAAATAACGATGACGTCCACCGAACAGGCGGCGAACAAGATGCGGCACGACGAGACTGATAAAAGCGATAGGGCCGCAGACCGCGACGCTGACCGAGGCGAGGGCGACTGCCAGAGTGAGGCCGTAGCCGTTAAGCCAGCGCGTGTTGACGCCGAGCGTTCCGGCGCGGTCGCTGCCTAAGGCCAGCAGGTCGAGATCGCGGCTGAGAGTAAAGCTCAGGGGCAGCAGCACGGTGAGCAAGGGCAGAGCGACAATCACAAACGAGCCATCTCTGGCCCACAGGCTACCGGTTAGCCACAGCAGCGCGTTATTGATTTCCTGAGGGCGCGACAGTAAAAGATAATCGGTCACGCTGGCCCAGCAGGCCGACAGCGCCACCCCAGTCAGCGCCAGGCGCATTGGGCGGGAAAAACCGGCAAGAATTATCAGCACCGCCATCGCCGTTATCCCGCCGATAAAGGCCAGCAGCGGCAGCCACAGCAGGGACAGGGAGGGTAAAAACCACAGTGCGGCGACCGACGTCAGGCTCGCCGCATGGTTAATGCCCAGAATATCTGGTGAGGCCAACGGATTACGCACAACGCCCTGAATCAGCACGCCGGAAACCGCCAGCGCGGCGCCGATAATCAGCGCCAGCACCACGCGCGGCAGGCGATATTGCATCAGGACGTAGTGATGTTCGCTACCCGGATGCCAGCCGTCAAGCAGCGCCCGCCACGGCAGCGGGACCGCGCCCATACGCAACGAAAGTACGGTTAACAGCGCCAGAACGAGCAGTAAAAAGCTGACGCGGCGGAGTCTCATCCGCGCCTCCGGACCAGCCAGACGAAACAGGGGGCACCGACCAGCGCCAGCACCGCGCCCGCCGGGAGCTCTCCCGGCCAGGCCAGCGTTCTGGCGAGAATATCCGCTAATAGCATAAATAAAGCGCCCAGCATGGCGCTCATGGGCAGAAGCGTACGATGATCGTGAGCGGCCCAAAGCCGTGCCAGATGCGGGATCAGCAGACCGATAAAGGCGACCGGCCCGGCGACGCTGACGCAGGCCCCGGTGAGTAACAAAACGGCGGCGTTAATCAGCAGGCGCAGACGGGGCAAGTTCACTCCCAGTGAATGGGCGGCGCTATCGCTGACGTTCAGCAAATTAAGCGCATTGGCCAACAGAAAGACACCGGGAATAATCAATACCGTAAAAGGCAGAAGCTGCCAGAACTCTGCCCAGCGCACGTGGGAAACGCCGCCCGCCAGCCAGGTGAGAATACCGTATGCGTGATCTTCCGCCAGCAGCAGAGTTATGCGGGTCAGCGCCATACATAGCGCCGAGAGGGCAATCCCGGCGAGGATCAGCCGATTGCGATCCAGCTCCTGACGCCAGCCGCCGCCAGCGGTCATCACCAGCATCCAGCTAATTCCACCGCCGCAGGCGGCAATCAACGCCAACGAAAGCCCGGTCAGCAGTGCCGGGCTGAAGGCGCTGGTCAGCGCCATTGCCAGCGCCGCGCCGCTATTGATGCCCAGCAAAGAGGGAGAGGCCAGCGGGTTATGGGTCAGGGTTTGCAGCAGCGAGCCTGAAACAGCGAGGCTGGCCCCGAGCATCATCGCCACCAGGCTGCGGGGCAGGCGCAGATTAAGCACTAACGCCTGCGCAAGAGGAGGCGTTTTCGGCGCGAGCAAGGCGTGCAGGGCATTTAGCGGCGAGATCGGGATTGCCGAATAGCAAAACAGGCTCAGCCAGAACAGACCGATGAGCGTCAGCAGCGGCAATCCCCAGATAAAAAACGATCGACGGAATGGTCTCATGGTGCGCTATCAACCGCCTGGTGGTGGACGATTTTCACCATATCGCCAGCGATACGCTCGGCGGCAAAGATCCCGCGCATTCTTGCCCAGCTGTTGCTATCGACGGCGGCAATCTGCTGCTTTTGTTGGGCCTGTAATATTTGCCAGAGCGCGTCCTGCTGCCATTTTTTAACGATGCTTTCGGCCCGATAATGGGCCACCAGCAACCATTGCGGATTAATCGCCAGCAGCTGTTCGAGATTGATCGCCGCCATCGGCGCGCCGTTGATCGGCTGCGGAACCTTCAGTCCAAGCGCCACCAGCACGCTGCCGGTATACGATTGCGTAGAATGAAGATTGAACTGCTGCTCGCGTGAGGTGCCAAATAGCACGCTGGTACCGGCTGGTACCGGCTGGTAGCTGGCGGGCAAACGCTGCCATGGTTTGCCGATGCTGCGCCAGGCGCTGCTGCATCTCTGCCTCTTTGCCAACCGCTTTGCCAATAATCGCCGCCGACTGCAGATTTTCCTCATAGGTTTCATTGCGTGATTTCAACAACAGTACCGGGGCAATCTGCCGCAGGGAGGCGTAAATGCCGCTATGGCGGCTGCTATCGGCAATAATCAGGTCAGGATGAAGGGCGCTGATGGCTTCCAGTGAGGGCTGGGCGCGGGTACCTACCGACTGCCAGGGTTTCAGGCGCGCACGTACGTCCGGCAGAATTCGCGATGGGTCGTTATCATCGGCAACGCCCACCGGGTTGACGTCAACCGCCGCCAGCGCGTCAACAAAGGAGAGCTCGAGCACCACGATCCGCTGCGGTGTCTTATCAAGAGTAAAGGTGCCGTGCTCATCCTGCACGGTGACAGCGAATGCGGGGCCTGTCAGGAATAGCAGGCCAAAAATAAACATGCGAACAATGCTAAACATAGTCAACTCCAGCTTGCCGGACAGGGCGCTTTCGCCGCTATCCGGCAACAAACCATCATCAGAATTTCATCGATCCTTGCAGATACAGCGTGCGCGACTGACCGGCGTAAAGGCCTTTGTTGTTATCGTCGTAAGAGCGGGTGTAATACTCATGATCGAAGATGTTCTTCACCCCCAGCGCGAGGTTGAGGTTGGCCATTTGCGGGCCAAAATCATAGGCCACGCGCGCGCCCCACAGCATATAGCCAGGGATACGCCCGGTGCTGCCGTCGGCGCTCTCCTCCACGGTGTTGGCGTTATCCGCAAACTGGCTGGACTGGAAGTCGCTATTGAGGTTAAACGTCCAGCTGCCGGGCTTGTAATCGACGCCAAAGGTGCCTTTGTGTTTTGGTGAAAAGGGAACCTGGTTGCCGTAGGTATCACCTTTTTCGCGGATTTCGGCGTTGACATAGGCATAGCTGGCGTAGACAGAGAGGTTATCCAGGGTGGGGGAAAGTTCGCCAAGGTCGTAACGGGTTTGCGCTTCCAGGCCGCTATGACGGGTTTTACCGCGCGCGGTAACCGTGTCGTTAGTCTGGTTGGAGTCGTACTGATTATTAAAGTTAATCAGGAATAGCCCCATCTCGGCGCTCAGCGCGCCGTCGTCGTAGCGGGTGCCGACTTCCCAGGTGCGTGCTTTTTCCGGTTCCACATTGCCGCTTTGCACAGCCTTGCCAATTTGGCTGTACTGTACGGTGCCGAATGAGCCTTCTGTGTTGGCATAGATATTCCAGCTGTCGGTGAGGTGATAAAGAACGTTTAGCGCCGGGAGCGGCGCGTTATAGCTGACCTGCTCGCGGGTGCCTTTTATATTGTTGTCCTGATATGACTCGATGTGCTCAAAGCGCATGCCCGGCGTTATCGTCCAGTTGCCGATATCAATGCGATCGTCGATATACCAGGCGTGAGCTTCGGTGCCGGAGCGGGTATCGCGATCGTACGGGCTGGCGGTGCTGGGCAGCTCGCCGCTGGTGGTCGCGGTGTAATAACGCATCTCGTGGGTCGATTCATTCACATAGCGGTAGCCGACGCCGACTTCATGCGCCGATGGGCCTATCATAAAGCTCTGGCTGTAGCGTGGTTCAATGCCGCGAACCCAATATTCACGCGGCGAGAGGGTAATACGCTTGCCCTGTTCCAGATAACCGCTGCGCAGGGTGTGGGTATAGAACCCCTGAATATTAAATTTGTGCTGCGCGTCAGGTTGATATTGGTAGCCAAGACTGGCGAGCTGGCGGCGTCCCCAGAAGCGGTCGTAAGGGCGGGTGGATTGCCAGCGATCGGCGTTATAGTCGGCGCGGGAGAGGCCGCCGGGCATATCGGCTTCGCCGTCGTAGTATTGCAGCAGGCTGTTAAAGGTATGCACTTCGTTGGGCGCATATTTGCTTTTCAGCATCACATCGTCGATACGCGTCGCGCTGTGTTCGCGCCAGTCGCTGCCGCGGGTGCCAGAGTAGAGCAGGGCGGAGCCGAAACCGTTATCCGCCGTGCCGCCGATCATTAAGTTATGCGTCTCTTTCGGATTGTTTTGCGAAGAGGTGGGGCTGAGCTGCCCTTCAACGCCCCCCGCAATACCGAAATCCTGCGGGATCGCGCGGGTTACGAAGTTCACCACGCCGCCGACGCTCTGCGGCCCATAGCGCACCGCACCGGCACCGCGTACCACATCCACCGCATCCATATTGCCGAGCGAGACCGGTGCCAGCGAAAGCTGCGGCTGGCCGTAAGGCGCAAAAGGCACTGGGATGCCGTCCATCAATACCGTGGAACGGCTGGCAAGGCGCGGATTGAGGCCGCGAATACCAAAGTTCATCGCCAGATCGTGACTACCGGTACCGGTATTTTCCGGTGCATTCACGCCGGGAATTCGGTTCAGAACTTCGCGCATGGTGGTCGCGCCGGTTTTGGCGAAATCTTCCCGGCGGATAACATCACGGGCACCTGCGTGCACAAAGACATCGTTTTCCCGGGCGTCGCCGAGCCAGTCGCCCACTACGGTTAAGGTAGATTCGCTACTGACGGGCGCTGGTTCCAGCGTCCAGACGTTATTACCCAGCGCTTTTAGCTGTAATCCGCTGCCGTCCAGCAGCGTGTGTAATCCCTGCTCGGTTTCAAAACTGCCGTGCAGGCCGGGGCTGAGCTTACCGCGCGTCAGGCTGGCATCGGCGGAGAGCGTGATGCCGCTGCGGGCGGCATATTGGTTAAGTACGTTGTCTAAATCCCCGGCTGCAATATCAAACTGCGTGGCGGCAAATACCGGCACGGAAGTCAGCCCCACTAACGGCAGCAGACTGATACGGATTGCCATCACCAGAGGCAGCGGTTTGCGTAAAACGCGTAAAGGCGTCATGAGTTCTCCATGATCGTTTTTGGTTGTATTCACCTAATAAGTCGAACGAGCAGGGGAAAAGGGACAATGGAGAATGAGAATTTTTTTGATTTTTTTTCTCAAGCCGGAATCACGGTGACCCAATAGCGGGTGACAAACTGCAATTTTATCGGCAGGGTTTGCGCGATGACCTTAAGGATGGCGTCAGGGTCCCCTAACGGGAAGGTTCCGCTGAGGCGTAAATCAGCCACGGCGGGATCGCAGCGCAGTACGCCGGAGCGATAGCGGGCAACGCTGGCGACCACCTCGCTCAGTGGGGTATCACGGAAGGTTAATATTCCTTGCGTCCAGCTATCTTCACCGCCGTTAAGTGCGACCAGGGCGGCGAAGCGATCGCGGGTGAACCACCGGCTTTCTCCGGCGTAGACTCTTTGCTTGCTGCCCGAAGGCAAAACCGCTTCGACGGCGTGCTGCTGTACGGCAAGTTGTGTTCCGCCCGCGAACTGGCGCACGGTGAATTCGGTCCCGAGCGCGGTTAGCAAGCCATCACGAGTCCGTACCCGGAACGGTCGCTGTTGGTTGTCGTGCGCGGTCTTAATGGCGATTTCGCCATAGCGCAGATGGACGAGGCGCTGATGAGCGTTAAAACGGACATCAGCAGCGCTTTCGGTGTTCAGTGTGAGCAGCGTGCCATCGGCAAGCCGCTGCTGGCGCGGCAGGCCCTTTGCCGTGCGGTAGTCGGCGCGTAGCCCCTCAGCCAGTTCGGAGTCCCATAGCCGCCAACCGCCACCGGCAGCCAGCAAAAGCAGCAGCCCTTTCAGCACATGGCGGCGAGCCAGACGGCTATCGTGCAGCGCCCGGCTGGCCAGTCCGCCGGGCAATTGCCCCATCTGCTGACGCAAGTTTTCCACCTGTTGCCAGGCCCACTGGTGATCATTGTTCTGCTCATACCACTGTTGCCAGCGGGCTTCCTGCGTTGGGCTGACGTGACCCTCGCTCAGAACGGCGTACCAGTGCGAAGCCGAACGCAACGCCTGACGACGGGAGTCGCTCAACGCCGGGTTCACAGACTATTCTCCAGGCGAAAAAGCAGGCAGTGCTCGGTAGCTCTCGCCATATATTTTTTGACAGAGCTGACGGAGACCGACAGACGGCTGGCGATTTCGACGTAGGTCAGGCCTTCGAGCTGTGAGAGTAAAAATGCCTCCCGGGTTTTTACATTGAGCCCATCCAGCATGGTGTCAATCTGCTGTAACAGTTCAAGCTGGCTTTGTCGCAGCTCGGGCGAGGGGACCAGCTCTTCCGGTAGCTGCGAGAGCATATCCAGCCATGCGCGCTCCAGCGCATTGCGGCGGAACAGGTCGATCATCACCCGTTTGGCAATAGTGCAAAGGAAAGACTTTGGATCGCGAATCGTTGCCAGCGGCTCGCCGCCCATAATTCGCACGAAGGTATCCTGTGCGACGTCATCGGCGTCAAAGGAAGATTGCAGCTTATGGGTAAGCCAGTTTTTCAGCCAGCCGTGATGGTCGCTATACAGCGAGGCAAGCGTCAACGGTGCAGCGGTAGCGGAAGGCTGGGACATGAGCGGGTTCAGAAAAATTCATCAGTGTGCCGTATGTTAATATGAGAATGGTTATCATTTCAATTAAAACGCAATCCGCTTATGAATCATGAAGTGAATAGTTGCTATAAGTAACTGTTAAATATTGAATAGATTTTTTACCGCCAATTACCCCCGCCATTAATGCAAATAAAATTCATTATCATTATTCCCTCGGTAATCATAATGATGTATTTATAATGCATGTTATAGATAAGGAGATTCTGATGAACGCAAGCGACAAAGCAGGGCATACATTTTTGGCAAGTTTGGGGAAAACTCGTCTGCGCCCCGGCGGCGTGGAGGCGACGGAGTGGTTGTTTCAGCAAGCGGGATTTACTCCTGACAGCAAAGTGCTGGAGGTTGCCTGTAATATGGGCACCACTTCGATAGAGCTGGCGCAGCGTTTTCGCTGTAGCGTATACGCTATTGATATGGATAAGGACGCGCTGGCGATAGCGCGGCAAAACATCGTGCGTGAAGGCGTGGATAATCGGGTATTAGTGATGGAGGCTAATGCTAATCGACTGCCTTTTCCTGATGGTTCCTTTGATGTAGTGATTAATGAGGCGATGCTGACGATGTATGGTGATAAAGCTAAGGAGAGGCTGGTGGCGGAATATTTTCGCGTGCTCAAACCCGGCGGCCGTTTGCTGACCCACGATATTATGTACACGCAAGAGGCGCTGGAAGAGGGGGCACGGATGCAGTTGCAGGGCGTAGTGAAATCCAACGTGAGCCCGTTGAGCGCCGAAGGCTGGCAGACGCTTTTTGAGCGGACAGGTTTCGATTACGTTCGTTATCACCACGGGCGGATGTCGCTAATGTCGCCCAAAGGGCTTATCAAAGATGAAGGATTCAAACAGGCGCTGAAGATTGCCTGTAATGGTTTACTGAAGCGCGAGAATCGTCCGAGATTTTTATCGATGATGCGCTTTTTCCAAAGTCAAAAGCATCGTCTGAACTTTATCGCCTGCTGTTCAGTTAAAGGTGTAAAAGTCCAGATGGAGAGTGAAAAATAACGCAAGGAATATGAATAACTGTCGATAAACATTATTTACTGTCAGCGATGTAAAATAAGGTGATTCTTATTTCAGGGTGAATATCGAAAATATTTCACCTTGCATCTCTTTTTTGGCGGGTCATTCTGATTGACGGCCGTGGGGTTTTGTATTTTGACCAGTAATGATTAGCGCGGTATTTATTGCTTATAATGTCCAGGGAAGGGGCCGAACTTAACCTCCAGTGGTTCCCTTCTACACCGCATGGCTTCTGAGGCAGCCATGATTTTCTGCTTGCATGGCATCGAAGTTCAACGGTGCTCTGATGAATGATTAGCCTGGAAATCATTCTTTTTATAGATATTCGTAATGATTTGTTCATTTTTATTTTACATTTTGTTACAGGTGTGCTTGTATTGTGTTTTTTTATGCTGGCGTGGTTTTTTACTTGCCGGAGTGAATTTACCAGTATTATTATTGTCAGTAATGCTATACGTATCGCCTAATGACTCGATGAAGGGACTCGTTTTTTCCTTAAGCGTTACCTCATGTTTGAATGTTTACAGGAAAAACCATGTCTTGCGCTTTTAATAAAAGTCTCCTCCATCCCCGTAATTGGGGGACCTGGTTTGGCCTTGCCATACTCTGGCTCATCGTTCAATTACCCTATCCCGTTTTACATACTATCGGTACCAGCGCTGGCCGGGCATCACGACGTTTTCTAAAACGCCGTGAACGTATCGCCCGACGTAACCTCGAACTCTGTTTTCCGGATATGTCGCCAGCGGAGCGAGACAAGCTTATTGAACAAAACTTCATGTCGCTAGGGATGGGTCTTATCGAGACCGGTATGGCATGGTTCTGGAGCGATGAGCGAGTGAGAAAATGGTTTGACGTTGAAGGCCTGGATAACCTCAACAACGCGATGAGTGCGGGAAAAGGGGTGATGGCTGTCGGCGTGCACTTTATGTCCCTTGAATTAGGTGGT
This sequence comes from Klebsiella sp. RHBSTW-00484, assembly GCF_013705725.1. Classification (NCBI taxonomy): domain Bacteria; kingdom Pseudomonadati; phylum Pseudomonadota; class Gammaproteobacteria; order Enterobacterales; family Enterobacteriaceae; genus Klebsiella; species Klebsiella sp. RHBSTW-00484. The sequence continues at coordinate 3,603,431 of NZ_CP055481.1, read as the reverse complement.
CGCACTATGGGGCTGTGTCGCCCGATGATGGCAACTTACCGTCCACATAACAGCCCGCTGATGGAGTGGGTGCAGACTCGCGGCCGTTTACGTTCCAACAAAGCGATGATCGACCGCCGCAATTTGTCTGGTCTGGTCCATGCATTGAAATCTGGCGAGGCCGTTTGGTTCGCCCCGGATCAGGATTACGGCCCCAAGGGAAGCGTGTTTGCTCCGTTCTTCTCTGTGGAACATGCAGCAACGACCAACGGTACCTACGTGCTATCTCGCCTGTCTGGTGCGAAAATGCTGACTATCAGCATGGTACGCAAGCCAGACCGCAAAGGTTACCGCCTCTATATCAGTGATGTGATGAGCGATTATCCTGGCGAAGATAAACAGGATGCGGCCAGCTATATCAATAAAGTCATTGAGAAAGAGATCCTGCGTGCGCCGGAGCAATATTTGTGGGTTCACCGCCGCTTTAAAACCCGTCCGCAGGGCGAAACTTCGCTGTATTAAGACATCCGCACTCACAGCGCTTTCAAAATGGTCTCCGTTGCGTTAACGTGCGCGGGATCATATTTTTTGTTGTAAGCGAAGGAGTGCGTTGTGTTCGCTGAGTTTGGTGTTTTGAATTACCTGACCTATCTGGTTGGGGCTATCTTTATTATCCTGGTGCCCGGCCCAAATACCTTTTTTGTCCTCAAGACTGGCGTTGCTCACGGCGTTAAAAAGGGCTATCTGGCGGCGGCTGGCGTGTTTATCGGCGATGCGGTACTGATGTTTCTCGCTTTTGCGGGCGTCGCGACGCTCATCAAAACCACGCCGGTATTGTTCAATATTGTCCGTTACCTGGGGGCGATTTATCTACTGTGGATGGGCGGCAAGATGCTCTACGCGGTGTTAACCCAGCGCGATGGTCATTCTGCGTCTGATTCCGAACCAGGGAGCGCGATTCTTAAGCGTTCGCTGACTCTCAGCCTGACGAATCCGAAAGCCATTCTGTTTTATGTCTCTTTTTTCGTGCAGTTTATCGACGTTAATGCCAAAACCCCAGGCCTTGCGTTCTTTATTCTGGCGCTGACTCTGGAAATCATTAGCTTCTGCTACATGAGCTTCCTGATCGTCTCCGGCTCTTTTGTGACGCGCTATGTCAAAACGAAAAAGAAACTGGCGAAAATCGGCAACAGCCTTATTGGCTTAGTCTTTGTCGGTTTCGCTGCCCGTCTGGCAACCCTGCAGTCATAGTCATCAGGCCGGTACGTGCGACCGGCCCGATAGCGACCATCACTGTTTCGTAACAAAATCCCTTCAATTTTTATTGCATTGGTGTTACATATACAGCCGATTATCGCTCAGAAAAAAGGGAACCCGGATGATTCTGCAGAAACTCACCAGCAATAAAAACAGCAAGAAGTTTTTCCTGTCGATAGGGGCGGTGTTTGCCATCGCGCTTTTCGTGGTTGGCCGTGCGACCTTTGGGGGCGTGGTGAGCGAGTATAATATGCCGTACTCAGAGTGGACGACGTCAATGTTCTTCCTGCAAGGGGCGATGGTCACGGTTTATAGCATTGTGTTCACGCTGCTGTTCTCTATTCCGCTGGGTTTCCTGTTTTTAGGTTCCGATCGTCAGGACTAGCGTAATGCAATAAGGCGAACCGAAGTTCGCCTTATTCAGCGTTCTGCCACCCGCTTTACCACCAGCCGAATTGCGTACCTGCTACCGCCACAATGGCAATGATAAGCATAATAATGGTGCTTTTTTTCATTATGCCCCGCCCGGCGCCGCATAACCGCCAACAAAAAACCAGCCCAGAAAAACAACGGCGACGATAAATATAGCCACCGGAAATAGAATGCCCAGTCTCATTGTTTTGTCCCTGTAGGTGCGAAATATGCCTGACATCATACGGGATATTCACGCGTTGTATTAGTCTATATGAAAGAAAGTCCCCTGGCGGCGCGACTTCTTATCCTGATACATCGCATCGTCGGCGGCACGTAGCGCCTGTTCGATGTCCATCGCCCGAGGGTTGACGTCAATAACGCCAAAACTGGCGCCGGGGTAGTGAATACGGTTCCCGGCAAGAAAATAGGTCCCCGTTAACTCATGGCGTAACGCGGCGATATACTCTAGCTGTTCTGCTAATTCAAGGCCCGGGCCGACAATTAAAAATTCATCCCCACCAAGGCGACCGACAATATCGCCGCTACGTACACGGGCATTGAGACGCTCGCCAATCTGAATGAGAAAACTGTCGCCACACGAGTGACCGAATCGATCGTTTATCGCTTTAAAATCATCAAGGTCGATAAAAATCATCAGCACATTGCGCTGCTGCTCACATGCGCGGGGGAATTGAGCGGAAAGGTGCTTAAACAGCGAACGACGGTTGGGCAAACCGGTCAATTCATCGGTATAAGAGTGCATTTCAAGCGCGACGTTAGCCGTACGCAACTGCTGCACCAGCGTCTCTTTCTCAACGTAATGGGAGATGAGCTTGGCAAACAGGTTCATGACCTGCTCACCCTCAAGGTTATAGGGCTGTCTTTCGCGGCTGGTCGCACACAGCGTACCGAACAGCGAGCCATCGGTCAGGCGCACCGGAATGCTGAAGAAGGTGGCGATGCCCAAATCCTGCGCCGCAATGCACGAACGCCAGCGCTCGGCCACGTCGTTGCTGAACAGGCAGCGATCGTCCAGCGCACGCTTGCACAGCGAGTCGTTCCACGGGACGGAAAAACCTTCAGGTATCTGCATTTCGCTGCTGTTGTGCGCATACATAATCAGCTGTCGCTGCGCCTCAAAGTCGATACGCGTCAGGTAGGTGGATTCCATTCGAGTGACAAGCTCCAGCATCTCAAGTAACTGCCGCACCAATGCTTCCAGAGAGTGTTCATTGGCGAGAGTTTGCGAGACGCGGGCAAGAATAAAGTCGGACATGAATGATACGGCTCCCGAACGCTGATCGTGACTACCAGCAAATTATGCTAAAAACGACCATCAGCGCAGAGTAAACAGAGATACATAAAATTTAACACATCTGTTGGGAGAATACCTGTATCGGCACCAGGAAAAAAAGCCCCGTCGGGGGCGACGGGGAAAAACTCATTGATTATGGAATGATCTGTTCTCTGGTCAGTTCGAGAACAGGGGCTACACTACGAGGTAAAAGTGTAGTTAAAATGGAGAAACCGTGGAGATTCAGGACGAAAAGGTCGTCCTGAACAACGAAGGAGTAAAAATGAAGTGGATGACAATCATGCTGCCTCTGGCGCTCGCCGGATGCGCTCAGCCTCAACAGACTCAGCCCACGCATCCGGTGGGCATGGCTAACCCGGCGTCGGTTTACTGCGAACAGCTGGGAGGCACTCAGGTACCTGTACAAAGCCCGCAGGGCGTGCGCACGGACTGTAAGCTGCCGGGGGGTGAAACGATTGACGAATGGGACCTCTGGCGTCGCGACCATCCGGCTAAGTCGTAGCGCTTATTCCAGCGCTTCCAGCCAGGCGGCAAGCACCTGAGCATGATTTTGTCGGGTGTTTTTCGCCCCATAGAGTAGCGTTAGCTGCTGCTGACGGGCCAGGGCGGCGAGGCGCGCGCCTTCATCGCGGTGGGCGTCAAGTTCCTGACGATAGAGCTGACTGAAGTGAGTAAAATCGATAGTTTCGCTGTGGAAAGCCTTGCGTAAATCAGCCGACGGGGTCAGCGTTTTACACCACTCATCGTAGTTCAGTGCCTCTTTTTTAATGCCACGCGGCCACAGACGATCAACCAGCACGCGATAGCCATCGCTCTCTTCTTGTGGGTCATAAACGCGCTTACATTGAATCATCGTCACTCTCCCTTTGTTCCATCCAGTTGAGCAGTTGCGGGATCTGCCCGTCGGAAAATACCGTAATGCCATGCTCGCGAAGCAGCGCGGCCGCAACGCCAGAGCCAGGTTTGCGCTGCCCGTTAAAGGTACCATCATAGATAAACTGGCTACCGCAGGTTGGGCTACCATCGGTCAACAATGCGGCGGCACAGCCTTCTTCTTGCGCTGCTTTCAGCGCCAGCCAGGCGGCCAGTTGATAGTGCGCAGTAACATCCTGACCATCACTTTCAACGATTTGCGCGCGGTTTTGCATTACATCAGCGCCCTGAGCATTGAGGATTTCAGCCGGAAGTCGGGGGACTGGCAAACCGGCTGCCAGCTCCGGGCAGTGGATGATCAGCCGTCCCTCTTGCTGCCAGCGCGATAGCGCGTCGGCCAGCTGCGCTTTGTTACTGCCGTTATAGCGAACCTGAAAGCCCATCAGACAGGCGCTGACCAGAATTTTGCTCTTCATCTCGTATCCGTAGCCATTCCTTTGCTTTATACCATACCGCCTGTCAGGCAAAATTGCGCGGGACCAGGCCAGTAAAAAATAAGGATTGTGTTCCGCCGCCGGGATCGCTAACCTGAGGCTCCTTGTGTTGCCTGATAATCGCTCTGACATAAGGATCCTGCTATGAACTCCTCACCCTTGCGTATTGCCCTGGTTGGTGACTACAACCCTGATGTAATTGCCCATAAAGCGATTCCGCTGGCGATTGATGATGCCGCTGCCGTAATGGAGCTTGCGTTGCGCTACGACTGGCTGGCAACCAGCGAGATAAGCTCCGCCGACGATCTGGCCGACTACGATGCTATCTGGGTCGTTCCCGCCAGTCCTTATAAAAACGCCGAAGGCGCGTTTATCGCCATTCGCCACGCGCGTGAAAACAGCATTCCGTTCCTCGGTACCTGCGGCGGTTTCCAGCACGCGATCGTTGAATACGCGCGTAACGTGATGGGCTGGCAGGATGCTGCGCATGCCGAAACTGATACCGAAGGCCGGATGGTGATTGCACCGCTGAGCTGCTCGCTGGTGGAAAAGACTGATGGCATTGAACTGCGTGCCAATACCCTGATCGCTCGCGCCTATGGGCGTGACAGCATTGAAGAGGGTTACCACTGCAACTATGGGATTGCAGAAGACTTTGCTCGCGAACTGGAGCAGGGCGATCTGCGGGTGACCGGCTGGGATGATGATGGCGAGATTCGGGCGGTGGAGCTGATAACGCATCCGTTCTTTGTCGCCACGCTATTCCAGCACGAGCGCAATGCGCTGGAAGGGCGCCCATCGCCGCTGGTGCACGCGTTTTTGCACGCGGCAAGCCAATAAGTAAACGCCCGGCAGCGAAAATTGCCGGGCGCTGGTGTCGCTAGCTGTTGATCTCCCGATCGCGACCGGCCAGCGCACCAAATACCGCCATTGCGATTGAAATCAGCGCCACGGCGATCAGCGGAATATGCCAGTCGCCGTTGGCATCATGAATTTTCCCCATCACCGGCGGCCCGCATGCGGCCAGCAGATAGCCAACGGCCTGCGCCATTCCCGATAACGCGGCGGCCTGATGTGCCGAATTAGCGCGCAGGCCAATGAAGGTCAGCCCCAGAATCATGGTTGCGCCGGATCCAAAGCCGAATATCAGCGTCCATATCACCGCCTGAGCGGGCAAAAACCATAATCCGAGCGCGCTAGCGGCGCACATCAACGAAACAAGAACGGCAATGCCGCGCTGATCTTTCAGCCGATGGAGAATCAACGGGATCGCCAGCCCGGGAGCTGCGGTCGCTAACTGAAGTAGCCCGTGCAGAGACCCGGCCTGAGCTTCGCTGTAGCCAATGCTTTGCAAAATAGCGGGCAGCCAGCCGATGATGACGTAATAGACCAGCGAGTTAATGCCGAGAAATAGCGTAACCTGCCAGGCCAGTGCCGAGCGCCAGATCCCGCGGTTGTGGACCGCGCCCGAATTTGTTAGCGGCGCAGGGGCCTGCTGACGCGACTGCGGTAGCCAGACAAACAGTGCCAACAGGGGGAAAACCATCAGCATCAGCAGTGCCCCGCGCCAGCCGAGTCCGGCAAGCGCCAACGGGACCACCATCGCCGACCCCAGCGCAGCGGCACCGCCCATCGTCAGGGAGTAGGCACCGGTCATTTTGGCAACATGCTGCGAGAAATCGCGTTTGATTAATCCGGGCAGCAGGACGTTCCCCAGCGCAATACCGCAGCCGATAATCGTGGTGCCGATAAACAGTAATGCCACGGAAGGTAGCGAGCGCAGACCGATACCCAGGCAAATTAGGATCATCGCCAGCAGCAGGCTGCGTTCAATGCCGAATCGACGTGCGATGCCCGCAGCCAGCGGTGAGACCAGGCCGAAGGCCAGCAGCGGCAGGGTCGTCAACAGGCCGGTTTGCGCGGCGGTGAGGCCATATTCGCTGCGAATTGCGTCCAGCAGCGGTGCGGCGCCGGTAAATGCAACGCGTAAGGTGGTCGCAATCAGCAAGATACCGGCAATCAATAAAAGATTACGGCGGCCGGTAGAAGATGAAACAGAATTCATGGCTATCTCAGACAAGAAAAACGAGGCGTTAACAATAGCCTGTTTGCGGTCTGTTTAAATCAAGCTAAAATGACAGAATATCGCTAATATCGGACAATCTTATGATCGGACTCGGCCTGGACGGCTATGACCCGGACAGCGGCCATGAAGCGGCGCTGGCATTTCGTATTCAGGTTGTCGCGAACGAGCAGCATATTCCGCGTCATCAGCACCGCAAAGGTCAGTTGATCCTGGCGCTGCATGGAGCACTAACTTGCGAAGTGGAAAATGCAATGTTGATGGTGCCGCCGCAGTATGCGGTGTGGGTCCCTGGGCAGATACCCCATAGCAACCGGGCGACGCCGGGAGCGCAGATCTGTTTTTTGTTTATTGAACCCGGTGCGGCCCCGATGCCGAATTTCTGCTGTACGTTAAAGATTTCACCGCTGGTGCGCGAGCTTATTTTGACCATGTCCCAGCGCGGCAGGGCAGAATTGGAATCAGCGGCGATGCACCGCCTGGTGCAGGTGCTGTTTGACGAGCTGCCACAACAGCCGCAGGAGCATCTGCAACTGCCGGTATCCGGACATCCGAAAATTCGCCAAATGGCGGAGGTCATGGCCGATGATCCCGCTCGTTGGCAAACGCTGGCGCTGTGGGCGGCTGAGTTCGCCATGAGCGAGCGTAATCTGGCGCGGCTGGTGGTGCGCGAAACGGGTCTGAGCTTTCGCCGCTGGCGGCATCAGCTGCAGCTGATCCTCGCTCTGCAAATGCTGATCCGCGGGCAAAGCGTTCAGCAGACAGCACAGAGTTTGGGTTATGACTCCACCACCGCGTTTATCACCATGTTTAAAAAAGGGCTGGGCCAAACGCCGGGACGCTATCTCGCCAGCCTGACTACGACTTCCCTATAAACAGCGAAATTATCCCGGCGGCGATAAGCGGGCCTACCGGTACCCCGCGGAAGAGAGCAACGCCGAGTACGGTGCCGACCAGCAGTCCGGCCACCAGCTGTGGCTGCGAGCCCATCAACGCCACGCCGCGCCCGCCGAGCCATGAGACACCGACGCCGACGGCAATCGCCAGCAGTGATTTCCAGTTAACGAACGAATGGAGCAGCGTTGAGGGCGGAAGAGTACCGCTGGCGATAGGCGCCATCACGCCGATAGTCAGGATGATAATCCCGATAGTCAGCCCCTGCTTTTCAATCCACGGGAAGAAAGTATTAAGCGGGGTGACGCGGACGATAATTAAAACCAGTATTGAAATCGCAACGGTCGTGTTATGGCTAATAAAGCCGAGCGCCGCCAGGCCCAGCAGAATGAACAGGGTGGTGTCGAGCATGTGCAGAGGTCCTTGCCAAAATACAAAAAAAGAGAAGCCCGTTTACTCTACGCATAATTGGGTGAGTAGACAGGCTTTTTTAGCGTACTTCTGTTATTTCGGGCATCTGCCTGACTGACTTTCGCAATAACGGAATCAGCTCGGTGATATGAGATTCAGGCTTCGCGGCGAAAGACTACCAGCTCGGGTCGGGCAATACGTAAATAGTCGGTGGTGTTGAGGATAATCGATTTGTCGAGCTGCCCGGCGTTGAAGGCGATTTCCGGGAAGCGCTCAAATAGCAGCGGGTCGGCGACCAGGCGCAGCGATGGGTGGAAACTGAAAGGCGGAATCGCGCCAAACACGCAGGCGGTGAGGGTATCGACCTCTGCGGGGCTGGCCAGTGAAGCTTTGCTGCCGCCGATATGTTCGGCCAGGCGGGCTAAATCGGCCTGTTGATCGGCGGCAAGAATCGCCAGTACGTGTTGATTTACCCCATGACCTTTGACTTTACATACCAGCGCTTTTGCACCCTGACCCAGGGCCGTACCGCGGATCTCCGATACCGCTTCACATTTCCCGACGGCTTCATGCTCAATAACCCGGAAACGAGCATCGGATCGGTTAAGCAACTCGAGCAACTGCTGGTGGGGACTCTGTATTACAGGCGCATTCATGTCAGTCTGTCCTTGCGGGTTAAAGTATCCAGCTTAACCTTCTTGTGCCGGAAGTGGATGTTTTTTCTGTTTTTTATTTTCGTACAGACGGGCATCGGCGATGTTCATCACGTCCACGAGGTTATCTCCCGGCGCCATGCTGCAGGCTCCCCACGAGAAATTAACGCGTTTATTGATATCAACCGCCGTCAGGTGTTGGCGGATGCGCTCGGGAATATCCTGAGCATCTTCATTGGCGTAATCGATCAGAATCAGGAAGAACTCGTCTCCGCCCAGGCGAATACCGTAATCGCTTTTACGTATGGACGACGATATGGCCTGCGCGAGCATAACAATAGCCCGGTCGCCTTCGTTATGCCCCCAGGTATCATTAATGTATTTCAGTCGGTCGCAGTCGAGCGCCATAAACACGATGTTCACGCCCTGTTCCGTCAGCTTTTGCAGGCGGGACTCAAGGATCGGGGAGAGGATTTTACGGTTGAAAAGACCGGTTAATGAATCGCTGATGTTTTCTTTGAAAACATCGGTATACAAACGGAAGTGCATCCGTACAAGATGCAGTAGTACGCCGGTAGATATCAGGTAAAACAGGAACAGTTTCCAGGAGCTAAGCAGGAAATACATCACGTCCAGCGACAGTGAGATCTGCAAGTTTTCTGCAACCTGCTGCTTGTAGTGGGCATAACCGAAAATATGCGTTTGGCTGCGGTGAACAATGATTTCGGTTGTTGAATCCGAGTCCGTTAAGGTGATATCCAGATAGCGCCAGACTAAGGGGCGGTCAGTAGTATACAGAAGTTGCTCAATATTTTTGCGGGTGACATCGACCATCACGACCCCTTTAAGCCGATCCTGGTGATAGACAGGGGTCAAAAACGATAAAATATTCTGCCCTGTTATCGCGTCAACATAGATGCTGGAAATCAGCGTGCGACCCCGTAGTAAACTATTCAGGCTGGCTTGGTTGATGCCTAATTTACCGTCGTGGAGAAAATTCCAGTTATCCAGTGCGCTGTTTTCTATCTCGACCGGAGAATGGAAATAAACATATTTATTTTCAAAATCAATGAAATAGCGTAATTTTTTATCGAATTTATATGGGCCAGGTTCCTTTCCAGAGGAGGTATTGATATGGTTGATCGTTGTATCAAATACTTGTAAGGCGGGTAGATCTTTTACCCATGCCTGGCATGAAGACTGATTGGCGCTGAGCGTACCACGAAGCAGGGGAAACGACTTTTCTGTAATATTCAGCCCGCTAACGCCGCCCTTTGTTTGCATGCTAACGCCGCCCTTTGTTTGCATGCTGGCGCAAGCCTGTTGGGCGACTTCGACTGTGGGAGGGGTATCTAACTTGCGAGCAAACTGGGAGATAATTAGCTGATTTTGATATTTATCGTGTAGAAAAGCGTATTCACCTTTTTCGACGATGTAGTGCATATACTCTGACATATCCCGATGGCTGGCGACTAATTCATACACCAGAAATGAAGAGGTCAGAACAACCACGCCCGCAGAAATAAAATGGCGGAGTAATTTATTCTTTAATTTCATGATGATAGTTCCGCCAAAGTAATTGCGCTGATTTTACCATGCCCAGACTGGGTATGTCATTCAAACGGCTTACCTCCGGTGTGCAAATATTGACCGGTGATGGGAGGTAAGTAGCTGCTTAAGTATAAGGCAGCTACGAAAATTGGGTTACCCGATGATATCCAGGCTAATTCCACAATTTACTCATTTTATCTTCAATCAGTTATGCTGGAATGACAAAAAGTATTACTATTCTTCCTGCGCCATAGACATAAGAATTTTATTTATCAAGCGAACTTTTCTTATTTTTATTAGTCCTTAGCAAGATCAGGAGAAGTACTGTTGATAGTGGTTACGAGGTTATGATGATGGAAAACACAGCGGTGCAGGTATCCCCCAGAAAGTTCAAAAAAATAAGAGAGCTGAACAGGCGCCGTAATTACTTTGTCAAGAAAGTACGCAATGTCTTGCGGGTTCATATCGCCAAAGCATTTTGGGATAATCGCAAACGCCATGATGTCGACTTGTCGTCGGCTAAAACGGTCCTGATGATGCGTAATGAAGGGGCGATAGGCGATGTGGTTGTGGATTCGGCGCTGGTTAAATGCCTCCATGAGTCGGGGATGACCGTTGATTTCCTGCTGACAAAGTCAAACAGTCAGGTTATGCGGCACAATCCGCACATCCGTCGCATCTATGAGGCTGAAAATGTCGATTCCGCGGATTACCTGCGTAAATTCAAACACAATGTTCCTCAACCTGTAATTGATGAGCTTGCGAATAATAAGTACGATATTATTATTGACCCCTCGCTATTTGATATCCCTGTACACAGAATGCTGCTGCTACGGCAAATAAAAGCTAAGTCAGTGCTGGGGTTTAATAAGTGGGCGTCGATTAACCACTACACCAAGTCCTTTGATTTTGACTGCGAAAACTGGCACGTCAGCAAGACATTTGCACTTATTGCCGATCACCTGAAGCTGGATAAAAAGCATCTGGAGTCCTATGACCTGCATATTCCGCAGGATATCTATCAGCAAGTTCGCGAGTATCTGGCTGGTTTGGATGGGCGTAAGGTGGTGATTAATATTTTTGCCGGGCATCAGGACCGCAGTTTGTCGCAGGAACAACTCGCGTCAATCATTGAAAAATTACGCTCAGATTACCCTGATATAAACATTGTCTTGCTCGATCATCGCAATGAGATCCGTATTCCTTTACCCGAAAAGGTGAGGGTGAATCCGTTTAAAACGCTGCACCATACTATGGCGCTGATCGCACAAGCTGATTTGGTTATCTCGCCGGATACTTCCGTCGTGCATATGGCGGCGGCATGGAAAAAACCGCTGATCGCCATCTATAAGGATGTGCGCATGAACAATCGGCTTTGGGCTCCGGGTTATGACAACGCGCGGCAGATCATTGTCCAGTGCGGTAAAGTGCATCAGAAGCAGAACCTCGCCAGCCTGATTATGGCTGAGATTGATTCTGACCTGCTGCCACTGACGCCGGAGTGTGAACAGGTTGGCTAAGAAATGGTGGAAACAGCCAGCAACAACGCGTCGCTGGCTGTTTTGGATAGACTAACCGTCGGATTTTGACGTCTGTTTGTGGAACAGTTCGCGGAACACCGGATAGATATCCTCCGGGTCGCGGATATGTTGCATTGCAAAGTTCTCGAACGTTGACTGCAGGTGCTCATATTCGCGCCACAGCGTCTGATGCGCGCGTCGGGTTATCTCGATATAGCTGTAGTAACGCACCACAGGTAGAATTTTCTTCGCCAGCAATTCGTGACATAACGGCGAGTCATCAGCCCAGTTATCACCATCCGATGCTTGTGCGGCGTAGATATTCCACTGCCCCGGGTCGTAACGCTCTTTGACCACTTCATCCATCAATTTCAGGGCGCTGGAGACAATTGTGCCGCCGGTTTCCTGCGAATAAAAGAATTCGTGTTCATCGACCTCTTTAGCTTGCGTATGGTGGCGTATATAAACGACATCCACGTTTTTATAGGTCCGGCTGAGAAACAGATACAGCAGGATGTAAAAACGCTTGGCCATATCCTTGGTTGCCTGATCCATCGATCCGGAGACGTCCATCAGGCAGAACATCACCGCCTGGCTTGAAGGCTCTGGTCGCTTTTCATAGTTTTTGTAGCGCAGGTCAAAAGTGTCGATAAACGGTACGCGGTCGATTTTCGCCCGCAGCTCGGCAATCTCTTTACGCAGGCGTTCCTCTTCCAGCAGCTGTGCCGGTTCGCTTTTGCTGATGATATCCAGATCTTCTTCCAGCGCGTGCAGTTGCCGACGCTTACCCGCTGTCATTGCAGTACGCCGCGCCAGCGAGTTTTGCAGCGAGCGAACGACGCTGATATTAGCCGGTACCCCATTGGCGGTATAACCTGCACGGTGGCTCTTAAACTCCGTCAGCTGCCGTTGCTGATTTTTTTTCAGGTTTGGTAGGGCTAGATCTTCAAATAACAGATCCAGATATTCATCTTTCGAAATCTGAAAGACGAATTCATCTTGTCCTTCGCCGTCGGCGCTGGCTTGTCCCTGACCGCTGCCACCACCGCCACCGCCGCCCTGTGGACGTTCGATGCGGTCGTTTTGTACAAAGTGATCGTTACCCGGGTGCACGCGATTGCGCAGCCCGCCGCGACCCTGATGAAACATCGGCTCGTTAATATCGTCCGTTGGGATGGAGACGGACTCTCCGCTCTGAATATCAGTCACCGAGCGCTTATTGATGGCCTCGGAGATCGACTGTTTTATCTGCGCTTTATAACGGCGCAGAAAGCGCTGCCTGTTGACTGCGCTTTTGTTTTTCCCGTTCAGGCGTCGGTCTATGAACCAGGTCATATGCCCTCCTGTACTGCATTTGCCAACTGATGCCCTTGGTCATTCCGGCGGGAGCGTGTGCCCCGCAGCAGAATGTCACTGGGTATACGCAGTTTTATTAGCCCGGCAGTTATCGCCTGCCGGGCTGGTCTATCAGGATGATTTACGGACCCGCAGATACCATTCGCACAGCAGACGAACCTGCTTGCGGGTATAACCTTTCTCCATCATGCGGTCGACAAAATCATCGTGTTTCTTCTGCTCATCGGTTGATGTTTTCGCGTTGAAGGAAATGACCGGCAACAGCTCTTCGGTATTGGAGAACATTTTCTTCTCAATAACCGTGCGCAGTTTTTCGTAGCTGGTCCAGTTTGGATTACGCCCGCTGTTATGTGCTCTGGCGCGCAGCACAAAGTTGACGATCTCGTTACGGAAGTCTTTCGGATTACTGATCCCGGCCGGCTTCTCGATTTTTTCCAGTTCCGCATTTAGCGACTCGCGGTCAAACAACTGACCGGTATCCGGGTCGCGATACTCCTGATCCTGAATCCAGAAGTCGGCGTAGGTGACATAACGGTCAAAAATGTTCTGCCCATACTCAGAATAGGATTCAAGGTAGGCAGTCTGGATCTCTTTACCGATAAACTCGGCGTATTTTGGAATCAGATAGCCTTTGAGGAACTCCAGGTAACGCTCGGATTGCTCCTGCGGGAACTGTTCGCGCTCGATTTGCTGTTCCAGGACGTAGAACAGATGTACCGGGTTAGCCGCGACCTCTGCGTGGTCGAAGTTGAATACCCGCGACAGGATCTTAAAGGCGAAGCGGGTGGACAGGCCGTTCATCCCCTCATCGACACCGGCATAATCGCGATACTCCTGGTAGGATTTCGCTTTCGGGTCGGTATCTTTCAGGCTTTCGCCATCATAAACGCGCATTTTCGAGTAAATGCTCGAGTTTTCCGGCTCTTTCAGGCGCGACAGAATTGAGAAGCGCGATAGCGTTTCCAGGGTGCCTGGGGCGCAAGGCGCATGGGTCAGTTCACTGTTGTTAAGCAGTTTTTCGTAGATACGGATCTCTTCCGAGATGCGCAAGCAATAAGGTACCTTGACGATATACACACGGTCGAGGAAGGCCTCATTGTTTTTGTTATTACGGAAGGTAACCCATTCCGATTCGTTGGAGTGGGCAAGGATAATCCCGTTGAACGGCAGGGCTGAGATCCCTTCGGTCCCGTTATAGTTCCCTTCCTGGGTGGCGGTCAGCAGCGGATGTAGCACTTTAATTGGCGCTTTGAACATCTCCACAAACTCCATCAACCCCTGGTTGGCACGGCACAGGGCGCCGGAATAGCCGTAGGCATCCGGGTCATTCTGCGCGTAGTGTTCCAGCTTACGGATATCCACTTTACCCACCAGCGCGGAGATATCCTGGTTGTTCTCGTCACCTGGCTCGGTTTTGGCGATGGCAACCTGTTCCAGTATGGATGGCCAGACTTTGACCACGCGGAATTTAGTGATATCGCCGCCGAAATCATGCAGACGTTTGGCCGCCCATGGCGACATGATAGTCCCCAGATAGCGGGTAGGCACGCCGTACTCTTTCTCAAGAATCTGCGCATCTTCCTGCGGATTAAAAAGGCACAGCGGGTGATCGTTAACCGGGCTGCGCTCCCCGTTGGCGCTCAGAACGTAAATCGGGACGCGCTGCATTAAGGACTTCAGGCGTTCGGCAAGCGATGATTTGCCGCCGCCCACGGGTCCCAGCAGATACAGAATTTGTTTCTTCTCTTCCAGCCCTTGGGCGGCGTGTTTTAAGTAAGAAACAATCTGCTCGATGGCATCTTCCATACCGTAAAACTCTTCAAACGCCGGATAGCGCGCGACAACCCGGTTTGAAAAGAGACGGGATAGCCTGGGTTCCAGGGCCGTATCGACCATGACCGGCTCACCGATGGCCATCAGCAATCTTTCTGCTGCGTTAGCATAAGCACTGCGATCTTGCCGACAGATGGTAAGAAACTCCTGCAGTGTGAACTCTTCGTCCTTGGCAGCTTCATAACGCTGGCGATAGTGATCGAATATATTCATGGCATGCCGTCCTTTCGTATTTAGCACAGGTTGAGAGCCGTTCATATGAATAGTGGGAGCTCCCGGAAGAGGTAAGCCGCACAACGTTCACTGATTCTCCAGCAACCCTTATGCCAGGTTGGCGAAGTCTCTGGATAACGTGCCCCGCAATTACTTCTTCTAAATTAAAGCGTAGATGCATTTGGAAAACTTGCATGGCACAGAAAATCAATTTCAATGACATATCAATAACTCATCAAGAAAAGCGACGGCTTTACTTACGTCTTGTCAACGGGCGTCATCACGCTGTCATTTTGTTGTCAGCCTGCAGTCATCTGAGAATGAGAAATTAGTTAGTTTAGTGTAATGACAGGTAAAGAATTTGAGGCATGACGTTTACAACGTTAAACTGCCTGCGCTGATTATTTGACAACAGGAATATGGATCGTGACTAAAATCAAACTTCTGGCACTTGGTGTGTTGATTGCGACTTCAGCATCCATCGTACACGCTGAAGGGAAGTTCACTTTGGGTGCGGGTGTGGGTGTCGTCGAACATCCTTACAAGCAGTACGATGCTGATGTTTACCCGGTGCCCGTTATTAATTATGAGAGCGATAATTTCTGGTTTCGTGGTTTAGGTGGTGGTTACTACCTGTGGAATGATACCAACGATAAGCTCTCTGCGACCGTCTACTGGTCGCCGATGTACTTTAAGCCGGGTGATAGCGACAGCCAGCAAATGCGTCGCCTGGATAAACGTAAATCCACAGTGATGGCCGGGCTTTCCTACGAACATCATACACAGTACGGTTTCCTGCGTACCGCCCTGGCAGGCGATACGTTGGATAACAGTAACGGCATTGTGTGGGATCTGGCCTGGCTGTATCGCTATACCAACGGTAACCTGACGCTCACGCCGGGTATTGGTGTGGAGTGGAATAGCGACAATCAGAACGAGTACTACTATGGCGTTTCGAAGCATGAATCAGATCGCAGCGGTATGCGTAGCTACGATCCGGATAGCAGTTGGAACCCGTACCTGGAGCTGTCGGCAAACTATCGTTTCCTCGGCGACTGGAGCGTATACGGTGTTGCGCGCTATACCCGCCTGTCTGACGAAATCACCGATAGCCCGATGATCGATAAATCCTGGAGCGGTTTGATTTCTACCGGGATCACCTACTCCTTCTGATTGTGCTTTATGACAAGGCAATTCGTGCATCAAAACAGGGCGTAAAGCCCTGTTTTGCATTACGGTGGTGCAATCAAATGACTGGAGGAATTTATGGCAGAAAGGACAATACGTTTTGGTGAGCATGACGCCGTCCCGGTAATTGGTCAGGGTACCTGGTATATGGGCGAAAATCAGGCGCTGCATGCTCAGGAGGTCGCTGCACTACGTGCGGGCATCGAGCTGGGGCTGGCGGTTATCGACACGGCGGAAATGTATGCTGATGGCGGTGCGGAAGAGGTGGTGAGCGAAGCGATTCGCGGGCAGCGTGACCGCGTAGTGCTGGTCTCCAAAGTCTATCCCTGGAATGCTGGTGGGCGCAAAATAGCCAGCGCCTGCGAAGCCAGTCTGCGTCGCCTGAATACCGACTATCTTGATCTGTATTTGCTGCACTGGCGCGGTGATTATTCATTGCAGGAAACGGTTGAAGGCATGGAAGGGCTAGTGGTGCAGGGGAAAATTCGTCGCTGGGGCGTGTCGAATCTCGATTACGATGATATGCAGCAGCTTTGGCAGGTGGACGGCGGTGAGCAATGCGCGACCAATCAGGTGCTCTACCACTTGGCTTCCCGCGGTATCGAGCATGACCTGCTGCCGTGGTGCCAGCAGCAGCGGCTGCCGGTGATGGCCTACTGCCCGCTTGCTCAGGCCGGACGCCTGCGCAATGGACTTTTAAATCATACCGTTGTGAAAAATATCGCTGAAGCCCGAGGCATCACCGCCGCACAAGTGCTGCTGGCGTGGGTGATTAGCCATCAGGGTGTGCTGGCTATTCCAAAAGCAGCAAGCATCGAGCACGTAGAGCAAAACGCTGCGGCGCTGGAAATTGTGCTCAGTGCCGAGGAGCTGGCGCTTCTGGATAAAGCCTATCCGGCACCGGGAAGAAAAACGCCGTTGGATATGGTTTAAAGAAAAACCCCGACTCAGCGGGGCTTAAGTACAGTAGGCCGGGCAAGGCGTTGGCCGCCGCCCGGCACAAATACAAGACTATCCAATCTGGATCTTAGCGTTTCACCACGCGAATGGTTTGCGCCAGGCGCGAAGGTTTCTCTTCGCTGGCCTTCTGTGGTTCGATCGCGCAGCAGCTTTCTACACAAACGAAGGTTTTATAACCATCGTCAGGCATATCGCCCATGCTGACAGAAAGCGCCGGTCCTGGGTTCCAGCCTACCACGTTGCTGTTATGGTGATGGATAACGTCGATGTTGCGGTTCAACGCGTCGTCATGAATCACGCTGCAGGCATCTGCATTCAGATAAACGCGGTCGGTACGGTCAGGGAAAGTCTGTACGCCGTCGCTTAATACACCCTCTTCGGCATTATTGACTTTATCAACGTAACGATCGCCAAGGCCGCTCACTTTCACCGCGGCGATATCACCAACGTTGAAGTAGGTGTGCAGGGCGGAAGTGGTTTCAAATTCGCCGTGTGCTTCCAGCTCAATCTCACAGGTTTTACCCAGTTTGAAACGGGCTAATAGCGTGAACTCGTGCGGCCAGTACTGGCGAGTCGCATCGCTGCTTTGCAGTTCAAAGGTCAGCACCGCGCCGTTGTCGTCTTCTTTATGCGCTTTCAGCATCCACGGCAGATTGCGCGCGAAGCCGTGTGAAGGCAGGCCTTGCTGTGCCGCGGGGCCAAACCACGGCCAGCAAATCGGTACGCCGCCGCGCAGGGCAACGCCATTTTTAAACGGTGTGTTACCGCTGAGCCACAGAACTTCGTCTTCTCCGACAGGTTTCCAGGAGAGCAGGTGAGCGCCCTGGAGGGCAAAGGAGGCTTTAACCTGCGGATGGTCAACGACGATGAGCTCAAGGTCATCAAGCTGACGGCGGGAGAGGACAGGGGTAAGCTGTTCGATAATCGGGAGAGCAAAAATTTTATCAATCATTACGCAATCCTTTAATGCTCAGATAAAAAAAAGAGCGACCGAAGTCGCTCTTACAGATTACTTTCTCATCTCAACTTATTTGGAGATGTGAGCAATCAGATCCAGAACCTTGTTGGAGTAACCCGTTTCGTTGTCGTACCAGGAAACCAGTTTCACAAAGTTGTCGTTCAGAGCGATACCTGCTTTAGCATCGAATACTGAAGTGCAAACTTCGCCGTTGAAATCGGTAGATACAACGTCGTCTTCGGTGTAGCCCAGAACGCCTTTCATTGCGCCTTCGGAAGCAGCTTTGATTGCTTTCTTAATTTCTTCGTAAGAAGCAGCTTTTTCCAGACGAACGGTCAGGTCAACAACAGATACGTTAGGAGTCGGAACGCGGAACGCCATACCGGTCAGTTTGCCATTCAGTTCTGGCAGTACTTTACCTACAGCTTTAGCAGCACCGGTAGAGGACGGGATGATGTTCTGAGCTGCGCCACGACCGCCGCGCCAGTCTTTGTGAGACGGGCCATCAACGGTTTTCTGAGTTGCGGTGGTCGCGTGAACGGTAGTCATCAGACCTTCGATGATACCGAAGTTGTCGTTGATAACTTTAGCCAGCGGAGCCAGGCAGTTGGTGGTGCAGGATGCGTTAGAAACGATGTCCTGGCCTTCGTATTTGTCAAAGTTAGCGCCTTTAACAAACATCGGAGTGTTGTCTTTGGACGGGCCAGTCAGAACGACTTTTTTCGCGCCAGCAGTGATGTGTTTACGAGCAGTCTCGTCAGTCAGGAACAGACCAGTTGCTTCAGCAACTACGTCAACGCCTACTTCGTTCCACTTCAGGTTAGCCGGATCACGCTCAGCGGTAACACGGATTTTTTTACCGTTAACGATCAGATGACCGTCTTTCACTTCAACGGTACCGTTGAAACGGCCGTGAGTGGAGTCATACTTCAGCATGTATGCCATGTAGTCAGCGTCTAACAGGTCGTTGATTGCAACGATCTCGATGTCAGAACGTTCCTGAGCAGCACGGAAAACAATGCGACCGATACGGCCAAAACCGTTGATACCTACTTTGATAGTCATATATTCCACCAGCTATTTGTTAGTGAATAAAAGGTTGCCTGTAAAATTACAAAAACCTTACGCAGCGTCAAGCGGAATCGTGTCAATCATTGCGACAAATCAATCCTCAGCATACCTTTGCGCGATTGATTTACCCCACTTTCCCTTTGAGCCCAATTCCATATGGGGGCTGCGCCCGGAATTTTAAAGGGCATTAAAGATAAAAACGTGATCTTAATCACAATTGCGTAGCTGCCTTTTGGCATCGCCTAAGTTTAGAACAAAAGTTCACGCTTCATTGTTAATATTTTGTTAGAATTGACGCGAAAAGTTGTCCTTTACACAGCGAGAAGCAAGCCAATGTCGAATAAACCCTCCTCGGACGAGCTCAAAAAAGATTTGAGCGAGATGCAGTTTTACGTGACGCAGAATCACGGTACTGAACCGCCGTTCACCGGGCGGCTACTCCACAACAAACGCGATGGCGTCTATCACTGCCTGGTGTGCGATGCAGCGCTGTTTCACTCGCAAACCAAGTATGATTCGGGCTGTGGTTGGCCGAGTTTTTATGAGCCAGTCAGTGAGGAAGCGATCCGTTATCTAACGGACTACTCCCACGGTATGCAGCGCACTGAAATTCGCTGCGGAAAATGCGATGCTCATCTTGGACATGTGTTCCCGGACGGTCCGCAACCCACCGGCGAGCGTTTTTGTGTTAATTCGGCGTCTTTAAGCTTCACCAATGATGAAAATGGTGAGCAAATTAAAGGTTGAAAAACCGATTCAGCAAATTATTCCAAAGCGGGGCTGGCGGAAGATGGAAATTGAACAAATTATCGATAGCATGACGCCGGAAGTTTATCAGCGTCTGGCGACGGCGGTGGAGTTGGGGAAATGGCCGGATGGCGTGGTGTTAACGGCGGAGCAGAAGGAGAACAGTCTGCAACTGGTTATGCTCTGGCAGGCCCGACACAACGTTGAAGCGCAGCATATGACTATCGACACCAACGGACAAATGGTGATGAAGAGCAAGCAGCAGCTAAAAGTTGAATTTGGCATCACTCCTGAGCCGATTGCGACGTTTAAATCCTGATAGCCTGGCCCGGCAGTTGAACGCCGGGCGCTGAAGCGTAATGAGCGCCTGGCGTTACTTCTTATTCATCATTGCTTTCAGATCGGCAAATGGGTTGTATTTTGCTTCGCCGATGTCTTTCTGAGCATCTTCGCCTGCCACCACCGTGGAGCCATACTGATCGGCTTCAGTGTATTTGGAATGTTCATGGTCGTGGCAATACAGGCACAGCATCTCCCAGTTGCTACCATCTTCCGGGTTATTGGAGTGATCGTGGTCGATATGATGCACCGTCAACTCACGCAGGTTCGAATAAACAAATTCGCGCGAACAGCGTCCGCAGACCCAGGGAAAAATCTTTAGCGCCTTTTCGCGATAACCGACTTCAAGACGGGCGTAGTTTTTGGGGATAAAAGCCATAAGACCCCATGCCTCCTGTAGAAAATGAAAAACTGCGCCAATGTCTGGCGCAGCGGATGGTGATAATCATAACCTATTGTGCCTGGCATGGCACAGAGTCGATCAGTGCTTGATCCCTAACGTCTCTGCCAGCTGTTTCGCTAACTGGTTTTGATCGTCCGCGCCGTACTCCCAGAACATCGCGCCTCCCAGGCCCTTGCTCTTGATGTACTCCGCTTTGATAGCCACCGAGCGTGGGTTCTCGTAGGAGAGGGCAAACAGCGCTTTACCGTCAGCCGACTGCACCGACAACCACGGCACCTTCGCTTCATCATCCCAGTGCTGAGTAAAACGCTTCTGCGGATCGTTGATTAGCTTCGCCACAATGTCGTTGTATTTCACATAGGTATCTTTCGTCAGATCAAAGCCTAACGACTTGAACAGCTCAACTTGCTGTGCTTCGAAGTAAGGCTGCGTCGCCGGATTTTTCTGTGCATCAGGTTTGCTCCAGTCGATGCCCGGCTCGACGGCGCGTTTAGGCACCCGGCCATAGAAACCAATTCCCAGGTTCATCTGGCTCGGTTTTAGACCAGCGGCAAGATAGTTATTGACTACAAAATCGGCGCTGTATTTATCCGCCGCCGCCACCGTCGGCCACTGCGTCGAGTCATACAGGTTGGAGTTGAAGTACTGGGTGCCGTACGCCATGTCGTAAGTCATCAGGTTGATGTAATCAAGCGACGGGGCAATCGCTTTCACATCCACCCAGCTTTTCGGACTCTCCGCGTTTGCGCCCACGGCAATGGTGACCAGCTTGTTATGCCCAAAGGCCGCCCGTAGCTCTTTCAGCAGGGCAGTAAAGTTATCCCGATCGGCTGGTTGGCTGGCGACCAGCCCCCATGCGCCGTTGACCGGGTATTCCCAGTCGAGGTCGATACCATCAAGACCATATTTTTCAACAATCTCCTGCGCAGACTGAATAAATACTGCACGGGTCTCCTTCGTTGCCGCTGCGCCAGAGAAGCCGCGCGCGCCCCAGCCACCGACGGAAAGCAGAACTTTCAGATTCGGATTCTGCTTACGCAATGTGGGAATTTTCTGCAAATCAGCCTGCACTTTCGGTGATAGCCAGATTTGATGCAGCTTGCTGGTGTCTTTTAGAGCGTCGTTGGTTTCGTCTTTTTCGTCGTTATAGACCAGACCAAACGAGTAGTTGAGATGGGTAATCTGGCGCACGTCGAGTTTATCGATATCGCCGCCAGGACCGGCAGTGACGTCACCGCCGCCGTTAAAGTAGCCGACGGACATCAGTGAGTTAGCGGAAACAACGCTCGCGCAGAGCAGGGGTAATGCTGCCAACAAAGGCAAAAGTTTCATATCTGATCCTCTTTGACTAAAAAAGACATTAAAAACAAACACGCCACGGAAATGGCGTGGCGAAAAAACAACCTTAGCAGGCTAGCATCATCCACAGTACAAAACTGCGAAGGGGTTCACGGCTGTACGTATAAGCGCAGCGGCACGCCTGTCGATTTTTCTTTCTTCCAATCCTTCACCTTCATGTAACACCCATTTCGCGGTATTTGTGATCTAAGTTGTGAAATGCAGATCATTGTCTGTGTTTTAAAGATTTAATGTTGACCTTGAAGATGTTGTGGTTAAGTATTGGTGCCACTGATGCAAACTAAACACAAAGGAAGACGCAATGAAAGCACTGGCAAGATTTGGCAAGGCCTTTGGCGGCTATAAGATGATTGAGGTTCCGGAACCGGTATGCGGCCCGGATGACGTAGTGATTGAAATCAAAGCGGCGGCCATCTGCGGCGCGGATATGAAACACTACAACGTCGACAGCGGTTCCGACCAGTTCAACTCCGTTCGCGGTCACGAATTTGCGGGCAACATTGTGCGGGTAGGGGAAAAGGTCAAGGACTGGAAAGTGGGTCAGCGGGTGGTCTCTGACAATAGCGGGCACGTCTGCGGCGTTTGTCCGGCCTGCGAACAAGGTGATTTTCTGTGTTGTACAGAAAAAGTGAATTTGGGTCTCGACAACAATACCTGGGGCGGTGGATTTTCGAAATACTGTCTGGTACCGGGGGAAATCCTCAAAATTCACCGTCACGCGCTGTGGGAAATTCCGCAGGGCGTTGATTATGAAGAAGCGGCGGTGCTTGACCCGATCTGCAACGCCTATAAATCCATCGCCCAGCAATCTAAATTCCTTCCAGGGCAGGATGTGGTGGTTTTCGGTACTGGCCCATTAGGCCTCTTTTCGGTCCAGATGGCGCGCATTATGGGGGCTGTCAATATCGTGATGGTCGGGCTGGAAGAGGACGTCGCGGTGCGTTTCCCGATCGCCAAAGAGCTGGGGGCAACGGCGGTCGTGAATGGCTCGACCGAAGATGTGGTCGCGCGCTGTCAGGAAATCTGCGGTAAAGACAACCTGGGGCTGGTCATCGAATGCTCCGGTGCCAATATCGCCCTCAAACAATCGATCGAAATGCTACGCCCGAACGGTGAAGTCGTGCGCGTGGGGATGGGCTTTAAACCTCTCGATTTTTCCATCAACGACATCACCGCGTGGAACAAAAGCATCATTGGTCATATGGCCTACGACTCCACGTCATGGCGCAACGCCATCCGCCTGCTGGCCAGCGGCGCGATCAAAGTTAAACCGATGATCACTCACCGTATCGGCCTGTCGCAATGGCGCGAAGGCTTTGACGCCATGGTCGATAAAACCGCGATTAAAGTGATCATGACTTACGACTTTGATGAATAACCCCATTTATTAAAGGAAGGTTCCCGGATGGAACAGATAGCAAAACCGCACTGTGGCGCCAGGCTGGACAGGCTGCCTGACTGTCGCTGGCACTCATCGATGTTTGCCATGGTCGCCTTTGGATTACTGGTGTGCTGGAGTAATGCCGTCGGCGGATTAATTCTCGCGCAGTTAAAAGAACTTGGCTGGACCGATAATTCCACCACCGCTACGTTTTCCGCCATTACTACGGCAGGAATGTTTCTCGGCGCGCTTGCCGGGGGAATTATCGGGGATAAAACCGGGCGCAAAAATGCCTTTATCCTGTATGAAGCGATTCATGTTATCGCCATGGTCGTGGGGGCGTTTTCGCCAAATATGACCTTCCTGATAGCCTGCCGTTTTGTGATGGGGGTGGGATTAGGTGCGCTGCTGGTGACCCTGTTTGCCGGGTTTACCGAATATATGCCCGGTAGAAATCGCGGTACCTGGTCCAGTCGGGTCTCGTTTATCGGCAACTGGTCTTATCCGCTGTGCTCGCTGATTGCAATGGGGCTGACGCCGTTAATCAGCGCCGAATGGAACTGGCGCGTACAGCTGCTGATCCCGGCGGTGCTGTCGCTGATTGCCACCGCCATTGCCTGGCGCTGGTTCCCCGAGTCGCCTCGCTGGCTGGAGTCTCGTGGACGTTACGCTGAAGCCGAAAAAGTGATGCGGGCAATAGAGGAGGGCGTGGTTCAGCAGACCGGTAAGCCACTGCCGCCAGTGGTGATAGAAGATGACGGCAAGGCACCGCGCTCTGTTCCGTATTCGGCTTTATTAACCGGCGTATTACTCAAGCGCGTTATTTTAGGTTCCTTTGTTCTGATTGCCATGAACGTCGTGCAGTACACCTTAATTAACTGGCTGCCGACAATATTTATGACCCAGGGCATTAACCTGAAAGACTCTATTGTTTTAAATACCATGAGTATGTTCGGTGCGCCGTTTGGAATATTTATCGCCATGCTGGTGATGGATAAAATTCCCAGAAAGACCATGGGGGTGGGCTTATTAGTATTAATCGCCGTGCTGGGATATATCTACTCGCTGCAAACCAGCATGCTGCTGATTACGTTAATAGGCTTCTTCCTGATTACCTTTGTGTATATGTACGTTTGCTACGCCTCAGCGGTGTATGTACCGGAAATATGGCCAACCGAAGCGAAACTGCGCGGCTCCGGACTGGCAAATGCGGTGGGGCGCATCAGCGGTATCGCTGCGCCTTACGCTGTAGCCGTATTGCTTAATAGTTACGGCGTGACGGGTGTGTTTGTACTGCTCGGGGCGGTCTCCATTATTGTCGCCATTGCCATTGCTACTATCGGAATTGAAACCAAAGGCGTCTCTGTCGAAAGTCTCGGTATTGATGCAGCCACCAGCAAATAATATTGATGGGAAAGAAAATGCAAAATTCAAAAGCAATATTAAAAACGCCCGGCACGATGAATATTATCACCGCCGATATGCCGGTACCGAAAGAGCATGAAGTGCTGATTAAAATTGAATACGTCGGTATTTGCGGCTCAGATGTTCATGGTTTCGAATCGGGTCCTTTTATTCCGCCAAAAGACCCCAACCAGGAAATTGGCCTCGGGCATGAATGCGCGGGTACCGTGGTGGCGGTAGGGAGCCGGGTATCCAAATTTAAACCTGGCGACCGGGTCAACATTGAGCCCGGCGTGCCGTGCGGCCACTGTCGTTATTGTCTGGAAGGTAAATACAACATCTGCCCGGATGTCGATTTTATGGCTACCCAGCCAAATTATCGCGGTGCGCTAACCCACTATCTGTGTCACCCGGAGAGCTTCACCTACAAGCTGCCCGATAATATGGACACCATGGAAGGAGCGCTGGTAGAGCCTGCGGCGGTAGGGATGCATGCCGCGATGCTGGCGGATGTCAAACCGGGGAAGAAAATCGTCATTTTGGGGGCCGGCTGTATCGGTTTAATGACTCTGCAAGCCTGTAAGTGCATGGGGGCAACCGACATTGCGGTGGTGGATGTGCTGGAAAAACGCCTGGCCATGGCCGAGAAGCTTGGGGCGACGACCGTCATCAACGGGGCAAAAGAGGACACGGTTGTCCGCTGCCAGCAATTCTCTGGCGATATGGGGGCCGACATTGTTTTTGAAACCGCCGGTTCAGCCATCACCGTTAAGCAAGCCCCTTATCTGGTGATGCGCGGCGGAAAAATCATGATTGTCGGTACGGTACCCGGTGATTCGGCGATTAATTTCCTCAAAATTAACCGTGAAGTCTCGATTCAGACCGTCTTTCGCTATGCCAACCGCTATCCGGTCACCATTGAGGCCATCTCCTCCGGTCGTTTCGATGTGAAGTCGATGGTGACGCATATTTACGATTATGAAGATGTTCAGCGCGCGTTTGATGAATCCGTTAATAACAAACGCGACATTATTAAAGGCGTTATTAAAGTTAATCATTAATTAATTGAAAAGGGAGAAATAACCATGCTAGCAGATATTAAATATTGGGAAAACGATGCCCAGAATAAACATTATGCTATTGCCCACTTTAACGTGTGGAATGCGGAAATGTTAATGGGGGTGATTGATGCGGCGGAAGAGTCGAAATCGCCGGTAATTATCTCGTTCGGCACCGGGTTTGTCGGCAATACCTCGTTTGAAGATTTTTCGCATATGATGGTTTCTATGGCGAAAAAGGCCTCGGTACCGGTAATTACCCACTGGGATCACGGACGCAGTATGGAGATTATCCATAACGCCTGGACCCACGGCATGAATTCGCTGATGCGTGATGCTTCTGCTTTTGATTTTGAAGAAAATATTCGCCTGACTAAAGAGGCGGTCGATTTCTTCCACCCGCTGGGTATTCCGGTGGAAGCAGAACTGGGCCATGTGGGGAATGAAACGGTCTACGAAGAGGCACTGGCCGGTTATCACTACACTGACCCAGGCCAGGCGGCTGAGTTTGTCGAGCGTACCGGCTGTGACTCGCTGGCGGTAGCGATTGGTAACCAGCACGGCGTCTACACCTCCGAACCGAAACTGAACTTTGACGTGGTTAAACGCGTGCGCCAGGCAGTATCCGTTCCGCTGGTGCTGCATGGTGCCTCCGGCATTAGCGATGCGGATATTAAGAAAGCCATTTCATTAGGCATTTCGAAAATCAATATCCACACCGAACTGTGCCAGGCCGCGATGGTGGCGGTGCAGGAGAACCAGGACCAGCCGTTCCTGCACGTCGAGCGTGAAGTACGTAAAGCCGTAAAAGAGCGCGCGCTGGAGAAAATCAAATTGTTTGGTTCAGACGGTAAAGCGGAATGACAATATGGATAAGATCGAGGTTATTTGTATAGGGGCGGCTATTGTTGATATTCCCTTGCAGCCGGTGAGTAAAAATATCTTTGATGTAGACTCTTATCCGTTAGAACGTATTGCCATGACAACCGGGGGAGACGCGATTAATGAAGCGACGATTATTTCTCGCCTCGGTCATCGTACTGCGTTAATAAGCCGGGTAGGTGACGATGCTGCGGGACATTTTATTATCGAGCACTGCCGCCGGGAGAATATTGATATTCAGAGCCTGAAACAGGATGCGAATATTGATACCTCCATTAACGTGGGTTTAGTCACAGCCGATGGTGAACGCACCTTTGTCACTAACCGCAACGGCAGCCTGTGGAAACTGAATATTAACGATGTCGATTTTGACCGTTTCTCGCAGGCAAAGCTGCTGTCGCTGGCAAGCATCTTTAATAGTCCCTTGCTGGACGGCAAAGCGTTAACGGCTATTTTCACTCAGGCGAAAGCGCATAAGCTCATTATCTGCGCCGATATGATTAAACCGCGGCTGAATGAAATGCTGGACGATATCCGTGAGGCGCTGAGCTACGTGGATTATCTGTTTCCCAATTTTGACGAGGCAAAACTGCTCACCGGGAAAGAGACGCTGGATGAAATAGCCGACAGTTTCCTGAGGTGCGGTGTGAAAACGGTAGTCATTAAAACCGGTAAGAAAGGCTGCTTTATCAAGCGTGCGGATATGAAAATGGAGGTCCCGGCGGTGTCGGGAATTACCGCCATCGACACCATCGGCGCGGGAGATAATTTTGCTTCGGGGTTTATCTCCGCGCTGCTTGAAGGCAAACCGCTTCGCGACTGTGCGCTGTTTGCCAACGCGACGGCGGCGATATCGGTACTCAGCGTGGGCGCCACGACGGGCGTGAAAAATAGAAAGCTGGTTGAACAACTTCTCGACGAATATGAAGGGTAATAGCGGCAGATGAAAATGATTCCTTTAGGCAGTACGGATATTACGCTCTCCCGCATGGGGCTAGGCACCTGGGCCATCGGCGGCGGTCCGGCATGGAATGGCGATCTTGATTTGCAGGTTTGTATCGACACCATTCTTGAAGCACACCGTTGCGGCATTAATCTGATTGATACCGCGCCGGGCTACAACTTCGGTAACAGCGAAGTCATTGTTGGTCAGGCGCTGAAAAAGCTGCCGCGTAGCGAGATCGTTGTTGAAACCAAATGTGGCATTGTCTGGGAGCGGGAAGGCAGCTTGTTTAACAAAGTGGGCGACCGTCAGCTGTATAAAAACCTTACGTCTGAGTCGATTCGCGAAGAGGTGGACGCCAGCCTGCAACGGCTCGGTATCGACAGCATTGATATTTATATGACCCACTGGCAGTCGGTAGAGCCTTGCTTTACGCCCATTGCGGAAACCATGGATACGCTTAATGCGCTCAAGAAAGAGGGGAAAATCCGCTCTATTGGCGCGGCGAATGTGGATGCCGGGCATATCAAGGAGTATCTCAAGCACGGCGAGCTGGATATCATCCAGGCCAAGTACAGCATCCTTGATCGGGCGCTGGAAGCTGAACTGCTGCCGCTATGCCAGCAGAATGGCATCATCGTGCAGGTCTACTCACCGCTTGAGCAGGGGCTGTTGACCGGAACTATCACGCGGGATTATGTCCCTGGCGGTGCGCGGGCCAACAAAGTCTGGTTCCAGCGAGAAAATATGCTGCGTGTGATCGAGATGCTCGAACGCTGGCAGCCGCTGTGCGATAAATATCGCTGCTCGATCCCGGCGCTGGCGCTGGCGTGGATTTTAAAGCAGAGTGATTTAATCACCCTGTTAAGCGGGGCGACGGCACCTGAGCAGGTACGTGAAAACGTCGAAGCCCTGACGATCTCGTTAACCGATGATGATTCATTATTGATGAGGCGAATGGCAGAGGCGTTGGATACGAAATAAGAGTGATGTTACTAACCTCTGTTTCTGTGTAAAAGAGTATTTAAATCTGTGATTCAGACATGTTCTTTTGAAAATAAACATAGCCTGTGAGATACTAAGGTCTTATTATTACTTTGCAGGAAACAGAGGTGTCATCGTGGCGGCAAAAGACAGAATTCAGGCCATTAAGCAAATGGTGGCTAATGATAAGAAAGTGGCGGTCTCTAATTTAAGCTCAATTTTTCAGGTGACTGAGGAAACCATTCGCCGCGATCTGGAAAAGCTCGAAGATGAAGGTTTTTTGACCCGAACGTATGGCGGGGCGGTATTAAATACTACCGCGCTGTCCGACAATATTCATTTTTATAAGCGCGCAAAGTCTTTCTTTGAAGAGAAACAGATTATTGCTCACAATGCATTACCGTTTATTAAAAATAAAACCACTATGGCTGCTGACTCCAGCAGTACCGCTATGGAATTATTAAAACTGCTCAAGGAAAGAAACGACCTCACGTTATTAACCAACTCGGCAGAAGCGTTTCATGAGCTTGCACAGTCGGAAATTAAAGTGGTTTCTACCGGCGGTGAGCTGAATAAGAACACGCTATCGCTACAGGGGCGGATCACCAAAGAGATTATCAGCCGCTATCATGTTGATATCATGGTGATGAGTTGCAAAGGCCTGGACATGCAGAGCGGGGCGCTTGACTCTAATGAAGCGGAGGCGGAAATCAAGAAAACGATGATCCGTCAGGCGACAGAAGTAGCCCTGTTGGTCGATCACTCTAAATTCGATCGTAAAGCCTTTGTCCAGTTAGTCGATTTTAGTCATATTAATTATCTTATAACCAATAAGGCTCCAGGTGCGGAGTGGATTGCATTTTGCAAAGAAAATAATATTCAACTCGTCTATTAACGTCAGGCTGGGTTGTATTATTTTAAATCGCATCGGGTAAGAGCCTATCCCATTAGGCTATTTTATTTGCCATTTTGGTCCTGGGCAGTGCTCACAATCCTCACGTACTACGTGTACGCTCCGGTTGTTGCGCGCTGTCCGTGTCCAAACTGGCTGCAACAATATACACCTACTGGGATAGGCATCTTAATGCCAAAAAATTAATGATGATGGATGGCGCGGCAAATTTTACTCTGCCGCGATCGCCATACTTTATATTTTAGCTGAATTTGAGGCATCCAGATGGAACATTGTGACCCTATCGGCGCAAGATTAGATCGCTTACCCTTATCTCGATTTCATTTTCGTATTTTCGGCATTATTAGTTTCAGTTTATTAGTCACCGGTTTTCTTAGCTATTCCGGGAACGTGGTGCTGGCAAAATTAGTCAGCAACGGCTGGTCAAATAATTATCTTAATGCCGCATTTACCTCGGCGCTGATGTTCGGCTATTTTATAGGCTCGCTGACCGGCGGTTTTATTGGCGATTATCTTGGGCGGCGCAAAGCATTTCGCATTAACCTGCTGATTGTCGGGATCTCTGCAAGCGCGGCCTCTTTTGTCCCTAACATGTACTGGCTAATCTTTTTCCGCTGCCTGATGGGCACGGGAATGGGGGCGCTGATCATGGTCGGTTACGCGTCATTTACTGAATTTATTCCACCCACTGTTCGCGGCAAATGGTCCGCACGGTTGTCATTTGTTGGCAACTGGTCGCCAATGCTATCAGCGGCAATTGGCGTCGTGGTTATTGCTTTTTTAAGCTGGCGGATGATGTTCTTGCTCGGCGGAGTGGCAATGCTGCTGGCCTGGTATCTGTCCGGTAAATATTTTATTGAATCTCCTCGCTGGCTGGCAGGAAAGGGGCAGCGAAGCGCCGCAGAAAAACACCTCCTGGAAGTGGAAGCGCAAATAGAGAAAGAGAAGAACATTATCTTGCCAGATTTACAGAATAGCGAACTGAAGGCGGACGAGTACCCGGAAAGCGGTTCCTTCTGGCTATTGTTTAAAGGACACATGCTGCAACGCACGCTGGTGGCGATTACCGTGCTGATCGCGATGAATATTTCGCTTTATACCATTACGGTGTGGATCCCAACGATTTTTGTTAATTCGGGGATCGATGTGACGAAATCTATTTTAATGACGGCGATTATTATGATTGGCGCGCCGGTGGGGATTTTTATTGCGGCATTGGTTATTGACCGTTTTCCGCGGCGATTATTTGGCTCATCGCTGCTGATCATTATTGCGCTGCTCGGTTATTTCTATTCAATACAAACCGAGGAGTGGGCCATTTTGAGCTATGGCCTGGTGATGATCTTTTTCCTCTACATGTATGTTTGTTTTGCTTCGGCGGTTTACGTGCCTGAACTGTGGCCGACGCATCTTCGGCTACGTGGTTCGGGCTTTGTGAACGCCGTAGGGAGAATTGTCGCGGTGTTTACGCCCTATGGTGTGGCCGTGTTGCTGACCCGCTATGGTTCAATCACCGTTTTCATTGTTCTCGGCGTGATGCTGGTGCTCTGCGCGCTAATTCTGTTTTGCTTTGGTATCGAAACGCGCAAAGTGTCGCTGGAAGAGATTTCGAGCATCGGGTGATGCTTTGTCGGTGTCCCGGAGGCGATGCTGCGCATCTGTCCGGGCTACCAAACCCTGCGGACCGGTAGCCCGGGCAAAGCGCTTTGCGCCGCACCCGGGAGAAAGATCGCGCGGTGTCAATATTGAGGTCTGACGCCGACAGGGTTACGCCTGAGTTTCTTCCCAATCGGCCAGCGTATACAGCGTCGCGCCCGCCGCCGACATTTCCATAAACGCGTGTGCGCTGTCCTGTGGCTGAATATTTACCCCGCGACAGCCGTCGGTAATCACGTTGACGGCATAGCCCAGATTCAGCGCATCAAGCACGGTAAACTTCACGCAGTAGTCGGTCGCCAGGCCAAGTACGGTTAGCTCGTCAATCCCGCGCTCGCGTAACCACGCGTCAAGTTGCGTTTTCTGCCGATGACCGTTATCAAAAAAGGCGCTGTAGCTATCAATGGTCGGGTTTTCGCCTTTATGAAACACGGCGGCAATATCCCGCTGCTTAAGCAGGGGATGCAGCGCCGCGCCTTCGCTATTCTGGATGCAGTGATCTGGCCAGAAAGTTTGCGCCAGGCCGTCAAGCTCGCCCTGGGTATAGGGTTCAACCTGATGCTGACTGGCAAAGCTGCCGTGATTTGCCGGGTGCCAGTCCTGGCTGGCGACCACCGTTTCACCCCGTGCCAGACTCCATTCAATAAGCCGATTGGCGATGTCCACCGTACTATCGCCCTGCGGGACTGCAAGCGCACCGCCGGCGCAAAAATCGTTCTGTAAATCGACCAGTAACAGCGCGCGCTGGGTCATGTGCATCTCCTTACTCATCGGGGGTCAGTTCGCCACGCAGGTTTTCCTGCATCGCGCTACGGATAGCCTCAACGTCCAGATTCTGGCTAAGCAAATAGTGTAGCTTGGTCAGCGTGGCTTCGACGGTCATATCGAAACCGCTAATCACGCCTGCCTGCGCGAGGGCGTTGCCGGTGGCGTAACCGCCCATATTCACTTTGCCGGACATACACTGGGTCAAATTAATCACCACGATGCCGCGCTGGCTGGCTTCGGTCAGGACCTTAATGAACTCGCCGTTTTGCGGAGCGTTACCTACACCATACGAGCGCAGGATCAGCGCTTTGACCGGCTGGAGCAGGAAGTTGCGTACCACATCGGCGGAAATACCGGGATAAATCGTCACCACGCCAATCGGCTGGGGGGTAATTGGGTGAACGATTAGCTCGCCCACACCGTGCGGGGCCGGAGGCGTACCGAGGCGGCGGATATGGATCCCCGCTTCCAGCAGCGGCGCGAGGTTCGGCGACGCGAAGGCATTAAAACCATCGGCATGAGCTTTGGTGGTGCGGTTACCGCGATAGAGGCGGTTATTGAAGAACAACGACACTTCATTAATCGGGTAGTTGGCGGCGACGTACAGCGCGTTAAGAAGATTAATCTGTCCGTCAGAGCGTAGCTCGGCTAAAGGGATTTGTGACCCTGTCACAATGACTGGTTTACCCAGGTTCTCCAGCATGAATGACAGCGCCGAGGCGGTAAACGCCATGGTATCCGTGCCGTGTAGGATAACGAAGCCATCGTACTGGTCATAATGGTCGCGAATATCGTCAGCGATATGCTGCCAGTCCTCCGGCGTCATATCGGAAGAGTCCATCAGCGGGGCGTATTCGTGAATGGTGAAGTCCGGCATCTCCGGGCGGTGGAACTCGGGCATTAAAGCCAGCTGACGCTGTAAATGGCCGGAAACGGGAATGTAGCCGTGTTCAGAACGCTGCATACCAATGGTGCCGCCGGTATAGGCAACGTAAATAGATTTCTTCTGCATAGCATCGCTTAGGTTATATATGGACCGGCGAAGTATATACCCGACACGCTGCAAGTTGCAGGGGCGTTGGCTGCTTTCGTGTGTAATGGATGAAGTGTAAAAATGCCGCCCCGTGATTGGGGCGGCAGAGGATTAACGAATATTGGCGCAGGTTAAACAGAACGCGTAACGGTTTTGCGGATCGTTGAACGCCGCCATCTTGTCGCTTTCCGCTTTCACCGCGTTAGCCGCAGCAGCCACGGGCGCAGGCAGATACGCTTGTACCGCTGCCGGCAGCGCCGCGCGGACCGAGCCGGTCAGGCTATCTACCATCATTGAGAAGAAAGTGGGATCTTCCTGATAGTAATTGATATGCCACTGTTTCAGCTTCGCCAGCTCTGCAGCTTTCGCCACTGCGTCGTCAAAGTCGCCGAGGCCATCGACCAGGCCGTTAGCCTTCGCATCTTCACCCGTCCAGACGTGGCCCTGAGCGATTTGGTCAATTTTCTCAGGCGTGCTCTTACGCGCGGTCGCCACCAGGGTGATGAAGCGCTTATAGCCATTTTCGATGGTCAATTGCATCAGTTGCTGCACTTCTGGCGGCAGCGCTTTGGTGGTGGAGACATCGGCCAGCGGTGAGGTTGCCACGCCGTCGGTGTGTACGCCAATCGACCCCAGCGTATTCTCGACGGTATTAATCACCCCAAAGATACCGATGGAGCCGGTGAGAGTGCTTGGGTTCGCCACAATGTAATCCGCCGGGGTTGAGATCCAGTAACCGCCGGAAGCCGCCATACCACCCATCGACACAACGACGGGTTTACCTGCCGCTTTTGCCGCAGCCAGCTCTTCGCGAATCACCTCTGAGGCGCTGACGCTGCCGCCAGGGCTGTTGACCCGCAGCACAATAGCTTTAACTTTCGGATCCAGACGCGCGTCGCGGATCTGCGCGGCGGTCGTATCGCCACCAACGTTACCCGGCGTTTCTTCGCCATCCATTATCGCGCCGTTAGCAAAGATAACGGCAATCGCGGAGCCCTGATCGGCAGGCGTTTTCACCGTGTAATCGTAGTAGCTGATAGCGCTGTAGTTGTTATCCGCTTTGCTCCAGCCAAACTGCTTGGTCAGCGCTTTTTCCACATCAGTGGAGGTGCCGAGTTCATCAACCAGCTTGTTATCCAGCGCGTATTTTGCCGTGTCGCCATCGACTTTACGCAGTCCGTCAATCACGCCCTGAGCACCTGGGAACAGCTGCTGAGCGGTAATCTGGCGGTTGGCAGCGATGGTGGTGAGGTAGTTCTGCCACAGCTCGCCAATCCAGCGGCTGTCCGCCTCGCGGGCTGCCGGAGACATATCGTCACGAATAAACGGTTCTACCGCTGATTTATAGGTGCCAACGCGGAACACGTGGGTCGATACTTTGAGTTTGTCGAGCAGCGATTTGTAGTACAGACCGTTGGTGGCAAAGCCGTGCAGATCCACTTCGCCCTGCGGTGAGAGCCAGATTTTATTGGCGAAGCTGGCAAGATAGTACTGACCCTGGCTGTAGCTGCTGCCAACGGCATACACTGGCTTACCGCTGTCGCGGAATTCGCGTAGCACTTTGCCGATATACTGCATCGACGGCTGATCGCCGCCAGCAAAATTCTTCAGATCCAGCACGATACCGGTGATGTTCCGGTCATCTTTCGCCTGACGAATGGTTTGCACAATATCGAACAGTGAGTTTTCCTGCAGACGATCGGAGCTGGCGCCAAACAGCTGACGACCAATAACCCCTAGTTTGCTGCTGGCCGAAGGTTTATCGACCACTACGCCGGTGATATCCATTAACAGCGCGCCGCGAGTACTGTGCTCTGTTGTGCTGCTGCTGAACTGGGCCCAGATGCCGACGCAAATCAGCACCAGTACCAGGAAAACCACGTTCAGTGCGAGCTGGCGAATGAAATTGAGTACTCGCCATGTCCATTTAAAAATTCCGGCGAGCAGTCGCCAAAGAGTTCGCATGTATTCTCCCTAACCATTATCAAGAATGGGCGAACCACAGGGGCCGCCGCGTCTGGCTATCCTAAAGAGAGTGTCGACGGTTGTCAGCAGGAATCACCCGTTGGGCTGTAACAAAATCCTTGCGCATGTTAATTTTATGAAAAATCACATCACAGGAGTTATACAGATGGATGCTCTCGAACTACTGGTTAATCGCCGCAGCGCTTCACGTCTGACCGACCCGGCACCGGCGGGTGAACAGCTGGAAAATATTCTCCGTGCAGGCCTACGTGCGCCGGACCATGGGACGCTACAGCCGTGGCGCTTCTTTATTATTGCCGATGAAGGCCGTGAGCGCTTTAGCCAGCTACTGGAAAAAGGTGCGGTGGCGGCAGGGGCAGATGAGAAGGCCATTGAAAAAGCCCGCAGCGCGCCGTTTCGTGCGCCGCTGATTATCACCGTAGTGGCGCATTGTGAAGATCATCCGAAGGTGCCTAAGTGGGAGCAGGAGATGTCGGCGGGCTGCGCGGTGATGGCCATGCAGATGGCGGCCGTCGCACAGGGCTTTAACGGCATCTGGCGCAGCGGTGCGTTAACTGAGAGCCCGGTAGTGCGTGAAGGATTTTCCTGCCGTGAGCAGGATAAAATTGTCGGCTTTCTCTACCTGGGTACGCCGCAGCTCAAAGCCTCAACCAACATAGCGCTGCCGGACACCGCGCCGTTCGTGACGCGCTTCTAACCACATCCGCGTTTTGCCGGGTGGCGGCTAGCGCCTTACCCGGCCTACGGTCGGAAGCAATTGTGGGCCGGTAGCCCGAACAAGGCGCGTCAAGCGCCGCCTCCGGGGATCCAACGGCGACGAAGTTACTTCTGCTGTTTAGCGAATTCGTCTTTCGCTTTCTGCAACTGTTGCTGGAAGGCCGGATTGGTATGCAGCGTGGCGACCACCGCCGAACCGACAATCCGCGCCGCGTCTACGTCGCTCTGCCAGTGATAACCGCAAATGACCCGGCTCTCACCCAGCTCAAACCCTCGCTTGAGGATTTCGTTTTGCCGCTGTGGATTGACCTCAGCCAGCACCAGCGCCGTTGCCCAACCGATAGACGTATGCCCGGAAGGATAGGAACCATTTTTCGACAGCGCATCCTGCTCGGTGGTGTTGCAGGTGGCGACACCATAAAACGCAAATGGCCGAATACGCATATACTTCTCTTTCGCGCCGCGCGTCGCCAGGTCACCGGCATCTTCAATCATATTGGTCAGTAACTTATGCAGCTCCGGTGCATCTTTCGCGGTGATGGGTGAACCGAAGGCGCCGGAGAAGGCATTGGCCACGCCGCCGCCGCTCAGGTTCGCGTCTTCCACGGCTAATTTACCGCGCTCGGTGCCGCGCAGCAGACGGCCTTTTTCATACATCGCCTGATCGTTTAAAAATGCGATGCTTCCTACTTCCGGTGGCGGTGGCAGCAGCGCCAGGCTATCAATGGCCTGGGCATTGGTCAGATAGTAGAGATCGGGTTTAGTGGTGACGTCGTTACCGGCTGGAGCCAGGGCGAAAGCGTTAATGGAGAAGAAACTGGCCAGGCAAAGGGCGAGAACGCGCTTTTTCATTAAAATTTCCTTACGTTGTTATATGTCCAGATGAAACAGAATTATTTTTGTCACATTTCTGTCATCTTTTAGTAAAGGTTAAAATGGCGTTAAAAAAAGGGTTCTGTATCGCAAAATCGGTTTTTTGTCTGCTTAATGAGCAACTATGCGCGATTTAGGACTGTCGTACTTATCACCTTGGCATTTGGGCGCTACCATAGCGGGATTGCAATGACAGGAGATGTCCATGAGCGAGCAAGCTATTCGTTTAACGCAATACAGCCACGGAGCCGGTTGCGGGTGTAAAATTTCCCCTAAAGTGTTGGAAACGATTCTGCAGAGTGACCGGGCGAAGTTTATCGACCCGAACCTGCTGGTGGGCAATGAGACCAGCGATGATGCCGCTGTCTATGACCTCGGCAACGGCACGTCGATTGTCAGCACCACCGACTTTTTTATGCCGATCGTCGATAGCCCGTTCGACTTCGGGCGCATTGCCGCGACCAACGCCATCAGTGATATTTTCGCGATGGGCGGTAAACCGATCATGGCGATTGCCATTCTCGGCTGGCCGATTAATACCCTGGCACCGGAAATCGCCCGTCAGGTCGTCGATGGCGGGCGCTTTGCCTGCCAGCAGGCGGGCATTGCCCTTGCGGGCGGCCACTCGATTGATGCCCCGGAACCTATCTTCGGCCTCGCGGTGACCGGCGTGGTGCCGACCGAGCGGGTGAAGAAAAACAGCACCGCTCAGGCAGGCTGCAAACTGTATCTCACTAAACCGCTGGGTATCGGCGTGTTGACTACCGCCGAGAAAAAATCGCTATTGAAGCCTGAGCATCAGGGGCTGGCGACGGAAACAATGTGCCAGATGAACCTTGTTGGTTCAGCGTTTGCCAACATTGAAGGCGTAAAAGCGATGACCGACGTCACCGGCTTTGGATTGCTTGGCCACCTGAGCGAAGTGTGCCGTGGCGCGGGCGTGCAGGCGCAGCTAACTTACGCGGATATCCCGAAGCTACCTGGTGTGGAAG
Organism: Klebsiella sp. RHBSTW-00484; assembly: GCF_013705725.1. NCBI lineage: Bacteria > Pseudomonadati > Pseudomonadota > Gammaproteobacteria > Enterobacterales > Enterobacteriaceae > Klebsiella > Klebsiella sp. RHBSTW-00484. Next base: position 3,565,970 of record NZ_CP055481.1, on the reverse strand, counting down.
CGTATATTGCCGCGGGCGCGGTCCCGGGCGGTACCGGGCGTAACTTTGCCAGCTACGGTCATCTGATGGGCGAAATGCTGCCAGAGTGGCGCGATTTGCTGTGCGACCCGCAAACCTCCGGCGGTCTGCTGCTGGCGGTAACGCCGGATGCGGAAGCTGAGGTTCAGGCCGCGGCGGCTGAGTATGGTATTACGCTTGCCGCCATCGGCGAGCTGGTCACCGCCCGCGGCGGTCGCCCAATGATCGAGATCCGTTGATTTCATGCGGCTGTTTATTGCGGAAAAACCAAGTCTTGGTCGCGCCATCGCTGAGGTGCTGCCAAAGCCACATCGTAAAGGTGACGGCTACATTGAGTGCGGTAACGGACAGGTGGTCACCTGGTGTATTGGCCACCTGCTGGAGCAGGCCCAGCCTGACGTTTATGACGGACGCTATGCGCGATGGAACCTGCTCGACCTGCCCATCGTGCCTGAGAAGTGGCAGCTTCAACCCAAACCGTCTGTGACCAAACAGCTTAACGTGATTAAGCGCCTGCTCGGCGACGCCCAGGAAGTGATTCACGCGGGTGACCCGGACAGGGAAGGTCAACTGCTGGTAGATGAGGTGCTGGACTATCTACAATTGGCGCCGGAAAAGCGCCAGCAGGTACAGCGCTGCCTGATTAACGACCTTAACCCGCAGGCGGTGGAGCGGGCGATAAACCGCCTGCGTGCCAACAGTGAATTTATTCCGCTGTGCGTCTCGGCGCTGGCCCGCGCCCGCGCCGACTGGTTGTACGGGATCAACATGACTCGTGCCTATACTATTCTCGGGCGTAACGCGGGTTATCAGGGCGTGTTATCCGTCGGGCGCGTACAGACCCCGGTGCTTGGCCTGGTGGTGCGCCGCGATGAAGAGATTGAAAACTTCGTCGCTAAAGATTTCTTCGACGTGAAGGCGCATATCGTCACGCCGAAGGATGAACGCTTTGTTGCTAACTGGGTGCCAAGCGAAGCCTGTGAGTCATATCAGGACGAAGAGGGGCGCTTGCTCCATCGTCCGCTTGCCGAACACGTTGTTAAGCGCATCGAAGGCCAACCGGCGACGGTGACCGCTTATAACGACAAGCGGGATTCCGAGCCTGCGCCACTACCGTTCTCGCTTTCCGCGCTACAGATTGAAGCCGCGAAGCGCTTTGGTTTTAGCGCACAGAATGTGCTGGATATCTGTCAGAAGCTGTATGAAACCCACAAACTCATTACCTATCCGCGTTCGGATAGCCGCTATCTGCCGGAGGAGCATTTTGCCGGTCGTCATGCGGTGCTTAACGCCATTAGCGTGCACGCGGCAGACTTGCTACCGCAGCCGGTGGTGGACCCGGAGATCCGCAACCGCTGCTGGGATGATAAAAAGGTCGATGCTCACCACGCTATTATCCCTACCGCGCGCAGTTCGCAGGTTAAGCTCAGCGACAACGAGGAAAAGGTCTACGGCCTGGTTGCTCGTCAGTACCTGATGCAGTTTTGCCCGGATGCGGTGTTTCGCAAATGCCAGATCGATCTCGATATCGCCAACGGCAAATTTATCGCCAAAGCCCGTTTCCTGGCGGAAGCTGGTTGGCGAACGCTGCTGGGTAATAAAGAGCGCGATGAGGAAAACGACGGGACGCCTCTGCCGATAGTCGCGAAAAGCGACGAGCTGTTGTGCGAAAAGGGCGAAGTCGTGGAGCGTCAGACCCAGCCACCGCGTCATTTCACCGACGCGACGATTTTGTCTGCAATGACCGGGATTGCCCGCTTCGTGCAGGATAAGGATCTGAAGAAGATCTTGCGTGCGACGGATGGTTTGGGTACGGAGGCAACCCGCGCCGGGATTATCGAGCTGCTGTTTAAGCGCGGTTTCTTGACCAAGAAGGGGCGCTATATTCACTCAACCGATGCCGGGAAGGCGCTGTTCCATTCGCTGCCCGAAATGGCAACCCGTCCGGATATGACTGCCCACTGGGAGTCGATCCTGACGCAAATCAGCGAAAAGCAGTGCCGTTACCAGGACTTTATGCAACCGCTGGTTGGCACGCTGTTCCAGCTTATCGACCAGGCGCGCAGTACCCCGGTTCGCCGCTTCCGCGGCATTGTCGCACCGGGCGATGGTAAGAAGAAGAGCGCTCCGCGTAAGCGAACGGCGAAGAAATCACGGCCAGCAGATGAGGCGGGCGGAGAGGCAACAGCATAGGTTTTCTCCCCTGGTGGATGTGAACCGCCGGGGGAGAAAACGCTGATCATAAACGTCATTCAATCTGTAAATACCCCATTTTAAACATTCACATTCCTCAACTTAAAATTATTACTCTTAATGATATATTTTTCTCGTTTATATATTAAATGATTGATTTTCTATTGTCTGGAATTTTAGGGGCAGAATTAAAAATTAGTCTTTGCCAAATGCTTTGGTTTATTATCGGAAAGCTGATGGTGGGTTAATGTTTTACGCTGACAAGCCTTTTGGGATCTGTATATATATAAACAGGGATGATAAATGATTATTGGAATAGACTTAGGTACGACAAATAGCCTGGTAGCAGTATGGCAGGAGGGAAATGCGGTATTAATTCCTAATGCATTGGGTAAATTCCTCACCCCAAGCGTGGTCAGTATTGACGATGACGGCATGGTGCTGGTGGGCGAAGCGGCCCGCGACCTGCAACTGGTGCGCCCGGCAAACTGCGCGGCGAACTTCAAGCGGATTATGGGCACCTCGCAGACCATTATGTTGGGCAAACAGGCCTTTCGTCCGGAAGAGCTTTCCTCACTGGTGCTGCGCCAGCTAAAAGAAGATGCCGAGAATTTTTTGGGTGAACCGGTGACGGAAGCGGTGATTAGCGTTCCCGCCTACTTTAGCGACGTGCAGCGTAAAGCGACTAAAATTGCCGCTGGTATGGCCGGGTTGACCGTTGAGCGCCTGATTAACGAACCGACCGCCGCCGCGCTGGCCTATGGGCTGCACAATCAGCAAGATGAGCACCAGTTCCTGGTTTTTGACCTTGGCGGCGGCACGTTTGATGTCTCTATCCTGGAATTATTCGACAATATTATGGAAGTGCGCGCCAGCGCCGGGGATAACTTCCTCGGTGGTGAGGATATCGTGGATATTCTGGTCGAGGCCTTTCGCCATCAGCAGGAATTCCCGGAAGAGATCGAATGGCGGGAGCCGACTTTACAACGGCAGCTACGCGTAGAAGCTGAGCGGGTTAAGCGGGCATTAAGCCTGCGTGAAACGGCCATTTTCAGTGTGGAAATCGAGAATGAGCGTTATCAGTGGCAAATCACCGAGGCGGATTTTGAACTGCTGCTGGAATCATTCTTCGACCGCATTCGGGAACCGCTGGAAATGGCGATTCGTGATGCGCGGCTGGATATCTCGCAGCTGGACCAGGTGGTTCTGGTGGGCGGAACCACGCGGATGCCGCTAATTCGCAAGCTGGTGGCGCAACTCTTTGGCCGCTTGCCTGCGATGCATCTGAACCCGGATGAAGTGATTGCCCAAGGAGCAGCGATTCAGGCAGCGCTCAAGGCGCGCAATCGTGAACTTGAGGATGTGGTGGTCACCGATGTTTGTCCCTATACCCTGGGTGTCGATACCTCAAGGTCGCTGGGCCACACCCGAGAGTCAGGTTATTTTGCGCCGATTATTGAGCGCAACCGTAGCATCCCCTGTAGCCGGATGCGGGATTTTTATACTGTCAATGATGATCAAACCAACGTCGATTTTAAAATCTACCAGGGCGAGAGCCGAATGGTGGAGGACAATATCTTTCTTGCCGAAATGTCTATTGCCGTGCCGCCAAAACCGGCTGGGCAGGTCAAAATAGAGGTTCGTTTTACCTACGATATTAACGGTCTGCTTGATGTTGATATTCATGTACCGTCAACCGGCAATCGCAGCAGCCTGCTTATTGAACAACATCCGGGCGTATTGACGGAAGAGCAGATAGAAATATCACGAGCTAAGCTTAGCGCGCTGAAAATCCATCCGCGCGACGAGCAGGTGAATCGGGCGCTGATGGCGCGTCTCGATCATCTCTATCAGTTGAGCCTTGGCGATGCCCGTGAATGGGTCAGCGAGTGCTCGCGGAAGTTCAGCTATCTGCTGGAAAGGCAGGAAAGCGATCAGATCGCAGCCTTTCGTGAACAGGTTAATCAAATTCTCGATGGTATAGATACGGACCGCCTGCTATGAACTGCTGGCAAATATTAGGTCTGGAGCCGGGAGCCGAGGCGCGCGAAATTAAACGCCGCTTTGCGCAGTTGGTGAAGGTTACTCGTCCGGAAGATGACCCGCAGGCGTATCAGCGACTGCGTGACGCCTATGAAGCGGCGCTGGCCTTTGCGGATGATCATGGCCCGCAGATTAACGTTAATCCTGGTGCCGCAGCGAGCGTTACGCCAGTTGTTTTGGCGCGCGCTACACCTGTTAGCCCGCCGCCACCGGTTATCCGGGAGAATGGCTGGGCAGACGTGCTCGAAACCCTGTTTGCGGAAAATACACGCCTGCCAGACGCTGCCGACTTGCAGTTAGATCAGGCGATGGTGGCTCTCGTCGCGTTTGACCTGCATTCGCATCTGCAGTTTGAAACCACGCTGATGGCAAAGCTGGCGCGGGACCATCGTCCTTTGTTGATGCTGACGGCGGCGGAAAAGTTTAAATGGCATCTGGTGACGGATAAGGATGATACTGGTGCGCGAAACACCATTAATGACCATTGCCTGATCTATCGGCGCATTGAGCGGGATATTGCGCCGCTTTTTTTTAACGGCATGAGCTGCATTGAGGAAGTAGAGTGCGGCGAAAAGCTCTACGCTATTTTTGCCGCACTGGAGCATGATGCGCAAAGCCTGCAATGGTTTGATACCGCCGTACTGCTGAAAATAGCCGGGCTTGTGCTCTCTGCTGATTATCTGGGCATGATAAGTGAAAAAATCAGGTGGACGACGCAGACGGAGAAAATACAGAGAGCCCAAAGTTTAGATGAGGAAAAGTCGGTACTGGTCTGGAATCTGAATGAGCGATTCCGTGCTCTGGCATCTATTCATCAATCCGCGTATCAAAAAGTCGTGCGCGCGCTTCAACTGGAATCGGATGGTTATCATGTCTCGAAAGTCTTGTCTGCGCGTCTTAAAGCCGCTGAGCAGGGCGATATCGAAGCCTGTTTTTCCATCGGAAAAATGTATTACGGTGGTTTTGGCGTTCTGCAAGATGAGTCGCAGGCTATGCACTGGTATTTACGCGCCGCAGAGCAGGGACTGGCGCCCGCTCAGTATCATCTTGCCCAGCTTTATGAACGAAAACGTAATAACAACGCGGCGTTTCAATGGTACAGCAAGGCAGCGGAGCAAGGCCATGCGAGCGCGCAGTATGCGCTGGGTCGTTTATACACAGGCGGTTTTGGGGTCACCCGAAATCGTCAGCAGGGAATTTTATGGTTTTCCCGAGCGGCGGAACAGAATGATGATTATGCGCAATATGCGCTAGGCGTTATCTGTCTTGTCGGCGACGGTATCGACTCGGATTGCCTGCGGGCATTTGGACTTTTTCGTCAGGCTGCGCTACAGGGGAATGCCGCAGCGCAGCTTGAGCTAGCGCATCTGTATTACAATGGGCAAGCGGTAGAACGCGATGTGCAGCAGGCGCTGGTCTGGTATACCAAAGCCGCAGAGCAGAATAACGGCGACGCGCAATATTGGTTAGGTAAAATCTATAGTGAAGGAGAATTAGCGCTCCCCGATCGCCAAAAAGCATTGACCTGGTACAACAAAGCGGCGGAGCAGGGATCCGGTGAGGCGATGTTTGAGCTGGGGTGTTTTTATTACCGCGGTGAACATATTGCCGCTGATATTGAGCAAGCGGTTCACTGGTTTTCAGAATCGGGTCAGCGAGGTGTGGCGCAAGCGGCATTTACCCTCGCAGAGATTTATGCCACGGGCAAAGATGGCGTAAAAAAAGACGAAAGCAATGCCTGCTACTGGTATGAAAAAGCCGCCAGATTAGGTTCCGTCGAAGCGCAGAACCAATTTGCTGCGATGTATGCCCTCGGTAAAGGTAAAGCGCAAAATTATCTTGAGGCCTGGGCGTGGATAATTATTGCTGGTGGTGACAATCCGTATCTTGATAAAGAAACCGTGCGGCAAGAATTATCAAATGACGAGCTCGCTGAGGCGCAGGCGATGGCGACAAGATATATTCGTATGTTTCAACTCAAAAAAGCGTGAATACAGGGAAAGGAGTTCCAATATGACATGCTGGGAAATATTAGGCCTGACGCCGGGCGCTGAATCGCGTGAAATTAAACGCCGCTTTGCGCAACTGGTAAAGGTTAACCGCCCTGAGGACGATCCGGCTGTCTATCAGAGATTACGCGATGCCTACGAGCAGGCGCTATCTTGTGAAGAGAATCTAATCAGTGATAACGATGTATGGGACGATGAAGAGGCAGTGTCGAAGCGCGTCACGCCTACGCGTATTAGATTTCCGACAGTAAATATATCAGCTCGCATCCATCATCAAAATCCCATCGTGGTAAGCACGACGCTAAGCTGGCAAAGCGTGCTTGACGATCTATTCTTAGTCAACGAGAGCAGGCCTCAGCAGGCTGAAACCCAGCTAGCTGATGCTGTCGCCAGGCTTTCCTCTTCCGACCTGAAATCACGTTTACAGTTTGAGGAACATCTGGCTTTAAATTTGAGTCGGGTATTTCGTCCTTTGTTGACGCTGGCGGCGGCAGAAAAATTTAAATGGCATTTGACGTCCGGGGGCAATCATCAGGCCGCCTGTTGCGCCATTAATGACAAGCGCACGCTCTGGTTACTGATTGAAGCGGAAATTGCACCGCTGTTTTTTGCTGATATGTCGGTGATTGATGAAATTGAAAGTGGCGATCGGCTTAAACGTATTTATCAGAACTATGTTGATGATGCGGAAAATAGACCATGGTTTGATGCCGTAGTATTAATGCAAATCGCCAGATACGATCTCTCCAGTGCATTTCTGGGTTTTTGGGTCGAGAAGCTTGGATGGTCAGTTAAGACAGACAAAAATATTCGTTGCTGGTCAGTTGCTGAACGTTTTTATGCGTTAGAGATAATCCATCCACTGGGGTATGAAAAACTGTGCGCTGCTATCAGCGCAGCCGACGGCGTTTACCATACATCGAAAACATTAGTGAGTTATGCCAAAGCGGCGGAGCAAAAGCATGCGATATCACGCTATAACCTGGGACTGCTCTATGAGCAGGGAGAGGATGTCGAACAGGATGAGAATCGCGCTTTCTTTTGGTTCTCCTGTGCAGCAAAACAGGGGCATGCCGATGCACAGCATTCATTAGGCGTTTGCTACCGCGAAGGTAAAGGGACAACTCAGGATTTTCAGCAGGCTATCTATTGGTTTATGAAGAGCGCAGTGCAAGAAAATGTCTATGCGCAATATGATCTTGGTCGAATTTATATCGACGAAGCCTCGGGTATGCAAGATTATGTAAAGGCATTTTATTGGTTCCAGAAAGCGGCGCAACAGGGATTTGCTCATGCCCAAAATCATCTGGGCTGGTTGTATTATAACGAAACAACAGGCAGCAGAAATTACCAGCAGGCGTTGAGATGGTTCACTTTAGCTGCTGAGCAACATTGTGATGTTGCCCAATATAATCTAGGGAAGGTGCGAATAAGCGGGGAAATTCTTCTCGGCTGACTCAGTCATTTCATTTCTTCATGTTTGAGCCGATTTTTTCTCCCGTAAATGCCTTGAATCAGCCTATTTAGACCGTTTCTTCGCCATTTAAGGCGTTATCCCCAGTTTTTAGTGAGATCTCTCCCACTGACGTATCATTTGGTCCGCCCGAAACAGGTTGGCCAGCGTGAATAACATCGCCAGTTGGTTATCGTTTTTCAGCAACCCCTTGTATCTGGCTTTCACGAAGCCGAACTGTCGCTTGATGATGCGAAATGGGTGCTCCACCCTGGCACGGATGCTGGCTTTCATGTATTCGATGTTGATGGCCGTTTTGTTCTTGCGTGGATGCTGTTTCAAGGTTCTTACCTTGCCGGGGCGCTCGGCGATCAGCCAGTCCACATCCACCTCGGCCAGCTCCTCGCGCTGTGGCGCCCCTTGGTAGCCGGCATCGGCTGAGACAAATTGCTCCTCTCCATGCAGCAGATTACCCAGCTGATTGAGGTCATGCTCGTTGGCCGCGGTGGTGACTAGGCTGTGGGTCAGGCCACTCTTGGCATCGACACCAATGTGGGCCTTCATGCCAAAGTGCCACTGATTGCCTTTCTTGGTCTGATGCATCTCCGGATCGCGTTGCTGCTCTTTGTTCTTGGTCGAGCTGGGTGCCTCAATGATGGTGGCATCGACCAAGGTGCCTTGAGTCATCATGACGCCTGCTTCGGCCAGCCAGCGATTGATGGTCTTGAACAATTGGCGGGCCAGTTGATGCTGCTCCAGCAGGTGGCGGAAATTCATGATGGTGGTGCGGTCCGGCAAGGCGCTATCCAGGGATAACCGGGCAAACAGACGCATGGAGGCGATTTCGTACAGAGCATCTTCCATCGCGCCATCGCTCAGGTTGTACCAATGCTGCATGCAGTGAATGCGTAGCATGGTTTCCAGCGGATAAGGTCGCCGGCCATTACCAGCCTTGGGGTAAAACGGCTCGATGACTTCCACCATGTTTTGCCATGGCAGAATCTGCTCCATGCGGGACAAGAAAATCTCTTTTCTGGTCTGACGGCGCTTACTGCTGAATTCACTGTCGGCGAAGGTAAGTTGATGACTCATGATGAACCCTGTTCCATGGCTCCAGATGACAAACATGATCTCATATCAGGGACTTGTTCGCACCTTCCCTAGGTATATTTTATCGTGATGGCCTGTCTGGCCCGATTAACTATCAATTAGCCTATGATTATTTTCTTAAAGCCGCACAGCAAGGATATGCTCCGGCGCAAAATGAAGTTGCATTAATGCATTATCAGGGGCGAACAGTTAAACAAAGCTATCAAATAGCCCTCGAATGGTACAGTAAATCTGCAGTACAGGGTGATGCTGTTGCGCAATATAACCTTGGGCAATTATACAGTGATGCAGATGTTATGAAACCAGACTACGCGCAATCAATATATTGGTTAACGCAATCGGCAAAACAAGGATATTGTGATGCCCAGTTTAAACTAGGGTTCATGTTTTTTGAAGGCACCGACGTTCATCGCGATATGCAAAAATCCATATTCTGGTTTAATGCTGCAGCCCGGCAAGATAATGTTGATGCTGCCATCATGTTGGGTAAGATCTACATGCGCGGGGAGGATATGATAGCAAAGGATTACAGCTCTAGCTTATTCTGGTATGAAAAAGCCGCAAAGCTTAAGCATTCAGGTGCGCAAAATATGGTTGCATTTATGTATGCTAACGGTTTTGGAACCGATGTGAACTATATTTTGGCTTGGGTATGGATAATGATTGCGGCGACTCCGCATCCTGAAATAGATAAGGCTAAGATTCGCCGTAAATTATCCGTCAGAGATTTAGCTGAAGCGGAAGATATTGCTCATCAATATATTAGAAGATATCAGTTAAGGTAAATACGGTGATATCGAGGGATGGGTACTGAGCCATGGAAGGGAGGTTTACAGGTATGACATGCTGGGAAATATTAGGTCTGACTCCGGGCGCTGAACCGCGCGAAATTAAACGCCGCTTTGCGCAGTTAGTGAAGGTTACTCGTCCGGAAGATGACCCGCAGGCGTATCAGCGGCTGCGTAATGCCTATGAGTCGGCGCTAAGCTGGGAAAAGAGAGATGATTTTTCCCGGCTGAAGAAGAGCGAGATAACGTTCATATTCGTCAAGATCTTGCCGATATCCCTCAGCCGAGAGTACAAACCCAGCGACTATCGCCGGGCGCGGTGAGCGCTTCGTTGAGCTGGCAAAATGTTTTGGAACGCCTGTTTCTGGCGAATGAAAAGCTCCCGGAAAATGCGCAGAAGCAGCTAGAGAGCGCCTTGTACGAACTTGAGCTTCTGGACCTGAAATCGCGCATACGTTTTGAGGAAGAGCTACTGATCAACCTGCACCAGCTATCTCGTCCATTACTGATATTAGCTGCGGCAAAAAACTTCCGCTGGCATCTGGTTGCGGGAGGCGCTCAGGCCAGTATTCAGACGACGATAAACGAAGGCTGTATTCTGTATCGTAAAATCGAAACAGAAATTGCACCTTATTTCTTTGCCGATATGTCGGCTATTGATGAAGTTGAATGCGGCGATAAAATTAAAGATAGCTATTATTCCTTACGGGATAACGATAAAAGTAAGAAGTGGTTCGATTTCGCGCTACTGATGCAGATTGACCAGTATTCGCTGTCGGCACCGTTTTTATGTCAGCTCATAGAATTGATTGAATGGTCATATAAGCCAGAGAAAGACGTCCGTGAGTGGTCTTTATCCGACCGTTTTCATACTCTGGCCGCCGTGCATAAACAAAGTTATCGAAAGTTAATTACTGCGATGAACGTGCAGAATAATGGTTACGCATCGTCAATGGTGGTTAGCAGCTATCTAAGAGCCGCAGAGCAGGGCCATGTTTTCTCATATAACAAGCTCGCGGGAAAATATTATGTTGGCGCTGATGTTGAAAAAGATGATATCCAGGCGGCGTACTGGTTTATGCGTGCGGCGGAGTCAGGGCATATTTCTGCCCAGCACAACCTTGGGACCCTGTATCGCGATGGCGTTGGCGTTGAGGCAAATGCGCAAGAAGCGTTTAAATGGTTTATGCAGGCCGCGCTGCAGGGCGATGACAAGTCGCAATATGCCGTGGGGTTTATGTATGAGTCTGGTTCCGGTATCGAGCAGAATCAGACGTTGGCGTTTGAGTGGTATCTGAAGTCCGCTGAGCAGGGACATAACTGGTCACAGCTTGAAGTGGCAAAGATGTTGCGTAGCGGAACGGGCGTTGAAGCGGATCTGGCTAAGGCTTTTGCCTGGTGCGTTAAAAGCGCAGGGAGTGGGTATGACGCCGCGCAAAGTCAATTGGGGATTATGTACTTTCATGGCTGGGGCGTCGCGCAGGATTATCACCAGGCCAGGAAGTGGTATCTCAAGGCGGCGGATCAGGGGGAAAATACCGCGCAACATAATCTGAGTATTCTCTACCGGGACGGGCTGGGGGTGGAAAAAGATCTCCAAAAATCGTTTGAATGGTGTTATCAATCGGCTATCCAGGGCTTTGTGAATGCGCAAAATGAACTTGGACATAAATATTATTACGGGCAGGGCATCCCGCAGAATTACACCCTGGCCTATGAATGGTTTAGTAAAGCCGCGGAACAAAATGATTCTTGTGCGCAATTTTATCTTGGTGATATGCATCGGCTCGGGAAAATTACCAACAGCGATGTGAAACAGGCGTTTTATTGGCTAAGTCTCGCGGTCGAACAGAACTACAGCCATGCGCAATTTGCCCTTGGGATGCTCTACCTTGACGGTGTTGGTGTGGAGCAAAACAGTCGTATAGCCTTTCATTATTTCCATGCCGCTGCGTTGCAAGGGATCGCAACAGCACAAAATAGAGTGGCCATTATGTTTGAAGATGGAAATGGCGTGAATCAGGATTTCCATCAGGCATGCAACTGGTACACGCTCGCGGCGGAACGGGGCGATAAGGACAGCCAGTTTAACCTTGCGCAGCTGTATAAAAATCACTTTTCTGATTATCGTCAGGCCGTTTACTGGTTTACGCAGGCCTTTGAGCAAGGTCAGGATACCGATGCGGCATTTATGCTGCATAAGATCTATCTGGAAGGCGGCGAGGGCGTGGATAAGGATGAGGAACAAGGTTTTACCTGGTGCGTGCGGGCGGCGCTCAGGGGCCACAAACAAGCTCAGGATGCGCTTTCTACGCTATATCACCGTGGATGCGGGACCGAGAAAAGTAACGTCGATGCCTGGGCATGGGCGCTTATTTATGGCCCGGTGGGGACTAAGTTGAAAATAAAAAGAGCGATGTCACCTGAGGAAATTGCAGAGGCGCAAGCGCTGGCAAAACAATTAATAATCCAGTGCGAACTGGAAAGCAGCTATTACCCATTGCCATAAAAATAACGCCTCACCCATCAGGTGAGGCGTTACCGGTGCCTTAAATCACACCCTGAGCCAGCATAGCATCAGCGACCTTCACGAAACCGGCGATATTCGCGCCGCGAACGTAGTTGGTCTGCTTCGCTTCGCCGCCGTATTCCACGCAGGCGTGGTGGATGTCCAGCATGATGTGGTGCAGACGCGCGTCAACTTTCTCCGCTTTCCAGCCCATGCGCGCGGCGTTCTGCGCCATTTCCAGACCAGAGGTTGCCACGCCACCGGCGTTAGCCGCTTTACCCGGCGCGAACAGGACGCCCGCGTCGAGGAACAGGTCGGTTGCCGCGATAGTGGTTGGCATGTTGGCGCCTTCCGCGACGGCCTTCACGCCGTTAGCAATCAGCTGACGGGCGGCATCGACGTCCAGCTCGTTCTGCGTTGCGCAAGGCAGCGCGATATCCGCCTGTACGCCCCACGGCTGCTTGCCTTCAAGATAGGTCAGGCCGAACTCGCGGGCGTAATCGGCTACGCGACCGTGGCTGCGCTCTTTAATGTCGATCAGGCGGGCCAGTTTTTCTTTGGTGAAACCAGCTTCGTCAACCACGGTACCGTTAGAGTCGGAAGCCGTAATTACCCGCGCGCCAAGCTCCATCGCTTTCTCGATGGCGTATTGCGCCACGTTACCTGAGCCGGAAACCGCGACGCGAGCGCCTTCGAAGCCTAAACCGTGACGCTTAAGCATCGCTTCGGTGAAGTAGATCAGGCCGTAACCGGTTGCTTCCGGACGAATCAGGCTGCCGCCGAAGGAGAGGCCTTTACCGGTGAACACACAGGCGCTGTTGTTGGAGAGCTTGCGCATCATCCCGGCCATAAAGCCCACTTCACGACCGCCTACGCCGATATCGCCGGCAGGGACGTCGGTATCCGGACCTAAATGACGATACAGTTCGGTCATCAGCGCCTGGCAGAAACGCATCACTTCGCCGTCGCTCTTGCCTTTAGGATCGAAGTCGCTACCGCCTTTACCGCCGCCCATAGGCAGGGTGGTCAGGGCGTTTTTGAAGGTTTGTTCAAAACCGAGGAATTTCAGAATCGACAGGTTTACCGATGGGTGGAAACGCATACCGCCCTTGTACGGGCCGATGGCGGAGTTGAACTGCACGCGCCAGGCGCGGTTAACCTGAACCTGATTACGGTCATCAACCCAAACAACGCGGAACTGGATAGCACGCTCTGGTTCAACCAGACGTTCAAGCAAATTCAGCTGACGATAGCGCGGATTTTCCTCAAGGAAAGGCCACAGGGTGGTCATCACCTCGCGGACTGCCTGAGCAAATTCAGTTTGATTTGGATCGCGCTGTTGAACGCGGGTGAGAAATCCTTCCAGAGTGCACGTCTGATCCATTGATATAAGTTCCCCTTATGATTGTGATTGCATTTATTTATTATGGTTCGGCTCTTGAAAAGGCCGATTTTCCGACTATACCACCGGGAATCGTTAGTTAAGCAAGGAAAAATTGCCCAGAAAGCAAAATTTATAATTAGGCTTTGGTCATAATCAAAAACGATGACAATAGCCTGACAAAATTAGCGGGAAAGGAGAGATGCGCGTTGGGCGATAAAGGCTTCCAGCAGGGGGATATCGGCTGGCGCAAGATTGAAGGTTAAGGCTTCCTGCGGCGAGCACCAGCGTAGCTGGCTGTGGTAGTGGGCTGTTGGCTCGCCGCTAAAATGCGGGACCCACCAGGCGTGAAGGTGAATCAGGCGGGCGGAGACTTCGCGCTGATGGCTGGCGATATAGCATTGCGGTTGGGCGACGATCCTGAGTTCTTCCTGAAGCTCACGGGTCAGCGCCTGAGCTTGTGTTTCGCCTGGCTCGACTTTACCACCGGCAAATTCCCACATCCCAGGCTGATCGGCCTGCGCTGGTCGCTGCGCCAGCAAAATTTGCCCGTCACGTTCGATAATGGCGGCAACAACATCAATGGTTTTTAGCATGTGAATCATCGTTCTGTGCGGGATAATGGCCTATTATCACCGCCTTCGTGCCGTTCAAACAACCCTAAACCCGCTGGAGAGACTCCGTGCTTGACCGCCATTTGCATCCTCGACTGAAACCTTTGCTCAACGCCACGGCCGCATTGCTGGACCGTCCCGCGATTTCCCCCGATGGCCTGACGTTGTTTGGCTTTGCGATTGGCGTGCTGGCGCTGCCGTTTCTGGCGCTGGGCTGGTATCAGGCGGCGCTGGCGGCGATAGTATTCAACCGCCTGCTGGACGGTTTAGACGGTGCGCTGGCCCGGCGGCGTGGGCTGACCGACGCGGGCGGCTTTCTGGATATTTCGCTCGATTTCCTGTTTTACGCGCTGGTGCCGTTTGGCTTTATCCTCGCCGACCCGACGCAAAACGCGCTGGCGGGCGGCTGGCTGTTGTTTGCTTTTATCGGTACCGGCAGCAGCTTTCTGGCCTTTGCCGCGCTGGCGGCGAAGCATCAGATAGATAATCCAGGCTATGCCCATAAATCGTTTTATTACATTGGCGGTTTGACCGAGGGGACGGAGACCATTGCGCTGTTTGTGCTGGGCTGCCTGTTTCCGGAATGGTTTGCCTGGCTGGCGTGGATTTTTGGCGCCCTGTGCTGGCTGACGACCTTTACGCGGGTGTGGAGCGGTTATCTGACTCTAAAAGAAAATCAGCGCCAAAAAGAAAATGATAGCGCTCGCGGTAAGGTAAACCCGAAGGTAATTAACTTATAATGCTGCCTAATACCAGGCCAAAACCTACCCCAGCGCTGATAATTATCGTCAGGATCGCATAGCGCCATATACGACTGTATTTGTCGAACGCGTCGGGGGAGGATGCGTATTTAAGCCATGTTTTCCGTGCCGCAACAATAATGATCACTGTGGGCCAAACCACTATGCATGTCAGAAAAAGATTAAAAACATTTCCGGTATAGTTCAATTTCGTCGTCCTTGACCATATATCGCGCCGGGTGAATTCAGCACCCGGCAGCAAAACTTATACGACTCTAAAAGATAATCAGCGCCCACAAGAAAATAACCGCGCTGGTGGTAAAGCGAATCAGGAGTGAATTAGTTTGTAAGGCTGGCTAACACCAGGCCAAAACCCACCACAGCGCTAATAATTATCGTCAGGATCGCATTGCGCCATACGCGCCAGTGTTTGCCGAAAGTGTCGGGATCAGACTTATGTTTATACCAGGTTTGCCATGCAACAGCGACAGTGGCCACAATGGGTAAAACCACCATGAATGTCAGAATAAGATTTTCGATATGATTGGTATTAATGGTCAATTTTGTAATCCTTTATCATTAACGTGCCGGGCAAATCCATCGCCCGGCATCAAAGCCACGATATCACTCTGGTTTACGATCGCCAGTCGCAATCGGGTTTTTCGGATTACTGCTCCATTCGTACCAGCCGCCGTCGTACACCGAGACGTTTTGCCAGCCCATTGCCCGGGCGTACATAAACGTTTCTGAGGCGCGCCAGCCGGTGCCGCAGTAGAAAGAGACCTGCTGGCTCGGCAGAATATTCCATGATTTCCACATCGCGGCGATATCATCGGCGCTGCGCATGGTGCCGTCCGGATTATGGAAATCCTCCATATGGGTAGAGTCGCTTCCGGCGTGGCCCCAGCGGGCACCGGCAATCTCACCCATCGGCTTGATGTAGCTGTAGCCGCTGGTGGTGCCAATAAACTCCGGCCAGGAACGAATGCTTACCAGCGAAGCGTCCTGACGATGCAGCAGGGCTCGAGCCTGTTCGGTATTGAGCATCAGCTGTGGCTGACCCGGAATAGTCGTGCCGAAGTCCGGCTCGGATTTCTGTTTCGGCGGCGTTCCGCGTTCAACCGGCAGCCCGGCATCGGACCAGGTTTTCCAGCCGCCATCGAGCAGGCGCACATCTTTTACCCCAGCGTACAGCATGATCTGCGCCACGCGGGCTGCGGCATATACGTCCCGACCGTACAGAATCACCGTGGTGTCATGGCGAATACCGTGTTTTGCCAGCATCGCTTTAAGCTGCTCGTCGGAGACTTTATTCCACAGCGGCTCGCTTTCAACCTCGTTGGTGTCGATATAACCGGCACCTGGAATATGGTTGAGCAAATAAAACTTCGGCGCGCCCCAGGCGGCTTCAATCACCTTCCATTGCCCGGCAGGGGCGGCAGTCACCTTTTTGCCTTGCTGGAGATCGTGCAGCCATTGCGGATAAACCAGTTGCTCAAAATGTGGCAGTTTTTGCAGACGATCTGCCTGGCTCAGGGCATCGCCGAGCGCGCTGAGATGGGTAAATCCGGCGGCCTGAAGCCGTGCTGCCACTTTGGCGTTGTCGTCCGCATTGCCGTACAGCGCAATCGGCGTTGCCGCCTGTAAATTATGTTGCTTAGCCCAATCGCGGATCTGCTCGTCGCTCATGGCGCTAAGCCAGTTGGCGGAAAGATTCAGCGCCTGCGGCTCATGGCCTTGCGTGCCGTTGGCGTTTTGCGGCCAACCGTTATAGAAAGCGCTGAGACGGGTATCAATGGTGACGCCATTCTGCTGTTGCAGGGTGGAAAGCGTGAGCGTTGGCATGGTTTCAGCGGCGAGAGTGGAAGTAGCAGCAAGCCCCATCAGCAGGGCGAGTGCGGTCAATTGAGAAACACGTTTCATCGAAATGCCCGACAGTAGAAAATTGAGCGGTAATTCTCCGCGCTTTCAGTGGATAATTCTTTGCGATAGCGCAGGCTTTCATTGCCAGAGACTCATATGCAAACAGCGCCCCCCGATGGGAGTATCCTGGCTGTCATGAGTGACCAGCACCGCAGGGATCGCCAGACGCGCCAGTTCGTCGAATACCCACTGGCGAAAGTCGGTGCGCAGGTCAACGTCGAGGCGATTAAACGGCTCATCCAGCAGCAGCGCCCGTGGTTGTGCCAGCAGGGCGCGCAGCAGGCTAACCCGCGCGCGCTGGCCGCCGGAAAGCGTCGCCGGATCGCGGGAATAGAAACCCGCCAGCCCGGCGCGCTCCAGCGTCTGTTCCACCTGAACTTTGCGCTGTGCTCCTTTGATTTCCGCAGGAAGCGCCAGCAGCAGGTTTTGCCCGACGCTGAAGTGGTCGAACAGCAGCGCGTCCTGAAACAAAATACCGATGCGCCGCCGCTCGGTTGGCAAATTATCGCAGCGCTGGTTATCCAGCCACAGCTCGCCGGAGGCGCGGAAATTCTCCGCCAGCACACCCACCATCCAGGCAAACAGGGTCGACTTTCCGCTACCGGACGGCCCCATCAGCGTCAGGACTTCACCGGGAACCACTGAAAAATCCACATTGCGCAGCAGCGACTGTTTATCGAGCGCCAGGGTTAAGTTTTTGACGGTCAACATTAGCGTAATCCTTGTCGATAGCGGCCCGTCAGCCAGGCCAGCAGGGCGGTGAGGGCAAAGAAGATCGCCGGTAAGAGAAGCTGCCATAACGCCTGGGCGGCGAGGGTTGGCGTATCGCCGCCGCTGCTCAGAGCCACGGCTTCGCTGGTGAGCGTTGGAATTCGCCCGGCCCCCAGCCACAGGGTCGGCAGATATTGCGCAATGCTCACTGAAAAGCCGACCGCCAGCGCGGTCAACAAAGGGCGCGTTAGCGAGGGCAGCGTGACCAGCCAGAAGATGCGCCCCCGTTGCCAGCCGAGAGTGCGCGCAACCAGTACCGTGCGCGGGTCGAGACTACGCCACGCCGGGCGCAGGATAAACAGCATCCACGGCACCACCCACAGCAGATGTCCCCACAAAACGGTGAGCCACTCGCCGTCCAGCCATGCATACAGCGCCAGCTGATATTGCCCGTCCGCCAGCGGTAACGCGGGCAAAACCAGCGGTAGCCAAATCCATCCACTGACGCGGGAGGGGCCAAGCTCCAGCCACAGCAGGCAAATCACCGCTCCGATAAGCGCTGAGCATAGCCCCAACCATAAACTATTGCTGACGCTCTCGCTGACCGGCTGGGTATTTTGCGCGACGGCCGCGAGAAACAGAGCGCAGACCACGCCGCACAGTGGCAGGAAAATGGCGAACGTTTTCCCCGCCAGCGCTCTTGGCTGCGGTTGACGCATTCCCTCAACGCGCGGTATCCGCCGACGCCAGAGACGCCACGCGCCATATGCCCCGGTCGCCATAACGGTGAGGATCAACAGCAAGACCAGGCTGGCGATAGCACCTTTAGCCTGCTGTGCATCATCGCCCTGGTTTAGCCATTGCCATGCCAGCACCGCCAGCGTCGGCGGGTTGCCGGGGCCGATCACCAGCGCGACGTCCACCAGCGAAAGGCTCCAGGCGGTGGTCGCCAGCAGCACTATCGACAGCGACGGAAGCAGCGCCGGTAAAATCAGCCATTTCAGACACTGCCAGCGACCATAACCGAGGCTTTTTAATACCGTGGCCTGCCCGGCCAGACGCTTCTCACCCAACAGGCCATAAACCACCCACAACAGAAAACCGCTCTCTTTAACCGCCATCGTCAGGCCCAGACCGATGCCGTAGCGGTCGACCGTGGGGGATAAAAAGGGGCAGAGGCGATAGAGCCAGCCGCCCTCGGCAAACAGCAGCAGGGCAGCGGTGGCGAAAGCGATGTGGGGCACCGCCAGCAGCAGCGGAAGCCTTCTCACCAGCCGTTGCCAGCCAGTCGATGGCCATAGTGCCGCAACAACAGTGGCGGTGATAAGCAGCGCGCCGCCAACCGACAGCAGCGTTGAAACCAGAGTCGCCGTTAGCGCCTGAGTGAACTGTGGATCGGCAAATAGCGTCTGCCAGCAGGCGAGGCGCAGCGCTGGCAGCGTCATCAGTAAAGCCGCCGGGAGCAGCGGCAAATAGATCAGCGCCACCGCTCCCCAGGTTAGCAGCGTTAGTGCGTACCGTAGCGGCGCAGCCATTCCTGCTCCAGCGCATCAACCCAGGCAGCGTGCGGTTCGCCCAGCATCGGCGGCATATTCTGCGGCACAACGGCGTTAAAGGCCTGGCGCTGAGTATCCGTTAAACTCGCCGGATCCAGCACGCTGGGGTCGCCCCATATTGCCGGGTCAGCTTTGCGCAGTTGCGCTTCGGGCGAGAGCAGGAAATTGGCGACCACTTTTGCACCCGCCGTGGCGCGTGCGTTGGCTGGGATCGCCACAAAGTGGACGTTACCAAGCATGCCTTTCGTAAAGCCAAATCCGTAGCTGTCCTCTGGTAGTTCGCCGCTGGTTGCTTTTTGCTGCGCGTGAAGCGGGTTGAAGGTCAATGAAAGCTTAAGCGTACCGCTCGTCAGCATCGTATCCATACGGGCGGGCGAGGCCGGGAAGTCGCGGCCCTGACGCCACAGTAGAGGGTGAAGCTGGTCGAGATACTGCCACAGGGGCGCGGTCACGGCGGCGAAGGAGGCCTCCTGCGGCGGCTGGCTCAGGGCATCAGGTTGTTGGGTCAGCGTCAGCAGCAGTTGTTCGAGAAAAGCGGTGCCGGTGAAATCTGGCGGGCGCGGATAGGTGACGCTGTCGGGATGAGCGCCGGCGAACGTCAGCAGTTCCTGCGCATTCCTGGGGGCATCAGGCGTCTGTGAGCGGCGGGCGATAAAGGTGAGCTGCGCGCCGCCCCACGGTGATTCCGCGCCGTCGGTGGGAATCGAGAAATCTTCACGTACCGGTTTTTGCGTATCGACAAAGCGCCAGTTGGGCAGCGTTTCCGCCCATTGAGTTTGCAGTAGATTTGCGCTTTTCAGAGTGCGGAAGTTTTCGCCGTTGACCCAAAGCAGATCGATGGAGCCACCTTGACTGCGCCCGGCCCGGGCTTCGGTCTGGATGCGTTTAACCGCGTCAGCGGCGTCGGCGATATGCACGATGCGCAGGTCGATGGCGTAATCACGCTTTACTTCGCCGCTGACCCAATCGAGATAGCGGTTGACCGCCGGATCTCCACCCCAGGCGTTAAACCATACCGTCTGACCGCGGGCTTCTTGTTGTGTGGATTGCCAGTTAGCGCTGGCGGTCAATGGAGAGAGCAATAGTAAAGCCAGGATCAACAAACTGCGCATAACCACTCCTTATGGTTTTGAATCGGTTGGGATCTGGCATAGCCCCTGTGCGGGGATCGCCATCGCCGAGTTAAAGCGCGCCGACAGGTTCTGTAAACCGATAAGCGCCGTGAGTTCGGTCAGCGCCTGGGCATCAAATTGCGCGGCCATTTTACTGCGCAGCGCATCGTCGACGACCGGAGGCGTCATGCTGGCGGCTTCGGCATACTCCAGCGCCAGGCGCTCGCGCTCGCTGAACAATGCGCTGTTTTGCCAGTTGGCGACCGCCAGTAGCTTGTCGCTGCTGCCGGTGCGTTCCGCCAGCTTCATATTGGTAATATCAATACAAAACTCGCACAAGCAGAGTTGCGCAATGCGGGCGCTGACCAGCGATCGCAGTACCGGGTCGAGGGGCGAGCGTTTGCGCTCCAGATAGCCGACGAACATCGACACCAGGTAAAACACCAGCGGAATGCGCCCCCACCAGCGGATAGGGCTGAGCACTTCGCCGTAGTGGCGGCGGTGCAGCCAGGCCTGCGGGCGTAAGATAAGGGGAATTGACTTCAGGGGCGGTAAGCTCAACGTGAACTCCTCTTTTGCTGTTCAAGATAGAGGGCTTTTGCGACGACCACCACAATCGCCAGCGCAAATAGAATCGATAAACCGGTCACCAGCCAGAAGGTGCCGCCGGTGAGCAGGCTACCGGCCCAGGAGTAGACAATTGTCGCGGGTAGTTGGCCGACACCGGTGGCCAGCATAAAGTGGCGAAAACGTATCGATGTGAGCCCGGCGGCGTAGCTCACCGGGTCGAAAGGGACGAACGGCAGCAGGCGGCAAATTAAGATGGTGTGTTTGCCGTAGCGGGTAAAAAAGCCATCCATACTCTGCAACACGCTTTTGCCGGTGAGTTTCTCCACCACCTCGCGGCCCAATACCCGGGCGATAAAAAAGCATAGCGCCGCGCCGGTCATGGAACTCACCCATGAGAGCACGCCACCCCAAAAGGCGCCGAACAGCGACGCGTTGGCGAAGGTGATCAGAAAGGCGGGAAGCGGGGCAATGATCGCTTGCAGAACCATCAGTGCGAAGGAAACGAGCGCTGCCTGTGGACCCCAGGAGTCGATAAAGCGCTCAATCGCCTGCTGATCGAGGGTCGCAAAGGCCGCGAGGCTGTGCTGCATAAACGTATTTACGCCAGGTACCAGCCACCAGGCCAGCAGGGCGACGATCAGCACGATGCCGATCGCCGCCCGATAGTACGCGTTATAATTTTTCATTGTCAGCCTGTCGTTGTTCGGTATCGATTCGCCGGTAGCGGGCGTATCTTTTCGCCGCTTGTATCAGGGCAAATAAGGCCAGACCTGCGAGAGTCAGTTTAAGCACAAAGAGGAGCGTAATACCGTCGCGGAGAAGCTCGCTGGCCATCAGCGTATATATAAATATGCCGGGTAAAGTAGTGATGGCGGAAATAAAGGTAAATGACCAGAACGGAATAGCCGTCAGGCCATAGGCGTAATTTTGAATATTATATGGGAATAGCGGTATCAGCCGCGTCAGAATTAAAAAATCGGTTCCGCTACGAGCGATACCTTTTTCGATTGCCTGAAATACCGCCGTCCGTCCGACATATTTTAACAGCAGCTCGCGGCCCAGCCAGCGGGCAAACAGAAACGATAGCGAAGAGGCGGCGGTCGCGGCCAGCAGCGAGAGTACGGTGCCCAGCAGCGGGCCAAAAATAATCCCCCCGGCAATAACCAAAATACTTCCTGGCATCAAACACAAGGTTGCGATAATAAACAGCAAAATATAGAGCGTATAGCCGAAGGTTCCGCTCTGAAGGATAACCTCGCGCAGATGATGAAAATGAGTCATCAGTTCGGTAAGACCCGACTGCTGGATAATACAGGCGACAATGCACAATACGACCACAACAAAAAGCAGCTTATATTCTGCTTTATGACGGCTTCTTTTGCATTGGGTTCTCCTGTATTGAACGGGCGGTAAAAGTGCGCGCGACAGTATAATAGATTGCCGCCGTTCACAATCTATTACCGCGGCTTTTTTGATATGGCTCAGGCTCTCCGGGGCAGAGAGCCTGATGCAGGGAGAGATTTACGGTTTGAAGGTTGCCCAAACCGGCGCATGGTCGGACGGTTTTTCCATGCCACGAATCTCATAGTCAATGCCGGTTTCGACACAACGCTGCGCCAGCGGTGAACTGGCCAGCAGCAGGTCGATACGCAGGCCGCGGTTGTCATCAAAGCCCTTCGAGCGGTAATCGAACCACGAGAAATGCTCGTTGTCCTGCGGGTTGGCATGGCGGTATGTATCGACCAGACCCCAGCCCAACAGGCGCTCCATCCATTCACGCTCTTCCGGCAGGAACGAGCATTTGCCGGTACGCAGCCAGCGCTTGCGGTTCTCTTCGCCGATACCGATATCCAAATCGGTAGGGCTGATATTCATATCGCCCATGATCAACACCGGATTTTCTTTGTTCAGCTCGGTATCCAGGTAGTTTTGCAGATTTTGATAAAACGCCGCTTTCGCCGGGAATTTGGTTTCATGATCGCGGCTTTCACCCTGCGGGAAGTAGCCGTTAATGACCGTGACGTTGCCAAATGGGGAAGGGACTTCTGCCATGATAATGCGGCGCTGGGCCTCTTCACCGTCGTTTGGGAAACCGCGACGCACGGAGACAGGCGTTTCTTTGGTCAGTAGCGCAACGCCGTAATGGCCTTTCTGCCCATGATAAAAAACGTTGTAGCCAAGCTTCGCCACGTCTTCAAGCGGAAACATATCGTCGTGAACTTTGGTTTCCTGCAGGCCGATGACGTCGGGCTGGTGTTTGTCGATGATGGCGGCCAGCTGATGCGGGCGGGCACGCAGGCCGTTGATATTAAAGGAGACAAATTTCATAGTCGCTGCCACTGTGCAAGGTGAATAGTGCAGGGATGGTAGCAGAAATTCGCCGGTCTGGCTGCGCAAAGGCGGTTTATTCTGCCAATTGCTGTGGTCGGTAGCCCGTTTGCACAAACTGTGCACCATTCTGGAACGCGATGCGCCAAAAAAGGGCGAATATTGCCGATAAATTTCGTAGAGGATCACAATTACAGAATTATATCTCCCCTCTGCATAATCTTTCTTTTTTTTCCACTGTAAAAGGCTCGCATGACATTTTTATTCACTTTTTATGCATTTTATGTGAATAGGTGACTTTTGTAACTTGTTGATATTTCGTTGTTGACCTCGATTTATGCATTTTTTCCTCTGGCTGGCACGAACCGTGCAATCTACATTTACACCGTGATAACCATATTTATTAACATTATTTAAACTTTTTATTTACCGGAAGAGGTCGATATGTCTCAGTCAATTACGCGTAGCCACTTTGATGAATGGATGATGCCTGTTTACGCGCCAGCGGCTTTTATTCCGGTACGCGGCGAAGGTTCACGCCTGTGGGATCAGCAGGGGAAGGAGTATATCGATTTTGCGGGCGGCATTGCGGTGAACGCCCTCGGTCATGCGAATCCGCAACTGGTGAAGGCGCTGAACGAACAGGCGGGGAAATTCTGGCATACCGGCAACGGCTATACCAATGAGCCGGTATTGCGCCTGGCTAAACAGCTGATTGACGCCACCTTTGCCGACCGGGTCTTTTTCTGTAACTCGGGGGCTGAAGCCAACGAAGCGGCGCTCAAGCTGGCGCGTAAATACGCTCACGACCATTTCGGTAGCCAGAAAAGCGGCATTGTCGCGTTCAAAAATGCCTTCCATGGCCGCACATTGTTCACCGTTTCCGCTGGCGGCCAGCCCGCCTATTCGCAGGACTTCGCGCCGTTGCCGCCGCAAATTCAACACGCCATATACAACGATCTTGATTCGGCAAAAGCGCTGATTAATGACGATACCTGCGCGGTGATTGTCGAGCCAATGCAGGGGGAAGGCGGCGTAGTGCCAGCCGATCCCCATTTCCTGCGCGGTCTGCGCAAGCTATGCGATGCGCATAACGCACTGCTGATCTTCGATGAAGTGCAGACTGGCGTCGGGCGCACAGGTGAGCTGTACGCCTATATGCACTATGGTGTCACGCCGGACGTGCTTTCGACCGCTAAAGCGCTGGGCGGTGGTTTTCCGATTGGCGCGCTGCTGGCTACGGAGCATTGCGCGAGCGTAATGACCGTCGGTACCCACGGGACCACCTACGGCGGCAACCCGCTGGCCAGCGCGGTGGCTGGAGAGGTGTTATCCATCGTCAATACCCCAGCCGTGCTCAACGGCGTTAAGCAGCGCCATCAGTGGTTCAGTGAACGACTCAACGCCATTAACGCGCGTTACGGCCTGTTTAAAGAGATCCGTGGTCTGGGGCTGCTGATTGGCTGCGTGTTGAAAGAGGAATATGCCGGGAAGGCAAAGGCTATCAGCAACCAGGCGGCGGAAGATGGGCTGATGATCCTGATTGCTGGTGCGAACGTGGTGCGCTTTGCGCCCGCGCTAATTGTCAGTGAAGAAGAGGTTAACAGCGGGCTGGATCGCTTTGAGCTGGCCTGCAAACACTTTCTTGCGGGGGTCTCATCATGATGGTGATCCGTCCTGTTGAAAAAGGCGATCTGCCGGGGTTGATGACCCTGGCGGGCGAGACCGGCGGCGGCCTGACGTCGCTTCCGGCTGATGAGGCGACGCTCGCTGCGCGGATTGAGCGCTCGCAGATGACCTGGCGCGGTGAGCTGCCGAAAAGCGAACAGGGCTATGTGTTCGTACTTGAGGATTGCACCAGCGGCGCGGTGGCGGGGATTTGCGCTATTGAGGTGGCGGTGGGGTTGAACGATCCCTGGTACAACTACCGCGTCGGGACCCAGGTCCATGCTTCGAAAGAGCTTAACGTCTATAACGCCTTGCCGACGCTGTTTCTCAGTAACGACCACACCGGCAGCAGCGAACTGTGCACGCTGTTTCTCGACCCGAAATGGCGCAAAGAGGGCAACGGCTACCTGCTGTCGAAATCGCGCTTTTTGTTTATGGCCGCGTTCCGCGAGCGCTTCAACGAAAAAGTGGTGGCGGAGATGCGTGGGGTTATCGATGAGCATGGCTATTCGCCGTTCTGGGAAAGCCTCGGCAAACGTTTCTTTGCGATGGAATTTTCCCGCGCTGATTACCTGTGCGGCACCGGACAAAAGGCATTTATTGCCGCGCTGATGCCGAAGCATCCGCTGTACATCGACTTTCTATCCGATGAGGCGCGCGCGGTGATCGGCGAGGTCCATCCGCAAACGGCCCCGGCCCGTGCGGTGCTGGAGAAAGAGGGCTTCCGCTATCTTAATTACGTCGATATCTTCGACGGCGGTCCGACGCTGGAGTGTGAAATTAACCGCGTCAGGGCTATCCGCAAAAGTCGGCTGGTTACCGTCGCAGAAGGAGAGCCAGCGCCCGGAGAGTGGCCAGTGTGCCTGGTCGCCAATGAGCAATATCAGCAGTTTCGCGCCATGTTAGTTCACGCAGACCCGGATTCCGACTGCCTGATGCTCAGCGCGCGCGAACTCGATGCCCTGAAATGCCACGTCGGCGACCCGGTCAGACTGGTTCGCCTGTGCCCCGAGGAGAAAAAATCATGAGTTTATGGATTAATGGCGACTGGCAAAGCGGTCGCGGCCCGGCCCGAACGAAAAACAATCCGGTGAGCCAGGCGCTGCTGTGGCAGGGTAATGACGCGGATACCGAGCAGGTTACGCTGGCGGTGAGCGCTGCCCGTCAGGCGTTTCCGGCCTGGGCGCGTCAGCCCTTCGCTGCGCGTCGGACGATAGCGGAAAAGTTTGCCGCGCTGCTGGAGGCTAACAAGACGGAATTAACGGCGATCATTGCTCAGGAGACTGGCAAGCCGCGCTGGGAAGCGGCAACGGAAATCACTGCGATGATCAATAAGGTGGCTATTTCAGTGAGTGCTTATCATAGCCGTACGGGAGAAGCGCAGACCGCGATGGCCGACGGAGCCGCGACGCTGCGCCACCGTCCGCATGGCGTACTGGCAGTGTTTGGCCCCTATAATTTTCCCGGACATCTGCCTAACGGGCATATTGTTCCGGCGCTGCTGGCGGGCAATACCGTGGTTTTTAAACCCAGCGAGCTGACCCCGCAGAGCGGTGAGGCGGTGGTGAGGCTGTGGGCCGAGGCGGGCCTGCCAGCGGGCGTGCTTAACCTGCTCCAGGGGGGGCGTGAAACCGGCGAGGCCCTGAGCGGGCAGGCGGATATCGACGGCCTGCTGTTTACTGGCAGCTCGCATACTGGTTTCCAACTGCACAAACAGTTGGCGGGCCAGCCGGAAAAAATTCTCGCCCTCGAAATGGGCGGCAATAATCCGCTAATTGTCGATGAGCCGCAGGATATCGACGCCGCTGTCCATCTGACGATCCAGTCGGCGTTTATTACCGCCGGACAGCGCTGTACCTGCGCGCGTCGTCTGCTGGTTAAACGCGGTGAGGCGGGCGATGCGTTTCTGCAACGACTTGTGACAGTGTCACAAAGACTCATCCCCGATGCGTGGGATGCTGACCCACAGCCGTTCCTCGGTGGGGTAATTTCAGCGCAGGCGGCGCAAAAGGTCCATCAGGCGTGGCTGGCGCATGTGGCAAACGGTGGCAAGACGCTGCTGGAGCCGCGCTTGCTGCAGGCCGGAACGTCCCTGCTGACGCCCGGCATCATCGAGATGAGCGAGGTGGCGCAGGTGGCTGATGAAGAGGTGTTCGGCCCGCTGCTTTGTGTCTGGCGCTATGACGACTTTGACGAGGCGATTACCCTTGCCAACGCGACCCGCTTTGGGCTCTCGTGCGGGCTAATCTCTGCTGAACGCGAGAAGTTTGACCGTCTGCTGCTGGAGGCGCGGGCCGGGATTGTTAACTGGAACAAACCGCTGACCGGAGCCGCCAGCACCGCGCCGTTCGGGGGGACCGGCGCCTCCGGCAACCATCGACCTGGCGCCTGGTATGCTGCAGACTATTGCGCCTGGCCGATGGCGAGCCTGGAGTCACCGGATTTGTCGCTACCGGCAACGCTAAGCCCAGGGCTGGATTTCCAGCAGGAGCCCACCCAATGAAAGCCTGGGAGGTTAACTTTGACGGGCTTGCAGGCCTGACCCACCACTATGCGGGATTATCTTTTGGTAACGAGGCTTCGACCAAACATCGCTATCGGATATCGAACCCGCAGCTGGCAGCGAAGCAGGGGCTAAAGAAGATGAAGGCCCTTGCCGACGCGGGCTATCCGCAGGCGCTGATCCCGCCGCAGGAGCGACCAAATTTGCCGCTGCTGCGCCAGATTGGTTTTACCGGCAGCGATGAGCAGGTGTTGGAAAAAGCGGCCTGCCAGACCCCCGATCTATTGTCAGCGGTCAGCTCCGCCTCATCGATGTGGGTGGCGAACGCCGCCACGGTCTCGCCGTCCGCTGATTCTCTGGACGGGCGGGTGCATCTGACCGTCGCCAATCTGAATGATAAATTCCACCGCGCCAGCGAAGCGCCGACCACCGAAGCGCTGCTGCGGGCTATTTTCCCTGATGAACAGCACTTTGCGGTACACGGCGCGCTGCCTCAGGTCTCGCTGTTCGGCGACGAGGGGGCGGCAAACCATAATCGCCTCGGCGGCGAATATGGCGCGCCGGGCGTGCAGCTGTTTATTTATGGTCGCCAGCAAGGGGGCGAAAGCAACCCGCAGCGCTACCCGGCGCGGCAGACGCTGGAGGCCAGCCAGGCCGTCGCTCGCCTCAATCAGGTCAATCCCCGACAGGTGATTTTCGCCCGGCAAAATCCGGCGGTGATCGATAAAGGCGTTTTTCATAATGACGTCATCGCGGTGAGCAATCAGCAGGTGTTGTTCTGCCACGAGCAGGCGTTTGTTGATCAGCCGCAGCTGCTGCAACAGCTGGCGCAGCAGGTTCCTGGATTTACGCCTCTCGTCGTACCGGCAAGCCAGGTCTCGGTCGAAGACGCGGTGGCAACCTATCTGTTCAACAGCCAACTGCTGAGTAAAGCGCAAGGCGGAATGCGGCTTATTCTGCCGCAGGAGGCGCAAGAACACGAAGGTGTCTGGCGCTATCTTAACCAGCTGGTGGCTGAGGATAACCCCATTGACGAGCTACAGGTCTACGATCTGCGCGAAAGCATGGCCAACGGCGGTGGCCCCGCCTGCCTGCGCTTGCGGGTGGTACTAAACGAAAGCGAGCTGAAGGCCGTCAATCCGGCGGTCATGATGAACGACAGGCTGTTCGTGACGCTTAATGACTGGGTGGACCGCTACTACCGCGATCGTCTGACTCAGGCGGATCTTGCCGACCCGCAGTTGCTGCGCGAAGGGCGTGAGGCGCTGGATCGCTTAACCCAAATCCTGCGCCTCGGCTCGGTCTATCCGTTCCAGCAATAAGGAGGCGTTATGGATGACTTTCTGGCATTAACCCTGGCGGGGCGTTTGCCCCACCATTTTCATGGCCAAACTGCGCACTTTCGCTGGCACTGGCTTGACTGCGGTATTTTGCAGCTTATCCCCCATGAATCCTGCGATCGTTCGCTGGTGCTGTCAGCCGGGCTTCATGGTAATGAAACCGCGCCGGTTGAAATCACCGATTTACTGCTGCGTCAGCTATTTTGCGGGGAGCTACCGCTACGCTGGCGGCTGCTGGTGATCCTCGGTAATCCACCGGCTTTGCGAGCGAACAAGCGCTATGTGCACAGTGATATTAACCGTATGTTTGGCGAGCGCTGGCGAGCGTTTAGTCCCAGTGATGAAACCGCTCGCGCCAGGCAGTTAGAACATACGGTGGCCCGGTTTTATACCGAAATTCCGGGGGATCGCTGGCATCTGGATTTACACACTGCCATTCGCGGTTCGCTCCACCCTCGATTTGGCGTGCTTCCGGCGCGGGATAAACCGTGGGATGACGATTTTCTGCGCTGGCTGGGCGCGGCGGGCCTGGAAGCGCTGGTGTTTCATCAGCAACCGGGCGGCACCTTTACCCATTTCAGCTGTGAACGTTTTGGTGCGCTTTCCTGCACGCTGGAGTTAGGCAAGGCGTTACCGTTTGGCGACAACGATCTGAGCCAGTTTGCCATGACTCAACATGCGTTGGCACGTCTGCTGGCGGGCGATATGACGGCGGAGGAAGGGCAAACGCCGTTGCGTTATCGGGTGGTACAGCAAATTACCCGCAGCAGCGAACTGTTTCAACTGCATATGTCGGCGCAGACGCTCAACTTCACGTCGTTCACCGCCGGTACGCTGTTGGCCGAAGATGGCGATATCCGCTACGTGGTGGAAAAAGCGCAGGAATATGTGCTGTTTCCCAACCCTGGTGTTGCTTTTGGCCAGCGGGCCGGACTGATGCTGGAGCGGTTCTAGATATTCCGTCGTCCGGTCGGGCGGCGGGGTATTGCGTAATTGGTTTTCCGCCTTAATCTTATTTTTTTGTGCGCTGAAGATTGATTGCAGATTATTCCTGGTTAAATGCTTTGTTTTTAATCTTTGCTGATTTATAATCTCCATAATTTCTCTATAAAACAGCCTGTTAATTATTTATCCTTGCAATTATCTCCTTATCTTTCATATTTTCTCCACAATTGGCGAGAAAATGTTTTTTACACTTTCATTGTTTTACGCTTGCTCTGACTAATTGACGATAAACGTCGTAAATTTTATCTCGTCAACACGGCAACGCGCCGTAAGAATAACGCAAAGTAAGGATTGAACTATGAAGAAGATTACTGCACTGTTTGTTGCCTCTACTCTGGCTCTGGGCGCGGCTAACCTGGCTCACGCGGCAGACGCTACCGCCACTCCAACCGACAGCAAGCCGATGATGCATCATAAAGGCAAAGGCGGCCCACACGAAATGATGTTCAAAGGTCTGAACCTGACCGATGCGCAGAAAACGCAAATTCGCGACATCATGAAAGGCCAGCGTGAAAATATGAAGCGTCCGTCTCTGGATGAACGCCGCGCGATGCATGAACTGGTCGCCAGCGACACCTTCGATAAAGCAAAGGCGGAAGCGCAGATTGATAAGATGGAAGCCCAGCACAAAGAGATGGCGCTGGCCCGTCTGGAAACCCAGAACAAGATTTACAACATTCTGACGCCGGAACAGAAAAAACAGTTTAATGCCAATTTTGAGAAGCATCTGACAGAACGTAAAGCGCCTGAAGGTAAAATGCCTGCACCAGCTGAATAACTCAGCGCGCTGACTTAAGACCGCCGGTCTTGCCCAATAATGCCAACAGGCTTTGGGCAGGGCCGGCGGTTTTTTCTTTATATATACCCGTCATACTTCAAATTGCTTATGTGTTGGCTACGCTCACTCACCCCAGTCACATAGTTATCTATGCTCCTGGGGACTCACTCCCTTGCCGCCTTTTATATAGCCAGTTAACTAAACAAATAGCCTGATAGAGAAACCCGATTTACCCCACAGGGTCGAGTGTGTCAGGATAGATACCCTTGGTATCATTGCGGGTATATGCAAAATATTTATGCTGCCTGCTATTTTATGGATTTAACATATGGAAATGTATATCGGTCTGGCCATTATCGTTGTAGTACTCGTCTGGGTCGTCATGACCTATAACCGCTTTATCTCCCTGCGGCGTTTCAAAGATGAGGCCTGGAGCGGCATTGCCGTACAGCTCAAACGTCGTCACGACCTGGCGCCTAATCTGCTAAGCCTGGTGAAACGCTATGCGCAGCATGAAAAGGAACTGCTGGAAGAGATATCCCGCCAGCGTGGCGAACTGGTGGGCAATACTCGTCAGATAGCGGATAACGAGCGCAGTTACGCGGGTACGCTGGGGCGCATATTTGCGCTCGGCGAAGCTTATCCTGAGCTCAGAGCCAGCGAAAACTTTCTCTCCTTACAGCAATCCCTCAGCGAAATAGAAGAGCAACTGCAAATGGCTCGCCGCTACTTCAACGGTACGGTGCGCGATTTCAATATTCTGGTGGAGTCTTTCCCCAGCCTGCTGCTGGCGCGGCTATTTAATTTTAAAACAGAAGTGTTTTTTGAGCTGGACTCTCCCGAAGAGGCCAAAGCGCCTCGGATGGAGTGATTGCATGTTCAATTTGTCCACCCGCCTGCTGCGCGTTTTCGGGCTGCTGCTGTTTCTGGCCAGTCATGCCATATACGCTTCAGATAACCTGATAGTTCTCAAAGATGCCTCGCAGCTTCCGCCTGGCGCGATCCCGGCGTATGAACATATCCTTTCTTTCGACTCCCGGGCGCGTTTTAACCCGGATGGCAGCATGGAGATGCGTGAAAACATCAAAGTGCTTGCGCTGGGGAAAGAGATCCGTAGGGGGATTTTCCGCACGCTGCCTCTGACCTGGAACCGTCAGGACGGCAAAATATTTCGTGTTTACTATGCGATCGAATCGGTGTCGCGCGACGGCGTGTCTGAGCCGTTTAGTCTGGATGAGGCGGCAAAGACCCTGACTGTGCGCATTGGTAGCGGTGAACGCATCCTCAAGCCGGGCATCTATAACTACGAAATTCGTTATCACATCTTCAATCATTTCAGCCGCTTCCCCGAGTGGGATGAGCTTTACTGGAACGTGACGGGAAACGACTGGGCCTGGCCCATTAGCAAGGCCAGCTTTCGCCTGGAACTGCCGGACGCCTCCGATAATCTCAATGTAGATTCCAAAGACGCCAGGCTGCGCTCTATTGACGTGTACACCGGATTCGCAGGGGCCAAGGAGCACAATGCAGAGGTTCTGCCCGACGGCAGCGTGCGCACCCTGCGACCGCTGGCAAAAGGGGAAGGGCTGACCGTTGTCTATACCTGGCCGCGGGCGATTCTTGCTGCCGCTCCGGCGCCGGAAGCCGCGTTGCCGCTGGTACATCTGCTCATTCCTACTCTGAAGACCAGCGTGATATGGCTGCCGTTGCTGCTTATGGTGTTGTACTACGGCCTCTGGTGGCGGAAACACGTAACTAAAGCCGGGTTGAGAATGCCGCCGGTCGTGCCGCTATTTTCGCTGCCTGCCGGGATGTCGCCGGGCTATCTGCGTTTTCTCATCCGGCGTAAATATGATGATATTGCTTTTAGTAGCGACCTTTTGGGGCTGGTAGCGAAGCGCGGGATGGCGGTGAAGGGGGACGAAAATCAATCCCATAGTCCCTGGCTTTCAGACTCGGGCGGAAAACAGGTGCTGACTCGTTTGCCCGTTGAGGGGAATAGCCGCTTAAACAGCGATGACCTGCAGCTATTAAGCACGCTATTTAAAGGTAAAAGAAAGAATATCGACCTCAGCGTGGCCCATCAGAAGTCGATGCAGAATGGCCGCGATCGGCAGGATAAGCGCTGTGAAGCGCTGCGCCCTAAACTGTTTTGCAAGTGGGCGCAACCGCTGCGACGCTGCATCTATATTGCACTGCTGATGCCGGTGATTTGCGGTATCTGGGTTAACGTTGAGGTCGCGCTGCTCACCATCCCGGCGGCGCTCTTTATGCTGATCGGCGCAACGATGTTAACTTTTCTGCTGCGCTTTTTATGCCATCCGCGGGAAATGTGGCGCGCCTGGGGGGCGGGTCTGCTATTTTTTGCTGTCATCTTTGGACCGTTCGCGACACTGGGGGGAGGGCTTTTTCTCTTCGGGATATTGCCTGTAACCCAGCTTCCTGCCGGTTATATCGGCGCACTGCTGGCCGCGATCGTGCTATGCATTTTTGTCGGCTGGAAAACGCCTCGTTATACGCAGCAGGGGCTGGATGAGTTAGCTATCGCCAAAGGGTTGAAACTGTATCTCGGCACCGCTGAAAAGCATCGTTATCAGATTATCTATCCGCCCGCACAGATGATTACCCACTTTGAAGAGCTGCTGCCGGTTGCGCTGGCGCTCGGGGTGGGGAAAACCTGGGCCGATACCTTTGCGCACTATCTGAGCAGTACCGGCGCAATGTCGGCGGCGTTTGCCAGCGCCGACTGGGGGAGCGTAAGTCACTTCAGCGAGTCCTGCCGAACGTCTTCGATGCCAACGCCCAGCAGCAGTTCAGGATCTGGCTCATCAGGCTCGAGCTACAGCGGTTCGGGATCTTCCGGCGGCGGCTCGTCCGGCGGTGGTTCGGGCGGCGGAGGCGGTGGCGGTTGGTAATTGCGGGGAAATAGCCCCGGTCTATACCCAAAATAATTCGAGTTGCTTGAAGTATGACGGGTATAAAACCGGGGCTTAAACTCCGCTCATAGCGGATGAAGCTTATAGCTGCCGCTGAGCAGCAGTTTGCACAATATTTTATAACCGTCATGATCAAATTTGGCCGACAGGCGCGTTAACGCTGACGCTTGTGATAGAGAATCGACGGCACCCAGCCACAGCCAGTTATGAATGATGTGATATTGCGTCATGTCACCACTGCTTTCTTCCAGAGCGACCGCGCCGGGCCACGGCCAGCATACCAGCTGCATTTTTTGCATATTTTCCAGTAGCCGTTGATGGTGCGCGTCTGTGCTTTCTTTACCACAGCAGGCACCCGCGCAGCGGCCCAGCGCGGAACGAAAGCAGGCGCGGCCACGGTTGAGCGGTTCCAGCCCCATAAGTCCGTAACAGAGGCGATGTTCATCGGCGATTTTTTGCAGCGCCTGGAGCGCTGTGCGGCGGTTTGCAAACAGACCATAGAGATCGTTTTGCTGTGAGAAATCCAGTTCGCTCGCGTAGACCACCTGCGGGCGGGAGTCCGTCAGACGTAACGAACACAGCTGGCGGTTTTGCCGCAGGCGTTTATTGAACAAAGGCTGCTGCTCTTTGATGAGCTGCGCTTCTAATAATAAAGCGCCGAGTTCGCCCGCCGTGCGTTGCCAGGTAATACGCCGTGCCTGGCGTAGCATTGCGGCTTCGTTCGGCGTGCGCAGGTGAGACAGCACCCGACTGCGGATATTGACGCTTTTCCCGATATAAAGCGGCAGAGTCTCGCTTTCACCGTGAAACAGGTACACCCCTGGCTGCTTTGGCAGCGCTTCAAGCCATGAACGCAGGTGCTCGGGATATTCATAAATTGCTGCCGCTTCAAATTCGAGACGCGGTGCGGATTGCCTTCTTGCCACTATCACTCCTGGTGCTGTTTATTTATCCAGTATATACCCGTCATACTTCAAGTTGCATGTGTGTTGGCTGCATTCGTTCACCCCAGTCACTTACCAGTGTAAGCTCCCGGGGATTCGCTCACTTGCCGTCTTCCTGCAACTTGAATTATTTAGGGTATAGCAGTTGCAAGAAAAGCAGAGAAGGGTAAAAAAACAACCCCGACCTGAGCCGGGGTGAAAGGAGAGGGGCGCTACTTTTTCCAGAAGTCGTCGAATACGGTAATCGGCGGCCGACGTTTATGTTCGGTTTTCAGATACCAGCCTTCGATGGTTTTGGCGATTTTCTCGTCCAATGTTTTGCCTTCCAGATAGTCGTCAATGTTGTCGTAGGTCACGCCCAGCGCCACTTCGTCGGGCAGGGAGGGGCGATCGTCTTCAAGATCGGCGGTCGGTAGCTTTTTATACAGATGTTCCGGACAGCCTAACTGCGCCAGTAGCTGTTTGCCCTGACGTTTGTTGAGGCGGAAAATGGGGTTAATGTCGGTACCGCCGTCGCCGTATTTGGTGAAGAATCCAGTAATCGCTTCCGCAGCATGGTCGGTCCCGACCACCACGCCGTGGGTCATCCCCGCAATACTGTACTGCGCCTTCATACGTTCACGGGCTTTTTCATTGCCGCGAACAAAGTCGCTAAGTTCGATGCCCGTTTCACGCAGTGCCTGTTCGCTGGCCAGCACAGCGCCTTTAATATTGACCGTTAATACGTGATCCGGCTGAATAAAGGCGATGGCATCCTGGCAATCCTGCTCATCCGCCTGCACGCCGTAGGGCAAACGGACGGCAATAAATTGCAGGGTACTATCGCCCGTTTCGGCTCGCAGCTCGTTGATGGCCATCTGGCACAGTTTGCCGGTCAGCGTTGAGTCCTGTCCGCCGCTGATGCCAAGAACCAGTGATTTAATAAAAGGATACGTTTGCAGGTAAGACTTGAGAAAGTCTACGCTGCGGCGTATCTCGCCTTCGACATCGATCTGGGGTTTTGCGCCCAGTGCCTGAATAATTTCTTGTTGTAGCGTCATCGCGCCCTCCGGGAAGTGAATCTGTTTGGCAATCAGCAAGGGTTTAAGCTACCTCTTTGACGGTAAAACGACAAGGATCACAGTTTTGAGTGACGCAAAAGCATGCAACCTCAAGGACATAGCTTTTATTATTGGAAAGCTCTTAATTTTTGCTCATTTCCACCTTCGGCTTGAAAAATAACGATATTTATTCCAGGCTTATTAACACGCCAAAAAAAAGAGGATGGTATATGAACAAGAATTTTGCAGGATTTCTGGGCGCAGCAGCAGTATTGACTATGCTGGCAGGGTGTACGGCCTATGACCGTACCAAAGATCAGTTCACGCAGCCGGTGGTTAAAGACGTCAAAAAAGGTATGACCCGTGCTCAGGTAACGCAAATTGCCGGTAAACCTTCATCTGAAGTCACCATGATTCATGCGCGTGGTACCTGCCAGACATACATCCTGGGTCAACGCGATGGTAAAATTGAAACCTATTTTGTTGCCTTAGACGATACGGGACACGTTATCAATTCTGGCTATCAGACCTGCGCAGAGTACGACACGGATCCGCGCAACAGCAAGTAAGATACCGCCGTATTGCTGATTTCTACGTAAGCCCGACCAGTGGTCGGGCTTTTTTATGATTTGTCATGCTTATTTAATTGCGCGAATTATTTGAGGGAAATGTGAGGGTAGTCAAAACGTAAGGTCAATGAGAGACAATTTTGTTCAAGGAGGAATTATCCTGGTTCCGGGTGATGCCGTATACTCAATGCATAAACAATACTAATTGAAAGAAAACATGTCTTACCCGGCTCTCAGGCATCAGGATGCAGAGAGCGCAGGTCACACACATTGAGGAAGCGTTCATGGAAAAGAAACATATCTACCTATTTTGTTCCGCCGGGATGTCTACATCGCTGCTGGTTTCTAAAATGCGCGCTCAGGCCGAGAAATACGAAGTGCCGGTCGTTATTGAAGCATTCCCGGAAACGCTGGCCGGTGAAAAAGGGCCTGAAGCCGATGTCGTTCTATTAGGTCCGCAGATATCTTATATGCTGCCAGATATTCAACGTTTACTGCCAAATAAACCTGTGGAAGTCATTGACTCGGTTTTATACGGTAAGATTGATGGTTTAGGTGTTTTGAAAGCGGCCGTTGCGGCCATTAAGAAAGCTGCTGCACAATAATTTTATTTTAAAACTCGACATATTTCGGATAGCAATGCTAACAACTTCGTAGGGGTGGTTTTAGCCACTTTACTGTCCGGAGTATCGAGAGTTTATTTTCCCGTCAAAGAGTAATTTCATCCATCATCGCCGTAATAATTATATTACGGCCTTAAAGGGTATTTATTATGAGTAAAGTGATTGATTCGCTTGAAAAGGTACTCCTTCCTTTTGCCGTCAGAATAGGAAGACAACCTCACGTCAATGCAATTAAGAACGGCTTTATTAAGTTAATGCCATTGACGCTAGCTGGGGCAATGTTTGTTCTAATTAACAACGTATTTCTGAGCTTTGGCGACGGCTCTTTCTTTTATTCAATGGGCATTCGTCTGGATGCTTCTACAATTGAAACCCTTAACGGTTTTAAAGCTATCGGCGGTAACGTTTATAACGGTACGCTGGGTATTATGTCGCTGATGGCGCCTTTCTTTATCGGTTCCGCATTAGCTGAAGAGCGTAAAGTGGACCCGATGGCGGCAGGCTTACTGGCCGTCGCGGCATTTATGACCGTTACGCCTTATAGCGTGGGTGAGGCCTACGCCGTTGGCGCTAACTGGTTAGGCGGCGCTAATATTATTTCCGGTATCGTGATCGGTTTGGTCGTTGCCGAGATGTTCACCTTCATCGTTCATCGTAATTGGGTCATTACGCTGCCGTCCAGCGTACCGGCTTCGGTTTCCCGCTCATTCTCGGCGGTCATTCCGGCCTTTATTATACTGTCGATCATGGGGATTATCTCCTGGGCTCTGACCCACTGGGGCACGAACTTCCACCAGATCATCATGGATACCATCTCCACGCCGCTGGCCTCAATGGGTGCCGTCGTTGGCTGGGCGTATGTGATTTTCACCTCACTGCTGTGGTTCTTCGGTGTACACGGTTCGCTGGCGCTGTCGGCGCTGGATAGCGGAATCATGACGCCGTGGGCGCTGGAAAATATCGCGACCTATCAGCAGTATGGTTCTGTCGAAGCCGCGCTGGCCGCAGGTAAGAGCTTCCATATGTGGGCCAAGCCGATGCTTGATTCCTACATCTTCCTTGGCGGTACCGGTGCGACTCTGGGCTTAATCATCGCTATCTTCATCGCTTCACGTCGTGAGGATCATCGTCAGGTTGCGAAGTTGGCGCTGCCGTCAGGCATCTTCCAGATTAACGAGCCAATCCTGTTCGGTCTGCCGATTATTATGAACCCGGTGATGTTTATCCCGTTCATTCTGATTCAGCCTCTGCTGGCGGCTATCACCATGACCGCTTACACCCTGGGCATCATCCCGCCGATTACCAACATCGCGCCGTGGACCATGCCGACCGGTTTGGGTGCCTTCTTTAACACTAACGGCAGCGTTGCTGCACTGTTACTCGCACTGTTCAACCTGGGTATAGCCACGCTGGTCTACCTGCCGTTTGTGATAATTTCCAACAAAGCGCAGGGCGTCATTGAGCAGGAAGAGAGCGAAGAAGATATCGCTAACGCACTGAAATTCTAATATCGAGCGGTACGGGAGGTTTCCCGTACCGCCTGAGCAACGAGGGAATGATTATGTTTGATCTGGATAATATCGCAGCAGAAGACACGCCGATAAACGACCTCGAAGAGGTGGTGATGGGGCTGATTATCAACTCCGGGCAAGCACGCAGTCTGGCCTACGGCGCACTGAAGCAGGCAAAGAAAGGCGACTTCGAGGCAGCGAAAGCCATGATGGAGCAATCAAGGGTGGCCCTGAGCGAAGCGCATCTGGTGCAAACGCAACTGATTGAGAGCGATGAAGGCGAAGGTAAAGTGAAGGTGAGCCTGGTGCTGGTTCATGCGCAGGATCATCTAATGACCTCAATGCTGGCTCGTGAGTTGGTTGCCGAATTGATTGAGCTGCACGAGAAGGTACAATAGGTCATCGACACGATGAGGCAACCAAAGATGATGACCACTGAAATCAGTACCGCCCGGGAGCAACAACTGTTCAACGGCAAAAACTTTCATGTGGTCATTTATAACAAAACGGAGAGCGTGAGCGGGCTTCACCAGCATGATTATTACGAGTACACCATCGTTTTAACCGGCCGCTATTATCAGGTCATTAATGGTAAGCGGGTGCTGCTGGAGCGCGGGGATTTTGTCTTCATCCCGATGGGGTCGCATCACCAGAGTTTTTATGAATTTGGCGCGACACGCATTCTTAACGTCGG
The DNA here is from genome assembly GCF_013705725.1 of Klebsiella sp. RHBSTW-00484. NCBI lineage: Bacteria > Pseudomonadati > Pseudomonadota > Gammaproteobacteria > Enterobacterales > Enterobacteriaceae > Klebsiella > Klebsiella sp. RHBSTW-00484. Next base: position 3,527,301 of record NZ_CP055481.1, on the reverse strand, counting down.
CATTAGCAAAAGTTTCTTTGAGAAACACTATCTGCCGCTGATACCGTTTGGTGTGGTTGCTTCTCAGGTCTACGGCGTCAAAAGTACTTTTCTCAGTTACATTGAGTCGGTTATTGCATCGCTGAATTTTCGTGAAACTGAATTTGACGAATTTATCGAACTGGTCTCGTTTTACACCCTTAATCGTTTACGGCATTACCGCGAGGAACCCGTGGAAGATGTGATTCCGCAATGGTTGAAAAATGCCGTCGAGGGGATGCACGATAATCTTAAGTTTGGCGAGTGCGCACTGGAAAATATGGTTGAGCTCTCCGGGAAAACTCAGGAGTACTTAACCCGCGCGACCCAACGTTATTATGCAAAAACGCCGATGCAGATAATTAATGATATTCGTATCAACTTCGCCAAGAAACAGTTAGAGATAACCAACTACTCGGTGACCGATATTGCCTATGAGTCGGGGTATAGTAGCCCAAGTTTGTTTATTAAAACATTCAAAAAGCTGACTTCATTTACCCCCAGCAGTTATCGGAAGCATCTCACCAGTATTAATTAAGCGGGCGCGGAATATTCCGCGCGGTCTATACCCTAAATATTCAAGTTAACTGTCCGTATTTAAACGGAGAGTGGGGTACGTACATGCGTAGTCCACAAGGGAGAAAATAATGAGCCAGAAATTGAAAGTCGTGACTATCGGTGGCGGCAGCAGCTATACCCCGGAATTACTGGAAGGGTTCCTGAAACGTTATCATGAACTGCCAATTACCGAACTGTGGCTGGTGGACGTCGCAGAAGGGCAGGAAAAGCTCGATATTATCCACGCCCTGTGCCAGCGCATGGTGGAAAAAGCCGGCGTGCCGATGAAAGTCTATAAAACCCTCGATCGCCGCGCGGCGCTGGAAGGGGCGGATTTCGTGACCACTCAACTGCGCGTTGGCCAACTGAAGGCGCGTGAGAAAGACGAACGCATTCCGCTGAGCCATGGTTATTTAGGCCAGGAAACCAACGGTGCGGGCGGTCTGTTTAAAGGCCTGCGCACTATTCCGGTCATTTTTGACATCGTAAAAGATGTGCAGGAAGTCTGCCCGAACGCCTGGGTGATTAACTTTACCAACCCGGCAGGTATGGTGACCGAAGCGGTCTATCGCCACACCGGCTTTAAGCGCTTTATCGGCGTGTGCAATATTCCGATCGGCATGAAAATGTTTATCACCGACGTGCTGAAGCTGAGTCCGAGCGACGAGCTGAACATCGATCTGTTTGGTCTGAATCACCTGGTGTTTGTTCGCGACGTGCTTGTTAACGGCGTTTCGCGCTTTGACGAGCTGCTGGACGGCGTGGCTTCCGGTCGTCTGACCGCGAACTCAGTAAAAAATATCTTTGATCTGCCGTTTAGCGAAGGGCTGATTCGCTCACTGCGCCTGATTCCGTGCTCCTATTTGCTCTACTACTTCAAGCCAAAAGAGATGCTGGCGATTGAAATGGGCGAGTACTATAAAGGCGGTGCGCGCGCACAGGTTGTGCAGAAAGTTGAGAAACAGCTGTTCGAGCTGTATAAAAATCCGGATCTGAACATCAAACCGAAAGAGCTGGAGCAGCGCGGCGGGGCATACTACTCAGACGCAGCCTGTGAAGTGATCAACGCCATCTACAATGATAAGCAGGCCGAACACTACGTGAACGTGCCGCATCATGGCCACATTGATAACATCCCGGCCGACTGGGCGGTGGAAATGACCTGCACGCTGGGCCGTGATGGTGCGAAGCCGACACCGCGCATCACGCATTTCGATGAGAAAGTGCTGGGGCTGATTTACACCATTAAGGGTTTTGAAGTGGCGGCCAGCGAAGCGGCAATCAGCGGCAAGCTGGATGATGTCCTGTTGGCGCTTAACCTGAGCCCGCTGATCCACTCCGATCGCGATGCCGAGAAGCTGGCGCGGGAGATGATCCTCGCGCACGAGCAATGGCTGCCAAACTTTGCGGCGACTATCGAAAAACTGAAACAGTAAAGGGAGCGGCTCATGGAACGCGTGTTGATCGTGAATGCCGATGATTTTGGCCTCAGCAAGGGGCAGAACTACGGTATTGTCGAAGCTTGCAAAAATGGTCTGGTCACCTCCACGACGGCACTGGTCAACGGCGCGGCGATTAGCCACGCCGCCCAGCTCAGCCGCTGCGTACCGGAGCTGGCGGTCGGAATGCACTTTGTCCTGACGCTTGGCGAGCCGTTGTCGGCGATGCCGGGCTTAACCCGCGAAGGGCGACTGGGTAAGTGGATTTGGCAGATGGCGGAAGAGGATAGCCTGCCGCTGGATGAAATCGCGCACGAGCTGGAGTGCCAGTATCGCCGGTTTGTCGAGCTGTTTGGTTATGAGCCGACGCATATTGATAGCCATCACCATGTGCATATGATTGCGCAGATCTACCCCATCGTGGCGGCGTTTGCACGTGAGAAGGGCGTGGCGATGCGCATCGACCGCCAACTGGCGACCCTTTCCGGGCTGGAGCAGGATGCAGCGCGCAGCAGCGATGGATTTGCCAGTGAATTTTATGGTGAAGCCGTTTGTGAAGGGCTGTTTCTGCAAACTCTGGAAGCATCCATCCAGCGTGATGAAAAGTCGCTGGAAGTGATGTGCCACCCGGCTTTTGTCGATAACACCATTATGGGCAGCGCTTATTGTTACCCGCGTCTGACCGAGCTGGACGTGCTGACGTCTGATTCGCTGAAGTACGCGATAGCCGAACACGGCTATCGGCTCGGAACCTATCGCGACGTGTGACCGGTAAAGAGGCCCGGCATTTATGCTGGGCCTTGTTTTTTATGCAGGAATTGCGGCGATTTTAGCGCTTCTTGACCACACCCGATGCGCCGCCATCAGGGTGATCAGTTCATCCATGGATTTGCCATCTATCGCATTTGTCTCCACGATCCCTTCTTCGCCCTTGCTGGCGACCTGAAGCGACGTTTTACACGGTCTGGCATCGCCTGCCAGTAGAATCGGCTTCAGATGTTTGTAGGCCTCCAGCAGGTAATAGTGGAAGTCGCCGTTGTTGCTCAGGCTTTGCAGATCGCCGCCGGGAACGATGACCGCATCTACGGTTAATGACGGCGAACCGGCAAAGGTCCCGGCAACCGGCAACGTGGTGCCATCATCAGCCTTCACTTTACCCATTCGTGAATAGAGCAGTTTGGCATGCACTCCCTTGGCCTTGAGCGCTTTCAGCAGCACCAACAGCTCTTTGGCGACCGGACGATCGTTAAGTAACACCGCCACCACGCGGCCTTTTACATCGCCGCTGGGAATGGCATACAGGCTTAGCGTAGGGTCCTTTTTCAAACCATTAACATCCGGCGGCGGCGTGATGCTACGCTGGTCGTCAGTGAGTTCGATACCGAGATTTTTACCCACAGCCTGAGCCAGCTGCAGGTCGATATGCGCCAGTTGTTCGACAACCCTCTCGCGGATCCACTCTCTGACGACTTTGCTCAGTTCGAAGCTAAAACCGTCGATAATATGCTGCTGCTCAAGTGGCGTCTGGCTGCGCCAAAACAGTAGAGGCTGAGAGTAGTATTCGCCGAACGACGGGCTGCGCTGGCGAATTTTTTCGCCGTCTACCCGCTCGGCGTAGGATTCGAATCCTCCGCGTTTAGCGGCTGGCGGCGTCTCGCGGGGCCAGTTATCGTTGATTGAGTTAGGTTCATAGTTTGCCGGGTTGGTATCAATATCCATGCGATGCATACCGTCGCGCTGGAAATTATGATACGGGCAGGTGGGCTTATTAATAGGAATCTCATGGAAATTAGGCCCGCCAAGGCGGCTAATCTGCGTATCGGTATAGGAAAATAAACGGCCCTGCAGCAGCGGATCGTTGCTGAAATCTATCCCCGGCACGATGTGCCCGGGATGAAACGCAGCCTGTTCATTTTCGGCAAAGAAATTATCCGGGTTACGATTGAGGACCATTTTCCCGACCCGTTGAACAGGGACCAGCGCTTCCGGGATAAGCTTGGTGGGGTCCAGCAGATCGAAGTCATAGGCAAACTCATCCTCCTCGGGGATGAGCTGTAGCCCCAGTTCATACTCGGGGAAATCTCCCGCTTCAATGGCTTCCCATAAATCGCGACGATGGAAATCAGGATCGCGACCTGTCAGCTTCTGCGACTCATCCCACACCAGAGAGGCCTTGCCCGCTACTGGTTTCCAGTGAAAACGTACAAAGGTTGCTTTGCCTTCGGCATTTATCAGGCGGAAGGTATGGATACCGAACCCTTCCATCGTGCGATAGCTGCGGGGTAAACCGCGATCGGACATCGCCCACATTACGTTGTGCAGCGTTTCTGGCTGTAGTGATACGTAGTCCCAAAAGGTGTCATGTGCACTTTGCCCTTGCGGGACGGCCCAGTGAGGTTCCGGTTTTACCGCATGGACGAAATCAGGGAATTTGAGCGCGTCCTGGATAAAGAAGATGGGGGTGTTATTGCCGACCAGATCAAAAATGCCCTCGTCGGTATAGAACTTGGTGGCGAAACCGCGGATGTCGCGCACCGTATCGGCGGACCCTGCACCGCCCTGGACGGTAGAAAAGCGCACGAAAACCGGGGTTTTCTTCTCCGGGTCGGAGAGAAAATCGGCTTTGGTGATGTCGCTCAGGTTGCTATAGGGCTGAAAGTAGCCGTGCGCTGCGGAGCCTCGGGCGTGGACGATCCTCTCGGGGATGCGTTCATGGTCAAAATGGGTAATTTTCTCGCGCAGGATAAAATCTTCCAGCAGCGTGGGGCCACGTTTGCCCGCACGCAGCGAGTTTTGATCGTCAGCGATACGTACGCCCTGGTTGGTGGTGAGCGCAAAATCCTCGCCGCCTTTACGATGATCATCCAGCGCGTCAAGCTTATCGCTATGCGTATCCGGGGCTTTTATACTGCCAGGCGCGGTCGGTACTTCACCCGGAGCTGTGGGGTGCGGCGTGGGTCGCCAGTTCTGGTCATTGGGTGCTAAAGAATCGAGACCTGGCTTCGCTTCCCGGTCATCGTGAACCGGTGACTGGTGGGTTTGTGGTTTATGGTGTTTATCTGACATTGCTCGCTCCTGTTTTCATTACTGAAAATGGTCGTTGCTGAACCAAAACCCTTCTAACTATAGAACATCTGTTCCATCAGATTTTATTCCAGGACTTTTACCTTTTAAGGATAATAAGCAGGGGGCGACGAAAGGGGGCGCTTTCAGCTATGATAGGGGTTTATGTTTCCCGCTTTGTTTAGTGAATCTATTTGTGATGAAACCACATCGCCAACAAAATCGTCAGGTCATTAGCTACGTGCCTCGAGTGGAGCCAGCGCCGCCGGAACACGCCGTCAAAATGGACGGGTTTCGCGATGTCTGGGTGCTGCGCAATAAGTACGTCGCCTTTGTGCTGGTGGACGAACATTTTCGCCGTTCACCGCCGTTTAACGTGCCGGAAGCGGCGCAGCGCTGGGCGGAGCAGATGAGGCAGGAAGGCGAGATAGATGCCTGAGGGCGCGAGCTAAAACAAAAAAAACCGCTGAGATCATCAGCGGTTTTTTTATCTCTGAAGGCTTTACGGCCCTCTCAGATTAGCGGTGGGCCAGTTCGGCATCCTCTTCGCTATCAAGAATGGTTTTGTCGGTTTGACGCAGCCACTGACTGGTCAGGGTACCGGCGGTCATTGAACCGCTGACGTTCAGCGCGGTACGACCCATATCAATCAGTGGTTCAACTGAAATTAACAGCGCCACCAGCGTCACTGGCAGACCCATTGCCGGCAGGACGATCAGCGCGGCAAAAGTTGCGCCGCCGCCAACGCCCGCAACGCCTGCGGAACTGACGGTGACAATGCCCACCAGGGTGGCAATCCATAGCGGATCGAACGGGTTGATACCGACGGTCGGAGCGACCATGACTGCCAGCATCGCCGGGTAAAGACCCGCACAACCGTTCTGACCAATGGTCGCGCCGAATGATGCTGAGAAGCTGGCGATAGATTCCGGTACGCCGAGACGGCGAGTTTGCGCTTCGACGTTCAGCGGAATAGAAGCCGCACTGGAACGACTGGTGAAGGCGAAGGTCAGCACCGGCCACACTTTGCGGAAGTACTTCAGCGGGCTCACGCCGTTCACTGCCAGCAGCAGGCCGTGCACCACGAACATAATGCCCAGGCCGAGATACGAGGCGATAACGAAGCTGCCGAGCTTGATGATGTCCTGCAGGTTAGAGCCCGCAACCACTTTGGTCATCAGCGCCAGCACGCCATACGGCGTTAACTGCATAACCAGACGGACTAACTTCATAACCCAGCTTTGCAGCGTGTCGATGGCGGTGAGCACGCGCTGGCCTTTGGCAATGTCATCTTTCAGCAACTTCAGCGCTGCGACGCCAAGGAATGCCGCGAAGATAACCACACTGATAATCGACGTTGGGTTCGCGCCGGTCAGGTCAGCAAACGGGTTTTTTGGTATGAAAGAGAGCACCATTTGCGGGACGCTCAGGTCCGCCACTTTACCGGCATAGTTGCTCTGAATGGCGTTAAGACGAGCGGTTTCCGCGCTGCCTTGCACCAGCCCTTCAGCGGTCAGGCCAAACAGATTGGTGACCAAAACACCGACCAGTGCTGCAATCAGCGTGGTGAAAAGCAGAGTACCAATGCTCAAAAAGCTGATTTTACCCAGCTGTGAAGCGTTATGCAGACGGGCGACCGCGCTCAGGATAGAGGCGAAGACCAGCGGCATAACGATCATTTGCAGTAGCTGAACATAGCCGTTGCCGACGATATTGAACCACTGGATAGAATCCTTCAGCACCTGGCTGTCGGAACCATAGATAAATTGCAGCGCCAGGCCGAAAATAACGCCGATAACCAGACCGACCAGTACTTTTTTAGCGAGGCTCCACTGTTTGTGGCGGGTTTGAGCAAGCGCCAACAGCAAAACCGCGAACACGATAACGTTCGCTATTAATGGAAAATTCATCCCCGTTCTCCTGATATCTTTTTTACCGGGTTGGTCAATAACCAACTCTTATGACGGCAAGGGTAGCAGAAGGCGTTATTCGTTACTTATATCCAAATGGAATTGATTATAACAAAATAGATAGTTTGCTTATTTATTGTCCTGCCTGGTGACTAATAAATCGATTAAAGGTGGTTTGCAGCGTGTTAATCATGCTCGATGACCAGCGCACGGCGCTATTATCGGCAAAAGTCTGCGGCATCCACACCGCATAGATGAAGAGCGCCATACACAGCGCGCGCTCTAGCTGGTTGCCTTTACGCGGCGCGAGGATAGGTAAGCGAAAGCGCCAGCGGCAGGGCCAAAGCAGCGGCACTCCCGCAGGAGTCAGCATGTCGGCAAGGATATGGCTGAGATAGCCCAGCACCAGCCCCTGGACAGCGTCCGCCGGGATTATCCAGCCATCGGGCACTTTTAACGAGAACAGCGCAAGAGCGCCGAAGACTACCAGCAGGCTATGGGTGAAGCCGCGATGACCAAAGGCGCGGGCTATCGGTTTTGAAATCCAGCGTAAACGCTGCCCGAGAAATGACTTAGGGTGATCGATGTCGGGCAGCAGGCAGGTCAAAATTGCGGAAGGGACAATATGCCACCAGTCCCCCTGGGCCAGCACGGGGGTTAATTCCGCGTTTTTCGCAAATACCGCACAGGCGATAGAAAAGAGAAGGTGACCTTCCGCCGTCATGATAAGAAACCCTAAACTGTCAATTCATACAGTATAGGGTTTTTATACAGTGTGCGGAAGAGGTGACGGTGTAACTCTATGTCACAAAATCATCAACGTGCCAGCCAGCCTCCGTCAACCGCCAGAGTATAGCCACTGACGTAATCTGCTGCCTTAGAGGCGAGGAATACCACCGGCCCTTGCAGGTCATCCGGAACGCCCCAGCGCCCGGCAGGAATGCGGTCGAGGATCTCTTTACTGCGCTCGGCATCGTCACGTAATTGCTGAGTGTTGTTGGTCGCCATATATCCCGGCGCGATGGCGTTAACGTTGATGCGGTGTCCCGCCCATTCATTAGCCATCAGGCGAGTAATGCCGAGAACACCGCTTTTTGAGGCGGTATATGAAGGAACCCGAATGCCGCCCTGAAAGGAGAGCATTGAAGCGATGTTAATGATTTTTCCGCCATCGCCTTGCTGAATAAACTGCCGGGCGACCGCTTGCGAAAGAAAAAAGACCGATTTCAGATTCAGATTCAGGACGTCATCCCAATCTTTTTCTGAAAAATCGAGCGCATCGGTGCGGCGGATTGTGCCAGCGTTGTTGACCAGAATATCGACTCTGCCCATCGCAGCAACGGCCTGAGTGACAATCGAGCCAATCTCATCCTGGTGACTCAAATCGGCCTGGATAGCGGTGAAGCGTCGGCCCAACGCCTGAACCTTTTCCGCCGTTTCATGGGGAATTCTACGATTGACCCCGACGATATCGCACCCGGCTTGCGCAAGGCCCAGCGTCATGCCCTGGCCGAGTCCGGTATCACAACCCGTTACGATAGCGACCTTACCCGTAAGGTCAAAGGCGTTCAGTACCATATGCACCTCTGTATTCTGATTTCATGCGTTAAATAACGCCATTGAGGACAAGCATAGAGGGCGGAGGAGGAAAAAACAATTAAAAATGAAACGGTGTTTTAATTTTGTGATAATGGGATAAGATTGCTATCCCATTATCACTGGAGGGCTTAGCCGAGCAGGTCGGTCAGGGTGAGGGATTGCAGGCTCGTTAGCTTCACATCGGCCAGCACAAAGCGAGGATCGCGGCTATTCTCTTCTTCAGGCACGACAATAGAGCGCATCCGCGCCGCTTTGCTGGCAATCATGCCGTTGACAGAATCTTCCAGCGCCACGCAGTTCAGAGGGCTGACGCCAAGTTTTTCCGCACAGTTCAGATAAACCTGCGGATGCGGTTTGCTGAACGGCAGCATTTCGGCGGAAGCGAGTGCATCAAACTGGTCGCGCAGCTCAAACATGGTGAGGACTTTTTCCAGCATCCGCAGCGGTGATGCTGAGGCCAGGCCGATTTTCAGTCCCTGCGCTTTACACATCGCCACCGCTTCCCGCGCGCCGGGCAGGAGCGGACGTGCTTCTTCAACCAGTTGGATAGCGCGGTTGATAATTCGCGCGGTCACTTCGGCGCGATCCGGGCCTTTCCACGGCTGCTGGGCAAACCACAGGTCGACGACTAAATCGATGCGTAGCCCCAGAATATCGGGCATTTCACTGCGGCGGCTAATATCCACTCCGAGGCTTGCAATCACCTCCAGCTCTGCCTTATCCCATAGCGGTTCGGAATCAATCAGTAATCCATCCATATCAAAAATCGCGGCATGAATCTGTCGCCTGGCTGACATAAGTCCCTCTCCTGTAGCGTAAGTAGATAACGAATTGGCACTCATGGTATATCATACCGCGCATTATTGGGCGAAATTCGCCGACGAAGGTAGACTTAGAGCGTATACCACCAGGCGTTATTGGCGCAGCCAATTTGGACACGGACAGCGCGCAGAAACCGGAGCGTACATGAAGTACGTGAGGATTTTGAGCACTGCCCTGGTCCAAAGTGGCAAGTGAAATAGCCTGAGATAGGTTCTTAGAGTGGCTAGAGCGTCTTAACAAGGGGAACCCATGACGTATCAACAAGCTGGACGCATTGCAGTACTTAAACGTATTTTGGGGTGGGTGGTGTTTATTCCGGCAGTTATCTCGACGCTGATTTCGGTGCTGAAGTTTATGTACGAGCACAGCGAGAAAAAGCCGGGGATTGATGCGGTGATGATGGATTTTGCGCACGTGATGATCGAGATGGTGCGCTTCAATACGCCGTTCCTGAATTTCTTTTGGTACAACTCGCCGCTTCCGGACTTTAAGCACGGCATGAATATCGGCTTCTGGATTATCTATATCCTGATCTTTGTCGGGATGGCGCTGCAGGCATCCGGCGCGCGGATGAGCCGTCAGGCTAAGTTTCTGCGTGAGGGGGTTGAGGATCAGCTGATTCTTGAGCAGGCCAAAGGGACGGAAGGGCTGACGCGCGAGCAGATCGCCGAACGTGTGGTGGTGCCGCGTCATACTATTCTGGTGCAGTATTTCCCGCTGTACGTGCTGCCGGTGATTACCCTCGTGATCGGCTACTTCTTCTTTTCTTTACTCGGTTTCCTGTAAACAGATAGCCCGGCGAGTTTGCCGGGCTATCTGCATTATTGGGCAGGCAGCGCGCGCGGTTTGCCCTGGTTATCCACCGCAACATAGATAAACAGCGCTTCGGTTGCCTTGTAGCGTTGGCCGATTGGCTCAGACGACACTTTTTTCACCCACACTTCCATATTGATAGTTACCGAGGTATTGCCGCGCTTCACGCAGTCGGCGTAGCAACACACCACATCGCCGACCGCGACCGGACGTAAAAAGGTCATGCCGTCGACGCGTACGGTCACCACGCGACCATGGGCAATTTCTTTCGCCATAATGGCGCCGCCGATATCCATTTGCGACATTAGCCAGCCGCCAAAAATATCGCCGTTGGCGTTGGTATCCGCTGGCATCGCCAGGGTGCGTAAAACCAATTCGCCCTTCGGCGCGAGATCTGTTGTCGTCATTCTCTACTCTGTACTCGTCAAAGATGATCAGGCGCGATGCTACTATGAAAAGGGCGTGGAGAGAATAGGGGGAGACGCCCGCTAATGCGGGCGTAGAGGTTTAGAAGGAGAGCGTGACGCCAGCGTAGTACGCACGACCCGGTTCGTTGTAGGTCGACGCGCCCGAGTTTTCGCGATAAAGCTGCTTATCGAACAGGTTGCTGATCCCGGCATTCAGGCGTAAATCTTTCATCAGCTGATAGTTACCGCCAATTCCGACGACAGAATAGGAACCGACTTCGTTGGTCGCCAGTACGCCCGTCTCGTTACGAATTTCCGCATATTCGCGCGGTTTCTGCCGACCGTACATGGTCCAGTTCACGTTGGCTGAGAGCTTGCTGTTAACCTGCCAGTCGAGCATGGTGTTGATGGTATATTTCGGAATGACGGACAGCGGGTTGCCGGTATCTTTGTTTTCCGATTTGATCATATAGGTGGCGTTGGTGCGCCAGTTCAGCGTATCGGCAATCACCGGCACCAGCAGGGTCCCTTCAAGACCTTCGACGACCGCTTTACCGCCGTTTTGCCACTGGAGAATATAATTCCCATCAGAGGTATAGCCCAACACGTCGGCGCCGGAGACGATTTTGTTTTTGTAATCGTTACGGAACCAGGTGATACCGGCATTGTAGCCATTTAAGTTAAATTCAAGGCCGACCTCTTTGTTGATACTGATTTCCGGATCAAGGTTTGGGTTACCCAGCAGATAACAACCATTCCCGGTGAGGTTGGTCGGGCAGCCGTTACCGTTCGTGCGCAGCAAATAGCCATCGCTGGACTGATACAGGTTCGGTGCTTTAAATACCCGGGCAATACCTGCTTTGACCTTAAACATATCGCCCAGATCCTGCGACAGGTTCAGGCTCGGGCTCCAGTTGCTGCCGAAATCGTTGTGATAGTCAAAACGCAGTCCGGGGATAATATTGGTGCCCGGCGTCGCTTCAATATTGTCTTCGAGATAGAGACCGGTGAGGGTGGCGCTATTTTTCGTGCTGCGCTCAGACGGGTTGCCGGAAGTGCCGGGGACTTCTTCGGTCACGCTGGTGGCCTGCATCGACGCCGGATCGTTCAAATCATCGCGATTCCACTCCATACCCAGCGTAAGCGTCTGCTCAGCCAGCCAGTTGAATGGAATATTGAGTTCGCCGGTTGAACGCCATGATTCCAGGCGGCTGGTGGCGTATTCATCGCTATTGATCATCCCCTCTACGCGGCCGGTAGAGCCCTCCTGCAGGCGGGTGTTGTTGGTTTTTTCGTAATAGACGCCCGCTTTAGACTGGCCCCAATCCCAGATACCGTTATAGGTCAGGCCCCAGGTCTGGCGATACATGCGGTTCGTTTCCTGACCATACAGTGAGTCGACTAGTCCGTTTGGGCTAACGTTGCCGTTGCTGTATTGCGTATCACCGGCGTAGATGTTGCCCTGGCGGCTGTAGGCATAGCTGAAATCGACAATCTGCTGCGGCGTCACTTTCCATGACAGCAGGGCGTTAATATCTTTATTGCGCACGCCTTCGCGGCCTGCGGCATAAGAGTCATTTTGCGCATGGTTAATATCCCAGGCGTCTGGTTCGGTTTTGTTGATATTACCGTACAGACGCATCGTCAGGGCATCCCCGGCCAGCGGTCCGTTAAGGTTAAAGTTAGCCCGGTTGGTGGAACCTTCTTTATTATTTTCCGGCTGATTGGTATAGAGCGAGAGCGAGCCATGCCAGTCGTTGGTCGGGCGCTTGGTGATGATATTGACCACGCCGCCTGCAGCGCCAGAGCCGTAGCGAGCAGCCGCGGGGCCGCGCAGAACTTCGATACGCTCGACCATTTCCGGCGGAACCCAGTTGCTGTCGCCGCGGGTATCGCGCTCGCCGCGCCAGCTATAGCGCACCGAGTTTCTCGAACTGACGGGCACACCATCGATAAGAATCAGCGTGTTTTCCGGCCCCATGCCGCGAATATCAATCTGTCGGTTGTTGCCGCGGCTGCCGCTGGCGCTGTTGCCGGTCAGGTTAACGCCGGGCATTTTACGAATGATTTCAGACAGGTCGTTAACCGGCGGATCTTTAGCGATATCTTCCGCGGTGATGATCGAGACGCCCGGCTGCTGCTTTAGCGCTTCTTCCGCGGTTCCCCGAACCACCATCGTTTCGGTATCCAATTCAGCCTCTTCGGCGAAAGCCCCTGGGCTAAGCAAACCAGCGATGGCCAGGGCCAGGGGAGTGGCGATGTGATTTTTCTGCGGTCTCATTTTAAATATCCATATCAAGTCATGAAAAATTGAGATCGAGAATATCAATGATAATTATTATCATTACAATTGCGAGGGGCCAATCTCCATGAAATCCTCACAATTGCCGCAACTTTCCAGCATCTGGTAGATATCGTGAGGGAACGGCAGACTACATGGTGACTCAAGGCGTTCTCTGGACGAGATACCTTACAATACGAATTGTTTCTGTGAAGGCGAGGGAAAGCGAAGAGAAACGGCACGCAGGACTGCGTGCCGAAGCGAACTTAGTGATTGTCGTCCTGCGGCATATGGCGATAGATGTAAACGCCGCTTAGCAAGGTGAACACCAGCGTCATAGCGGTTAAACCGAAGACTTTAAAGTTGACCCAGATATTTTGCGGCAACCAGAAGGCGATGTAGATATTCGCTAACCCGCAAAGGATGAAGAATACCGCCCAGGCCAGATTCAGACGCGACCAAACCTGCTGCGGTAACGTCAGCTCTTTACCCAGCATGCGCTGGATCAGCGGCTTTTTCATCACCCATTGGCTAAACAACAGCGCGCCAGCGAACAGAACGTAGATGACCGTGACCTTCCATTTTATAAACTCATCGTTATGGAAGAAAATGGTCAGGCCACCGAAAAATGCGACCAGGACAAAGGTAATCAGCGCCATTTTTTCGACTTTGCGATAGCGCACCCAGCTATAAATCAGCACGATGGCGGTGGCGATAATCAGCGCGGTCGTTGCGGCGTAGATATCGTAGAGCTTGTAGAATGCGAAGAAGACTACCAGCGGTAAAAAATCCAGAAACTGCTTCATACATCGATTCCGTCGTTCAGAATGGGCCGGGAGCGCCCGACCCGGATTAAGTTAGTTGCGAATAAGCATATACAAGCGGAATAAATAGATCAGCAACAATGCGGAGATCAGGTTGCTGATGGTATTTATAACGATTGCGCCAACGTTTGGCGTCAGTACGGCGAAGCTGGATGCAAACAGCAGAAGTAGGGTTTTCGCCAGCAGCCAGCCGATTATCGCGGGTGCAACCAGGCGAATATTGGCCCATGCCAGACGCATACTGCTGCGCAGGGCGCTGAAAACACCCATTTTGTCCTGTACCAGCATAATTGGCGCGAATGAAAAGACGATCGCTAGCAGCACGCCAGGCACCACCACCAGCATCATCCCCATTTGCACAACAAAAGTCGTGAGCAGGATCAGCAGCAGCAGCTTTGGCAGCACTGGCGCAGAAGCACCAATCGCACGTAAGGCACTGACGCGTTGACCTGCGGAGATCATCTGAATCATCAGCAGAACGCCGCCCGCAAGGATCGCATTGCCCACCAGTCCAGAGAATGTAGAGGCTGCCGAAGCTCGTAGCAGGACCTGCTGCTGTTCCGGCGTCATACTTTGCACCAGCTCGAACAACCCGACGCTACCCGTCAGGCTATCGCCTTCGCTCAGAATCGATAATTGCTCTTCACTGGGTGAAAAGGCATGGCCAAGTACTACCGTAATAAGCGCGCACAACAATGCAATCAGCAAAATAGTGACGAACTGATTACGGAAAAAGTTTCCGGTGTCACGGTAGACGGACTGCGCCGTGATAGACATGCATTCTCCTTGAGTCTTGCAGGTGTTAACTAGCCGGCGATTGTACCGCAAATCGTGCCTGGGTAGCAGTCTCTGCTCCTGCGCGCTAAGTATATCTTTGTAAATAGAAGGCACAATCAGCGGTCCATCGCCTTAGCTCCAGTAAAAACAGAAAATTGATACAGTATGTTTATCGCTAGTTATATGAAAAAAGTGAAAATTAATCTGGATCAATAAATGTTAAATTTTCCGACTTTGTGTGATCTGTGTTGGATCAAACATACTTCATTGTAGGTATATTCTTGCGCTGAATAACCATAATGAGGAAGTGGATATGAAAAAGTTAGCAGCGGCATTTGTTATTTTGAGCACTCTTTCCAGCAGCAGCGTCTGGGCGCATGAAGCTGGTGAATTTTTTCTTCGCGCAGGTTCGGCAACGGTAAGGCCAACGGAAGGGGCGGGCGGTACATTGGGAAGCTTAGGGGGCTTTAGCGTCAGCAATAACACACAGCTTGGCCTGACCTTTACCTATATGGCAACCGATAATATCGGGGTTGAGCTGCTGGCCGCGACGCCGTTCCGTCATAAGATTGGCACCGCTGCAACCGGTAATATTGCCACCGTTCACCATTTACCGCCGACCTTAATGGCGCAGTGGTACTTTGGCGATTCCAGCAGCAAGCTGCGTCCATACGTTGGCGTGGGTATCAACTACACCACCTTCTTTGACGAAGGTGTGAACGACAATGGTAAAAATCAGGGGATTTCCGATTTGAGCCTGAAAGATTCCTGGGGTGCTGCGGGTCAGGTCGGTATGGATTACCTGATCAACCGTGACTGGCTGATTAACATGTCGGTGTGGTACATGGATATCGACACCGATGTGAAATTCAAAGCCGGCGGCGTGGACCAGAAAGTCAGTACCCGCCTGGATCCGTGGGTGTTTATGTTCTCTGCGGGATACCGGTTCTGAATTCTTCTGCAAAACCCCAGCAAAACTCTTCTGCAAAACTGGTCATTATATGACCAGTTTTTTCCATTCTTTTCCGCGTGAATCATTGTACCTGTCGGTCATTGTTTTGCTCGTATGACCGAGCAGGATCTGAGTGTTTACACCCTGTTCCCGGTAAAGACGTTCAGATAATGATCGTTGCTCATGAAAACTGGGAGGTGTTCCATTTTTATCCCACGCATATTCCACTTCGTCTCTTGCCTTACTAAATGCCACTGTTAAAGTTGCCGGCTGTACCTTCCCCCCACGCTTTGCCTTTCCTTTGGCGTGGTGATGGTGAAGTAAATACTGGCTAAGCACCTGATCCCTACACAGAGAAATCACTTCACCCAGACTGATATCAAGTTGGCGACATCGCAGGGCGAGCGGTATCGCGATTTTTGCACCTGTTTTAGTCTGTTCGACAAGTAGATGATTATCTTCAATGTCGGTAAATTTCATGTTGCAAATATCTGACAACCGTTGACCAGTTACCACGGCAAGAAGCATCCCTTTCTGAAGAAAATAATGTTCTTTCTTCGCCGCAGTATAAATTAACTTCCACTCTTCAAAAGTTAATCGTTGGCGCGTAATTTTGACGTGAGG
Source organism: Klebsiella sp. RHBSTW-00484 (assembly GCF_013705725.1). Taxonomy (NCBI): domain Bacteria; kingdom Pseudomonadati; phylum Pseudomonadota; class Gammaproteobacteria; order Enterobacterales; family Enterobacteriaceae; genus Klebsiella; species Klebsiella sp. RHBSTW-00484. Next base: position 3,511,214 of record NZ_CP055481.1, on the reverse strand, counting down.
TTTTTTTGCAGCTTCTGCCGGGTTGAATCCGACGGGAACGTCGCCAACCTGCTGGGCTTCTGCAAAGACATCAATAGCGATCTTCCTAAATATTTGTCCCATACGGTTATGACCTTTTTCCTTATATTCTTCCAGGATGCCCACAATATCCTTTACAGTAATTTGGTCGAGAGGTTTCATACCAAGTTGTTGTTCAAAAACTTTTATAGGTGAGTACTTCTGTTTTAGCGTGTTGAGTTTTATTTCACCTCGATCATATCTTTCTTGCTGGATCTTTAAATAACGAAAGGCGAACTCAGATACTGTTGCTGAACCACCAATGCGTTTATTCACCTCACTTTTTATCTTAAGAATATTCCTCATCTGCTGTTCAGCTAGGCGGCTGTTAGCTTCTATTGCAATTTCTTTAGCAACTCTTTCGTCAGTGCCTAAGCCATGGAATTTCCCTGTAACAGGATGTTTATAACGCCAGTAAACCTTTTTTGTCCGGGAATCAAAATAAGGGGAAAGTCCTGGTATAGTTACATTATGTTTCCGTGGTCTGCCCATCTTCAAGAATTCTCCTCAACAACGGGTGATCTTGTTTTTTCACCTCAGGTGCTGTTGTCATTCCAACAAAGCGAGCATCCAATTCCACCCGCCAGCTTTTCCCAACCTTCTGTGGTTGTGGGGATATCATTCCATTCTTCGCGTACTTGTTCAGTGTTGACGGTGCAGGAACCGGATCTCCGAATTCGTGTTCAGCCCATACAGAAAGAAGAACTAACCTCGACATTTATCCTCCTAATAATGGCCCATTTAAGGGCCATCTACTGAATTTAGAAAATCAGTTTTTAATCAGTCGTTGCCAGATGGCAGAAACGTACCGGGCCTGGTGCTTGGCATCCGCTAATGCGTTATGACGGTCGCCCTCAAATGGGATAGAGGTTTTGGGATCGAAGCCAATGGCTTTGCCGAGTTCAACCATCGTTCTGACGTCGCGGTCATTCCAGTAGTCCCACGGACAATCGAGGCAGGCGAGATCAAATGACGAACGCAAAATCGTGTTATCGAATGTGGAACCATTCCCCCACACCTGCGCTTTTTTACGGCCGCCCGTGACGTTCTCCAGGACGAAGTCAGTGAACATGAGCAGGGCATCATCCAACTTTAGGGCGTCATCATTGGCTATAGCCGAACGCGCTTCAGGGGATTGTTTTAACCACCATATAACTGTTGAGGGGTCGATCTCAGCACCCCACGAAACCGAAGATTCCAGGCTGACAACTTTGTAAAATTTTTCGCCGAGAATCCCTGTAGCCGGATCAAATAATACGGCGCCGATGGAGACGATAGGGGCATTAGATTTTTTGCCCATGGTTTCCATATCCACCATGATGTGAACAAAATCAGCGGACAATTCTTCATCACAATTATGATGGCCGATCTCAATATTTACGGCAGCTGACGCGCCGCCAGGCTCAGCGTCGCACGAAGCATGCCCAGCTGCCGCTTTGCTCTCTGGCATTTCATAATGATCCGCGGCTTCATCACTGCCAGTTTCTTCCATCTGCACATGGCTGGTGGTCTCCGGGACAGGGATATTTTTTGGAGTAATATTTTTTTTTAATTTTTGATGATCTTCATGCAGTTCTTCGTACGTTTTCTTTTTCGGTTTTACATCTTTTGCCTCATCAGCTGAGATCTCTTCTTTCCTGTGGTTGGAAGTTTTGGCTATGTTTGATGGCATAGGCATCGAGGATCGCCCACAGGCAATATCCACAATCAGCTCGTCAGGATGCGCGTGGTCTGTTTCTGTCATTATGTGGTTAAGGTGTTCCCGGTGAGCAACACGATCTTGCCACAGACCCACAGGTGTGGTTTTTACCGTTGCGATATTGCAGGCACGTGAGTAATCTCGCCCACCAGGTATGGACATAAATAATTCGCGGGTTGCCAGAAACTCTTTGTTATCAAACTTGTTCATAATTGAATTAGCCTGAATATCTATTTCCATCGGAACATTGTAGATATCGAACTCTTTGCCGCGCGCAATGAGTCCGAGGGCTATTTCATATTCCAGCCCCAAAACCGTTAGCTCGGTGCGTCGATCAGTTGTATTACCGCCGCCGGCGTTTGCTCCAGATGGAGTGCGATTAACCGTTGTGATGAAATTACCGCGCGTCCATTCTTTTGTGAGGATGCCGCGATCAAGGTGGGACGTCTGAAACCATAATTTTGCAAACTGAACCTGCTTACCCAGCTCATGGCGTTTTTCTGTAGGGAATACAGACTTCATCGCGCTGGTAAATTTCCAAAGCCCCGGCATATCGTATGATTTGATCTCCGGCACGTTCTCCGCCGCAAGAATCAGATCCTGCACCGCATTGTTATCGACATCCATTTCCAGAATTGACAGCCGATTACGCTCCGGAATGCTGATGTGGTAGGTATGACGGTCATCGGCTACGAATTGAGCCAGTAACTGAGTGCGAAAAGGCATTGTCGCGAGTGAATATACCGCGTTCTCATCGCCTGCATCGCCTGCATCGCCTGCATCGCCTGCATCGCCTGCATGGTCTAGCGGAGCCGGATTTTCGACATGTCCATCAGGTTCTGGTGCGGCAATTTTGCCCCAGGAGATCCCATCTTCTCCGCCGAGTTCGTAGCGGTCGCACCAGGTATCATCCAGCACGTTTTCTTCTGGTAGGTCGTCAACGATAAACCAGTTAGTGCGGATCGGCAGCTGGTGGTCAGCACCGCGGCCAACAGATATTCCGGCGTCTTCGAGAATATTCAGTATTTCACGATCGGCGCGTGAGTCGGATTTTGCCGAGAACCAGCAAAACAGGCTTTTAGCATCAGCTGATTTTGCTTTAGCTTTGATGAGGTACGCATAGTTGCTCATTGCGTCTGGGCTCCATTGGATTGTAAGATACCCGGCAGCTGATGGCAGCCGCCTTGGTGGTGGTCATTGGTCAAAACTCGATTCCGGAAAGCTTTGGTCGGCTGACCGGGTACTGAACCCGCCTTGCGCGGGTTTTGTGCTTTATGAGGCCGTAGTCATTGATTAAAACTCGATTTAAAAACTTACAGCCGGCTGTTGGTCGTCAGCCGCGGCGAATGCCTGCTTGTAGGGCAAGCACTGGCCTTTAACGTGCTGTTCTGTTGCGGCATCCACGCAAATTTTTTCCGAGTTATACACGCCGATCAGAACATCAGAGCATTCACCGGTCAGCGCGCAGACGCTGATAACTAAGGCAAACAGGGTGTTCATGCGTTTACCTCAGGATCCCCTTTCTGCGCGAGGAAGTAGCAGAGTTGGCGAACTCTTGCGGTGATCCAGTTAAGGCGTACCGCCTGGCGGCCTGTTGCTACACGAGCGAAATCAACCATGTGACAAACTCCGTAATTGGTTTTGAAACTGAAGCCCAAAAGATGAGCCCGATAACCAGCGAAATGACCATAAAGCGGATGCTGTTTTTACTCATTTCAGCCCTGCCTTAACGCGGCAAACGGTACTTGTTGACTAACCATTAGTCAGGCTTTGCAATGCGGCGCCGGGTGCCTCCCGGTGACGGTAGCCAGTTAACAACTACTGCCGACAGCTTCTTTTCCACCCCACCTGGGAAACAAGGCGGTACTGCTTTAACTGAGCCGCGTGCGCATAGCCGCATTCACCGCATTGCAAAATCAACTTAATCCACATGTAATTTGGTTAGTTAGTCATGTGTTAACATCGAATTGCCGGATTCTTACCCGTGTCCGGCACACGAACTCCACCTCACACGTGAAGAACTCCATTAATACCGACCCCATGGAGGGTAAAATGCTTATTAACCAATTTGGTGATTCAGGGCGTCCAATGCCTGATGGACAGGTACCATACCGACCTTCAGAAAGGCAGCCTGAGCCACAACCTAAAGAGTAAGAGGTGTGCATGACCCGAGAGACAACGATATTCAATATTCGCTACTCGTTTTATATAGAGACGATGCAAGCAACGTTTTTTAATCGTATGGATCGCATGCTGACATTTATTCAAATCATGCTCGGGTCAGCTATTTTTGCTGCTTATGGAAGTATTCCCCTTTTCGGTGCAGTGGTTGCAGCGATATCGGTTATCAGCTTTGTGTGGCAGCCAGGGAGGGTGTCCATGTTATGTGAAGTCCAGTCTAGAAAAATGAAGCAGCTGATTAATTTGCCTGCCAGTTATTCTGATGAAGAGCTTCATGTTGCCTATCTCAGGGCAGAAGAAGGAGATAATCCTACTCTTGGACTGTTCAGGGATGCCGCCCATAAACGAACCCTCATATCCTTTGGGCGTTATTCTGAGGCGAAAGCGATTCGACTTAGTCCTGTCGAAAAAATTATGTCCTGGCTCGCCGGTGACTTGCCAAAGGATGATTGAATCACCAAAGAGATTGTTAAAGAGCCAAGCGTCCAGTAGGGCGCTTTTTTTTGCCTGTATCGCGGGCCAGCGGAACGTTTAAACCTGCTGCGCATTGATTGTGCGTACTTTGCTGGTGGGTCAGTAACGTGTTGGTCGTCACGCACATTCCCTACAAACTCGAAAACTCGTGGTGAGAACTAATACTGGCTCACCGCACAGTACACTCTCTGGTCATCTCATCCGGTGTTTCGTATGCCGCCGGCAGCTACTTCGTGGGCGTCCTGCCTCGATGACGTGTTGTGATGGGACTAGTATTATCGATTCAATCGATATGTGTCAAATTAAATTGATAGATATGGGCAAAAAAAGCTGCAGATCTGAAGAGACCCACATAGAGGAGGGGAGGCTAACTCGTTGTTATTTGGTTGGCGGGATCAGATTTCGTTTTTGCAAATACGCTTGTGCGAAATCATCAAGTTCCTGAAGCCGCATTTCTATCATCGTGATTATTTTTTCTTTTTCCACATCCGTAGGCAGCTGCTCGAATACGGTAAGTAACTTTTCTTGCAGGATGGAAGCCGGTTTTATTTGGCTGTGGGTAGCCATGGGGTCATGTTCTTCCGGTGTTTCGTCGTCTTCCATAAAAAACCACGAGAGCGGGTAACCCGTTACCGATGGTAGTAGTCTCAAAACTTCAGATCTAGGAAGGATATCTGAATTACACCAGCCATTCACAGATTGAGCTTTTACACCCAGTCTGCGAGCCAGTTCCGCCTGGGATATTCCGAGATCATTTATTGCCCTTTGCAAGCGCTTTCCGAAGTTCATCTCTTTATCCATTCAGATAGTTATCGTCAATTATACAGATTTTTTCTGTATGTCTTACTATCGAAATAATTTGACGATATCGAAATAATTTGATTTATTGTTGTTCATCGATACCGATCAACGAGATGAACCGATGAAAACATCTATTCAAAAAAAACTTTTAAACATCTGCAGTCAGGCAGAGCTGGGGAGGCGTATGAAGCGACGCGCACAAACCGTAAACGGTTGGTTCAAGAACAAAGTACCCGGTGAGTTGGTGCTCAAAGTGAGTAAAGCGGTGGAATGGCAAGTTACCCCCCATGAACTTCGCCCCGATTTGTACCCGAATCCCACTGATGGGATGCCGAACGAAGAGGCGTAACCATGCAACCTATCACTTTTTAAAATCATAACTCGCATGTTTCCGTGCAACTGAAATCTGAAAATCAGTATTCGCCGAGGCGCCGGGACAGTATGAAGTGCAGAACTATTTTCGAAGCCATCCAGGAATGGGAATCAACTTTACCCGGCCGCGCACAGGAAACCATTACGCAGCTGGTGGCCGAACAGTGGGAAAAGCAGAACGGAAGGGGGGTCAGTGTCAACAAGCAGAACCTTTACCGCTATCTGAAAAATGAGAGCTCATCGGAAAAGTACACTAGTTACGTGATGCAACTGGCGCCGGCCATTGCTGATGCGATGCCGATAGAGATCGCGCGTAAACATAATCTGAAACGCGGCTTAACTGAGAGTGAGTTGGTGGCCGCCGCGATAAAAGAATGCAGTGAGGCGCATCAGGCGAAGCTGCTCGGCGCTCCTTTGCAGAAGCTGGAGCGGGAAATTAGGGAGGCGGCAATTGCGCTTTTTAACATGCTTCCTGCAGATGCGGCGGGACCACTACTGGCGAGCCTTAGCGCCGTAGCGCCACAGTTTTTTTAATCGAGTTTTGACAATGAGTACCGTACAGAAAATAGGGGGGCTTCATGAGCATTGACGCAATGCGATGGGCCAAAAAAGTCAAGACCGGGAAGTCCTCTGCAAAAGCAGTTCTGACCTGGCTGGCCGATATGTGCGGGGCTGATCTCTGTGCTTTTCCATCCATTCCTGCACTGGCTGAAGCAACTGAGCTGGATAAGAAAACGGTTCAGTCAAGCCTGCAATATCTGGTTTCGATTGGGCTTATTGAAGATACAGGTGAGCGACGTGGGCGGACAAAGCAAATACCGGTATACCGCCTTTGCGGTGTGGAAGAAAGCGTTGCCGAAATTGAACACACCCAAAAACGGGAAGATTACCAAAAACGGGTTCGTTCAAACATACCCGAAAACGGGGTCGTTATAGAAGAAAAGGCACCCGAAAACGGGATTGTTTCAAGTACACAAAACAACCAAACGATCCCGTTTTTTCCATCAAACGATCCCAAAAACGGGATCCGGAATCTACCAGAGGAACCAAAAGATATAACCCCCACAGATAGCGGAATGGTCAGACCAGATTTTCCCGACTATCCAAATCAGCCTGGTGTTTATTTCGGAGATGCTCAGCCGTTTGGAAAATTTGCGATGTACCAGGGGTGGAAACCATCAGCTGATTTTCCGAGGCAAGCGACGCTCTGGGGAATGCCATTAAAACCAGGGTTAAACCTGCCGGCAGAATTGAGCAGTTTCATCTCCTACTGGCAGGCAGAAGGCAAAGTATTTCACCTGGTGCAGTGGGAGCAAAAACTTGCCCGGCATCTTAACCGTGCAGAAGTGCGACAAATTAAACCAGTTAACGGGGGTAAAGATCATGTGGGAGTACGAGCAGAACCAGCAGCATCAAGAGCTGTTCAGCAGATTCGAGCCGCCCGTGAGCAACGGTTGCAAGTTACCGGATCAGATGGACGTCGAAACGGCGTGGCGCCTATGGGAAGTGATGGGCGAAATCTTTTCGAACCGATGGATCCTGAAGAACGGGGAGGAACCATCAGAACTCTGGGCAGCTCAGATTGGGTCGATGAGTGAAGCCCAGATCACACTGGTCTGCCGACAGTGCATGGAGCGCTGCGCCGCAGGCAACACATGGCCGCCGGATCTTGCTGAGTTCGTTGCACTGGTGTCTGCCAGCGGTGCTAACCCGTTCAATCTGACATCCGAGGCAGTGATGGCGGAGTACAAACGCTGGAGAAACGAGTCTTACCGCTACTCCGGAAGCGACAAATACCCATGGAAACAGGATGTTCTGTATCACATTTGCATTGAGATGCGCAGAACCGGAGTTGAGCGGAGCCTGACGGAGGGAGAGCTGAAAAAAATGGCAGAAAGCTTACTCACGAAATGGACCAAACACCTGGGTAACGGGTTTTCGATTCCCCCGATTCGTCGGCAGTTGGCAGCACCGATGCATCCAGCAGGGCCGACGCCAGCACAGGTTTTGATGGAAGAGTACAAGCGCCGCAAAGCGGCTGGTTTAACCAAGTAAGCGAGTTTTGACCATGACCAAAAAAAAGAAAGACCGAGTAACCAAGTCACAGATGGCGCTGGCCATTGTCAACCTTACGCCTGACTGCGTCCTGCAGGACGTTTGCGAAGCGTTGGATTTACAATCCAGCACTGCCGGCGCAATTCTTCGGAAACTGACCGAGGCTGGCAAATTGATCCGTTTCCACAATGGAACCCAGTACGTGTATTGGGTAAAACCGGGCGTGGAAGTGCCGGAAGTTGTACTGCCTGAATTGGCTCCGCGTGCAGAAACTGTTGACGTTCAGCAGGTGAATACGGCAGTAGTTCTGGCGAAGCAGCTGGAAGAAAAAAAACTCTGGCGGCGCGCTGCAACGGTGTACACGCATATTCTGGGAATGACTGCCACAGCGAACGAATTATGGTTTATTGCCCGGCTGCGCAGTCGTTGTCTGCGTAACGCGCGGAGGTGCTGATCATGGCTAAAAATTCAATCGACGCATACGGCGCTAGCGGCAAAAGCAACGTTCTGTTTTTCGAACCGGAAAATCTGCATTTGGTAACCGATACATCACACCCGCTATATGACGAGCGGGTACACCTACCGCTGAATGAATCGGTGATCCTCAACATCATGGAACTCGGTGTAATCGAACCCATTATCGTGTGGAAAGACCCAGAGTCTGGAAAAACGAGCGTGGTGGCAGGGCGGCAGCGAGTGAAGAACGCCACAGAGGCAAACACCAGGCGTAAGCGAGAAGGGCTGGAGCCTTGGCCGGTCCCTGGTATTGCTAAGCGCGGATCTGCAATTCAAATGGCCAAATATATGGTCAGTGAAAACGAGATAACTCAGCCAGATACCCCCCTGGGTCGGGCTAAAAAAATGGTTCAGCAGATGGAATACGGGCATGACGAAAGTGATATTGCTTTGCTTTTCGGCTGTAGCGTTAAAACCGTCCAGTCGACCGTAGCGCTCCTGGATGCCACACACGCCGTTCAGGCTGCTGTTGAATCCGGGAAAGTAACGGTCACGCAAGCGCGCCAGCTCGTCGATATGCCTCCAGAGCAGCAGCGGGAGACAGTCAAGCAGCTTGAAGCGGTAGCAGAGGGAGTTTCGGGACATGAGAAATCGCGCCGGCAGCGCCAGATTCTCGGGGGCGAAAAGCTGAGGCTAAAAACCCGCAAGGAAATTACAAAAGCCCTTGAAGGCGCCAGCGGCGATTACGCCGACGCGCTGCGTTGGGTGTTGGGGGAGGAGCCTAACCATGGCTAACAAATCGCGTGAACAACAACAGGCGAGCGTTCAGAAAATTATCGAGTTGACACTGACGAAAGGCCGACTGACGGTGAAAGAGGCCTGCTCCGAGCTTCATATGTGCCGTGACTCAGTTGGTAAACATTTCCGTGCTGCTGCGAATTCCGGAAAGGTCATTCGCTATGGGCGACTTGGATTATTCCGAGACCAACGGGCAACCATCGATTTTGACCTCAACAGATTTAGTTATCGGAAGAACTCAGGAGTAACCAAATGAGCATCGTTAAAACCCATACCGGTACCGTGATAACGAAAGATGGCCCACAGCAAAAGCTTCTGCATGAAACCCCATCGGTGTGGGTCGTTGGGAAAACCGAGTGCTATCACAAAGGCACCGAAAAACGTCGTTTTGCGGAGCAAATGCGCCGTCAGCTTCTGCTGGACTTAATTAAACCGATCGCAGAGACCAACAAATGATAGAACAATGAGGGCCAAATGCCATCGAAAGGTTAAAAATTATGAGATGCCCTGTTGGGAAAGGATAAACATACATCAAGCTATCTCATAGGGTTAAACCAAAAAGAATAGTTGTGTTAGAATACTGAAAAATCTTTAAGAGAAGTTTTAACTGTATGAATGTAATAGATTTATTTTCTGGTGTCGGAGGGCTAAGCCTTGGAGCTGCTCGTGCTGGGTTTGATGTTAAAATGGCTGTTGAAATTGATCCGCATGCAATAGAAACTCATGCAATTAATTTCCCTACTAGCTTGCACATCCAAGAAGATGTTTCTTTGCTAAATGCGGATATAATTAAGGGACTTCTTAAAGATGATATTTCTATAGATGGCATTATTGGTGGCCCACCGTGCCAAGGATTTAGTTCTATCGGGAAAGGAAATCCTGATGATAGTAGGAATCAACTCTATATGCACTTTTATCGTCTGGTTTCAGAGTTGCAGCCATTATTTTTTTTGGCAGAAAATGTCCCAGGTATTATGCAAGATAAGTATTCCGAAATTAGAAACAAAGCGTTTAGTATGGTAAGCGATGATTATAATATTCTCGAGCCCATCAAGGTAAAAGCATCCGACTACGGTGCTCCAACTGTACGGACTAGATATTTTTTCATCGGTGTAAGAAAAACGTTAAAACTTGATATGTCATATGAAATGTTTATGCCTAAAATGGTTACTCAAGTTACTGTAAAAGATGCTTTGCATGGATTACCAGACATCATCGATGCTACCTGGCAATCTGAATCTGAGAGTTGGAGGCCGATTCTAAAAGATAGAAAAGGTGTTTTTTACGAAAAACTTTGGGGGCAAATACCACCTAATGTTGGCGATAAGGAATCAATCGCTAAGTTAAAAAAGAATATAATATCTGGATGTACAGGAACACTACACAGCTCAGTAGTCCAAGATCGCTATGGTGCCTTATCTTTTGGGGAGACAGATAAAATTTCTAGGTCTACCCGATTAGATCCAGATGGTTTTTGTCCAACACTAAGGGCTGGAACTGCAAGTGATAAAGGTAGTTTTCAAGCAGTTAGACCTATTCATCCTCATTATGCAAGGGTGATTACTCCTAGAGAAGCTGCAAGATTACAAGGTTTTCCAGATTGGTTTCGTTTCCACAGAACCAAATGGCATAGTTTCAGACAAATAGGGAACAGTGTGTCACCATTAGTTGCCGAATACATATTAAAGGGGCTGTACAACGAATTGAATAATAACGGAGTACAGCCCGAATATTTAAACCATAATTCTTTGGAAGTTAGGGTATAATCTATAATATTTAAAATAGTTATCTCTTTCGTTTTCATTTAACGAAAACTCTTCAGCAGCTGCCTGGTAGGCTTCTTGATCAGGCAGTTTACTATCTAAATTTATTTTTTCCTTAATTGTTAGCGTTGGTATGGCTATTTCTTGAACGTCTTCCCAATTGGCAGAGAAAAATTTCCAAGTAGAAAAGTTACATGCTTCGGACAACTCAGAATATTCTGGTTCCGAGGCGAAGAATCCTGAGATTGTCAACATTGTGTGGCTACCATCATTATATTGATTTAATGATAATGGATAGTATTGAAGTTTATCCTTACGTCCAGAAAGTCCTCGTTCGATTGCTGATCTAAATGCGTTCGTAATAATTCGTGTCAAGAGAGCTTTAATTTTACTGTCCGAGAGATCTGTATTCAGTATTTGAAGGTTGAAGTCAAGGTACTTCTTCCCAAGGAATGATTTTAATGACTGTATGAAAGCTTCTTTAAAATCATCTAGACTTTCTCCAACCCTCCGCTGATAGTAAGAACCGGGGTTTATGGGAAAGGTGACCTTCAAAATGTCGAGTGAACTTACTTTAGTACTTAGAAGTTGAATATCATCTAGGTCATTTTGTATTCCTTTGGGAGATGCATAATCTAACCAAGTTATTGAAGGTTTAGAAAAATTATAATCAAGGATAAAGTCGTGAGCTGATATTAGTTTACAATCAATACAATTATAAGGTAGATTATATTTCTGTCTGATATGAGTTGACGCCTGTTCTTCGAGCGAAATCATATCAGAGAGGGCTACTCGGTTATGCATGATCCTAAAATCCTCAAGCATTGGACCGCCAAAACCTATATATGTATATTCTTGAATATTTAATCTTTTGGCTAATAGACTTAGGCTTTCAAGGAAAATTTCTCTATCAATTGATTTATTATGTCTTAGATGATAGGGGATATATTGTCCAGACATCACTTCACCTCTTCAATCACGGAATCAAAGCACTCCATCCCTACATCAGAAGGGCTTGCATCATCATGCCCAAAGAAGTATCTAGATAAAATTTTTACGTCTTCTTTTTCTCGTGTAAAGATTATTCGTACAGTCGTGTTTTTTTTCACTGGTGTAGGTAGTTTCGGTGTATATCGCCATTCATTTTTGTTTCTATTAGGATTTGACCAGTTATTTTTCTTTTCTTCAGCGACTGACTCCGGATCAACTTCAAATAGAGTTTGAGCTTCATATAATTGAGCTGATTTAAGCAGTTTCTTCCCTTCTTCAAGGTGTTCGCCTTTCCATTGGTTGGTAAAGCGAATGAAATGCATCATACCTTCAATCATTTTATTACGTACGTCATTGTACAACGTGGAGCTAAGGTCAACACCTCGTTTTGTAGTTGTTATTGGTAGTTTTTCAGGATTCTTACTAGTAAATCGAACAACACCTGAAATTGCTATAAATTGTGTATGGAACCTTGGTACATTCGCAAAGCCCCATCCAGTTAGATGGGTTTTATCACAATATAACACAACGCGGTCATTGCAAATGATAGTCCAACCCGCGTCATCAGAGCTTCTTTTTTCTAACGCATCATCATTTTCATCTTCTAAATTTTTATAGAATCCAACAATCAAGTCAACATCAACATCATCTATTTTAGCTTTATATATATATGGCTCGATTTGTGTGTTGTCGGTTATAATATTTATAGGGTTGTGTTCAACGACAATACCATTTAATTCAATGTTAAATCCTTTTTGAATGATGAAAGATAATGAATGTTTTATTTGCAAGAATAGATCGCTAAGATATGTGCTTTCGCTAAATTTTTGTGCCACATTAGAATGAAGTTTTTTTATTTTTATAGTTGTGCCAGTTGGTGCGCTTTTATCAAAATCGCTCTCGTGCATAGGTATTTTCCAGCCATCACCATCTATCCAATCAGGTGTTATACCCACAGAGAATGCTCCATCTGGATTATTAGATTGTATCGAGCAATCTCTACCCATTTTAAATATGGCTCTTTTCATTCCTATACCATAAACACCAACTGTACCTTCATTTTCTTCTTCTTTTTGATGAGGGCGCCCCATTTTAAAAGCATATTCTCGGAAGCTTTTAGGGATGCCTCCACAATTGTCTTCGATTATAAATTCATCTTTATTGATTGTAAGTTTTGCATAAAAACCTTTATATGGCTTCAATACATTTTGTTGGTCTTTTTTAGTACGCAAAGCTCCATCTACACAATTGTCGAGGAGATCAAGAATGGCATCGTTAAGTTCAATATCCCTAGTCAGCATGCTTACAAAAAATCTTTTACTAGGACTAAAGTCTGCTGTTGGCGTTGTTTTTTCAGTCATAATTTTCTCGCTATGTGCGTCGCAAAATAAATGCATAAGTGTAAATTTTTGATTTTAAGCACTTCTCATGTGAAGTCAACGAGTTACTAAAGAAAGTGCAAGATAACTAACTAATTGTTTTTGCTAAAATAGTTTGGTTTTTTGAGGGTATAATACATAATTTCAGCTATTTGAACAAAAAAACAGCGTAGGGGACAACATGCTGCAAAAACTTCAGATGCCTGTTGCATTGCCCTAACGAAACTTACCTGCAAAGGGTTGAAAATTCGTGCTTATCGATATACTGTTTATTCATACAGTATATCGATATCGAGGTTACTATGAGAGTTGAAATCACAATCGACCGCAAGAAGCCACTGCCTGATGGTGTTGAGCTTGCGCTGGAAGTGGAATTGCTGCGGCGGTTAAGCCAAAAATACGAGAAATGCAAATTATCAGTTCGTCGCGCAGGGGCTGACGGATTGAGTGTTTTGGGCGGTATTGACGGCGATAGAGAAACGATAGAAGAGATCCTACAGGAAACGTGGGAAAGCGCCGACGACTGGTTTTATTGAGTTTCAGCGCGGCGATTGACCGGGTTTTTTGAGAGGATTTTGTAGTGGGCGAAAAACAAAAAATGCCGAACACCGGCTATGTAGTAATTAGGTGCGATGATGGGGTTATCGTTGCCCGCCTCAGGTCGTTTCCGGTATGTGATCGCGCTTTGATGTACCGTCGTGGTGATACAATTTCGTTTATGCCACTACAGCAAGATGAGATAGTGGGGACTCTCTCGTTATTTGCGCAAATGATAGAAAAGGCGAAGTCTGGAGTTGGTTACCAGGTTCCGCCGGGTTCTGTTACACTCCCGTCATAGGCCTGAACAACCTATACCTGCTGCGCCACGGAGAGAAACCATGGCGCATACCATCGCAAAACCAGAATCAAATCAGACCGGCAGTCATAACGACAACGCTGGTTTTTCGTCATTCCAGAAACTGACCCCACGCCAGCAGGAGGTGTTTGATCTCCTCGTTGCGTTCATCACAAAACACGGTTACCCGCCTACGGCCAGAGAGCTGTCAGATCTGATTGGCGCTGCGTCTCCGAACGCGGCCGCTGAACACCTTCGCGCATTGCGCAGAAAAGGGGTCATCACCATCGCCCCTAATATGTCCCGCGGTATTTCTATCGTCGGTCATAAAGAGCCATCGCTCGCCGTGCAACTGCTGCAGGAAATGGTTCATAACGAACCGGGGGCACGCGAACGTGCCATTGAGTTCATCCGACTGTATGAGGCCCAGCTATGAAGCGAAGCTGGTTTCAGCACACAGGTTTGACGGAGTCGCAGGCACTGGAGCTGGTGGCGCGCTACCGAAAGGCGAACTACCAGGTAGAGAAGTGCCTATCCCGTGATTTTGTATTGTGGGAGGTTAGCGTGTTTTTACCCGAGTCAGAAAAGGAGCCCCGCGCGGACAAAACCTTCTTACAGAAAATGTGGAGGGACTGATGCGGGCGTTGCTAAACGTAGATATTGCCCGGCATCTTGGCATCGTACTCCTGAAGCCTGGGAGTGAGCTAATGAGGATTTTCGGCAAGGGACGTGTGCTGGTTGAAATGCCGCCGGCGGAAATGGATTCAATGCCATCTGGTTGTGTCCCAGACGCCCGGCAACCGTTAGCAGAGGATTCCAGCCTGCATGTGTTCTTTTCCGATGAACGTGTGATTCTTGCTGCTGGTGGATTGCCGGCGTTGGAACGGTGGCTGTTGCTTCGGGTGAAGAAGTGCCAGTACCCTCATTCCGAATATCACCATAACGAGATGGTAACGATGCGGCACCCGCCTGGCGCGCTGCTGGTGTGCTGGCACTGTGACAATAAGCTGCGGGAGCAGGCGACTCCAGAGCTCGGGGCGCTGGCGCTTCGCAATGTGGCAGACTGGGTAATAGACACTGTGCTGATCGGGCTCGGTTATAACAAAGAGCGCTCTCTTTCAATCGCAGAGTTGTGCTGGTGGGCAGTTCAGTCTGGTATAGCTGATGCTATTACGGAGACGCTGGCGCAGCGTGGGTTACGGTTACCTGATGAGCCATTCCTGTCTGTATATAAAGAAAGCGATATTGTTCCGTCCATACCGGCCACCAGCATTCTTGCTGAGCGAGTGACATCATTACCGCCAGCCTCTACTGCATTGACCCCATCACCGCCAAGGCCTGTTTTAAGTGTGAAGGTTGTCCCTGAAGCGCCAGCAACTTTTTTTGCGCGGCCTAAGCGAATCCGCTGGGAATCACTTCATTTTCTCGCGTGGGTAAAAACTCAGCCATGTATGTGCTGCGGCCAGCCTGCTGATGATGCCCATCACCTTATTGGCTGGGGGCAGGGCGGCGTTGGTACAAAAGCCCACGATATTTTTACAATCCCGCTTTGCCGAAAACATCACCGACAGCTGCATGAAAATCCACGGGCATTCGAACGTGAATACGGTACCCAGCCGGTGCTGATTATTAAATTGCTGGACCGGGCTTATGCGCTCGGCGTTCTGGCGTAAGGAGAAGACAGAATGACACCACGTCAGCGCCGCCTGCACAATGCAGGATTAGAAACCATCGCTGCCGCCCCGCGCAAAAGCTGGCTGGGCAAATGTATGTTACTGAATGGCATTCAGTCATCCTGGATTAAATCGCTTCTTACAACATGGGGGGAAGGTATACGAGGCGGTACTTCTCCCCGGATGCCAAGAGAGCATGCCTGCTGGAATGTCCTGAGGGGTGGGCGCTGGTCAGATAAAGCACTGGAACGCTTTACTGTAGCGCTGACTCAGGCCAGGTCTGAGGGGTTTCAGGGACCACAGGCGTTGAAGCGT
This sequence comes from Klebsiella sp. RHBSTW-00484, assembly GCF_013705725.1. NCBI lineage: Bacteria > Pseudomonadati > Pseudomonadota > Gammaproteobacteria > Enterobacterales > Enterobacteriaceae > Klebsiella > Klebsiella sp. RHBSTW-00484. The sequence goes on along the minus strand of NZ_CP055481.1, from coordinate 3,495,366 downwards.
GCCCACGCGATTTTATGGCCACAGATACCTGTCAGTGTCATTGATACTGCTTTGCATAATGATGATGTCGATTTTGTTGAGGAATCAGTTCTTCAGGCATTTGAAACAAACGATCCGGTTTATGTTGTAGGACTTCACTATTACACCACACGAAAGAAAATCTCTGATATCACCAGGGAGGTTAGGACTGTTGCGCCGTGGCTCACTGATGGTGAGGCAAGGAAGCGCGTGCGCTGGTGTTTGGAGATATTCAGAGCGAAGGTCTTTTTGTCATCCCGTAAACTATTGGCGGAAGAGGAGTAAGAGTGATTTTAGCTATTAGTGCTATTTTTCGGGGTTGGTATTGAAAACGGGCCAGAAATTTAGATAATCCATTCATGCTTGGCAGAGCTGCGCCACTTGGCAGCGGTAAAAAGCGACAATTTGATTATAACGAGAACCCCGCCAGCGCGGGGTTTTTGCTTTCCGGCGATACGACAGGGGTATTCGCGAGATGCATTGCATCAGTACCCCTGTCACATCGTCGTATTGCAAATGAAAACTAACAAGCCTTGGTATTCGCCGGGGCTTTGTTTTTTCTGCAATCCAGTTAGGGCTCTAGTGACCTGCCCCCAGGATTAGATACAACGCTCACTTAGTAATGTCGGATCCTTCACTATCAGAATTACCCTTTCTCCAGCCCGCCGCAAACTCAGACGGCGTCTGATAATTCAGCGTGGAGTGCGGGCGGCACTCGTTATAATCCTGACGCCATTCACTGATGGTTTTCCTGGCATGGCTGACGTTGCTGAACCAGTGTTCATTCAGGCATTCATCGCGAAAGCGTCCGTTAAAACTCTCAATAAATCCGTTCTGTGTCGGCTTGCCGGGCTGAATGAGCCGTAGCTCCACGCCATGCTCAAAGGCCCATTGATCGAGCGCGCGGCAGGTAAACTCCGGGCCCTGATCGGTTCTTATCGTCGCCGGATAGCCACGAAACAGCGCAATGCTGTCCAGAATACGCGTGACCTGCACGCCTGAAATCCCGAAGGCAACGGTGACCGTCAGGCACTCCTTCGTGAAGTCATCCACGCAGGTCAGGCACTTGATCCTGCGACCGGTGGCCAGCGCATCCATGACAAAATCCATCGACCAGGTCAGATTCGGCGCTGCCGGGCGGAGCAGCGGCAGACGTTCTGTTGCCAGCCCTTTACGACGACGTCTGCGTTTTACGCCGAGTCCACTCAGATGGTAGAGCCGGTATACTCGCTTGTGATTAACATGAAGCCCTTCGCGGCGCAGCAGCTGCCAGATGCGGCGGTAACCAAAACGCCTGCGCTCCAGCGCCAGTTCGGTGATGCGCCCGGATAAATGCGCATCCGATGCCGGACGCTGCGCTTCGTAACGGCAGGTCGACAGGGACAAACCTGTCAGCCTGCAGGCACGACGTTGCGACAGACCGGTCGCATCACACATCAACACCACGGCTTCGCGCTTCTGGTCTGTCGTCAGTACTTTCGGCCCAGGGCCACCTGAAGCGCCTCCTTATCCAGCATGGCTTCGGCCAGCAGCTTCTTGAGTCGTGCGTTCTCTTCCTCAAGCGACTTCAGGCGCTTAACCTCGGGCACCTCCATGCCGCCATACTTTTTACGCCAGGTGTAAAACGTGGCATCGGAAATAGCGTGCTTGCGGCAGAGTTCCCGGGCGGATACCCCGGCTTCAGCCTCGCGGAGAATACTGATGATCTGTTGGTCGGAAAAACGCTTCTTCATGGGGGTGTCCTCATGTGGCTTATGAAGACATTACTAACATCGGGGTGTACTAATCAACGGGGAGCAGGTCACTGGGCAGAGCCATAGTAATGCTTAAAGAAAGCGGTCAGCCAATAACAGAGCAGACCTTGCAGTTTATGCTTCAGATTCATAATGAACAGACAAAGGATCTTTATTTGACGAAAATCTACACAACAGCCAAGAGAGTTATTGAATAGCAAATTGACCGGTGCTGAAGTGCAGAACGCAAGATGTTGACATGTGCTGAAATGGCTGGTTAATTAAAGCGCGTGGTGAATCCCCCTGTGCGGAGGGGCGGAAACAGCTTAAATGGAATCCTTATGATTCACTCGGACCGCAAGTCATGGTAGCTGACCAAAGGCTTACTGAGAGGCACTCAGCACCACACCCAATATAAAAATAATGATAGCTGGAAGGCCCGCTTCGGTGGGCCTTCTCTTTGGGCGAAAAAAAAGCCCGCTCAGAATGCGGGCCACCAAAAAAAGCGGTGATATGAGTTGATTAATGGCAGGGCTGCAGCTTTACATCCCGGCTCTGGAAGTTTATCGGCTCATCTACCAATTGTAAATTAACACCCAAACCACAGGGCTGCGCATTTGCGTGGCCTTTTTCATTTGTGCCGCCAGAACGTCACTCACTCTGTGTTTTGTCGTAAATCCATCTGACGGCCATTCCATATCACATAAGGTTCGCGGGGAATGAACTGGAGGCGTTCTTGCTAATCCAGCTCGTGGAGCCGACCCCTTTCAAACACACAGCGCCATCCGTATATCGGAGGTGAGAGACTATGAAAATGCCTGACAAAATATTTTCGGCGGCCTCGTACTGCACGTCAGGCAGCCTGATATGTACCGGATTGGCACAAACCTATGACTGGTTTCACGGGCTGGACTGGAATTTTATTGCACTGGCCAGCGGTGTGATAATCGGCGTCGCGACATACCTGACCAATCTGTATTACAAGCGCCGCTGGACGAAGATGTATCAGCAGTCCCTCGACCGTGGATACGGTGGTCAACCACCGCAGGATAGCTAACATGGCCAATCTGAAAACAAAACTCAGTGCGGCAATGCTGGCGCTGATTGCTGCTGGCGCATCAGCACCGGTGCTGTTTGATCAATTCATTAGCGAGAAAGAAGGTAATGCGCTGGTGGCAGTAGTTGATCCCGGCGGTGTGTGGTCATTGTGCCACGGGGTTACGGTCATCGATGGCAAGTCCGTCGTTAAGGGACAAAGAGCAACCGAGGAGCTGTGTAAGCAGGTAAACGCCATCGAGCGGGACAAGGCTCTGGCTTGGGTAAACCGGAATATTAAGGTTTCGCTTACCGCTCCGCAGAAAGTGGGTATCGCATCATTTTGTCCTTACAACATCGGCCCCGGTAAATGTTTCCCCTCCACATTCTATAAGCGCATAAATGCCGATGATCGTAAGGGCGCATGCGAAGCCATTCGCTGGTGGATCAAAGACGGTGGCCGTGATTGCCGCCTGACCAAAGGCCAGAAGAATGGCTGTTACGGTCAGGTCGAAAGGAGAGATCAGGAAAGTGCGCTGACGTGCTGGGGGTTAGGCCAGTGAATTCAAACTACCTAAAACCCACGATTGCGGTTGTGATGCTAGCCGGCTCCTTTATCGCTGGTTCAGCCTGGAGCGATCGGGCATGGGAAAAGCAGTGGGCGGAACGTGATAGTGCCGAATTGGCGCAGGATGTGAACGCGCAAACCGCGGCGCGGATTATTGAACAGGGGCGTCTGATCGCCCGCGATGAGGCCATAAAAGATGCTCAAGTCAAAACCGCTGCAGCACACGCTGCTGTCGCTAATCTCTCTGGCACTGTTAATCAGCTGCGCCAGCAGGCAAAAAACCTTGCCACCCGCCTGGACGCCGCAAGCCACACCGCAAGTCTTGCCGCTACCGTCAGAAGCAAAACAACTGACGCCACCGCGGGAGTGCTTGCCAACATGCTTGGAGACATTGCAGAAGAAGCTCGACGGTATGCTGCAATCGCTGACGAACGCTACGCAGCCGGAATAGTATGCGAGCAAATTTATCAATCGGTGAAGGATTCTATCCCCACTAAAGGATAAATAAATGAATATCCTCTTCTGAGGATAAGAGAGGATTCATGCCGCCACGAGCAAAGCGCCCTTGCCGTCATAAAGGGTGCGCTGCTATTACAAACAACGCCAGCGGTTACTGTGAAGTCCACCAGCAGGAACATGCCGGTGAAGGCTGGCGAAACTACCAACCAGGAAAGAGCCGGCAGGAGCGCGGTTATGGCCGAGTCTGGGAGATCATCCGCCCAAGAATATTCCAGCGAGACAAACACCTTTGCCAGAACTGTCGGCGCCACGGCATCGCCACGAAAGCCGCTAGCGTCGACCACATCCTCCCGAAAGCTCACGGCGGTACCGATGACGATTCCAACCTAGAATCGTTGTGCTGGCCATGCCACAGAAAGAAAACCGCAACAGAGAGAACACGATGAAGAATCTTAAAATTGAATACGTTGATGGACAGCTCGTCACCGTTGAGGTCGAGGGTGTGTCGATGCTCAATGTAGGATTATCGGGCCTGAACTTCAGTCACTTCCTGGGTAAAGAACCACATCTTAAATTTGAGGTAGGCGGTGAATCCCCCAATGGACTGGATCCCGTTCAGCCGCAATCAGCGGGGCAAGAGAAAGAAGGAGAACTACTGGCCGCATCACCACCTAATGCACCGCACGCCCGCTCACCTCGCAGCAAAAACCGCAATCGTAACCGGAGCCATTAATTATGTTCAGTCGTGATGATTTGACCATCTCGATGTATTACGCATCGTCTACTGATTCCGAATCGGGGAACAAGCTGGCTACGATGACCGTCGAGGTCCGTGATACCAGTCCTATTGCCGATCTGGTCCTGATGACGCAGTTGCAGTGCGTGACCGACAAGGCAAAAAAGAAAACGTACTCCGTAGGCAAGCAAAGCATTGCCAATGGCTCTGATCCCCTGCTGATTGCGATTGAGCAATACTGGCGGACGGGCCCGGAAACGCTTGTTAAAGACCTGCTGGCAGAGGTCATGGAATTTATCTCGGGCAGTGTCGGGCAGGAAACGACCTGGGTCGGCCAGTACGGGCTGAAGGTTTTCGAGAACAGGGCGCTGGCCGAGCGTCTGCCTGAGAGCGTATTACAGGCTGATGGTGGCGCAGCAGCACCAGCGCCAACTGAATCCTGACGGCAGGCATTACAACAGGCGTTCATAGAGCGCCTGTGATAATGCTGAGTCTTTAAATGGAGGTAATGATGGCTTACATCCGCTGCACCTATTGCGGCTCACCGCTCCATACATACGCCAACTGCCCGAAAACATGGGGAGGTTCATCGCGTCGCGCCAATCTGCGCTGCAGTTATTGTGGCCGGTCCGGGCATAACTCGAATGCATGCCCGCACAATGCCAGCAGTGGCCGTCGCCGCAACCTGAATGACGACTTTACTCTCGACTGAACCGGTACCACGATGGCGGCGGGTGTGATTAGTTTCAAATTGAAATCATTTAACTTGTAATTATTTCTTGGGTTAATAATGATAGCCATTATCATTTGCATAAATTATAAATGAGAATCAATGTCATTTTAGGGGTGGGGGGGATCAAATCCTCAACCCCTCTCGCGCTCCAGGACTGCCGCTTGAAGGACATTTTTACACGCCAGAAATAAGGATCTTTTTTCCGGCAGGTTTCACCTATCAAAAGAGGAGTTATGGCTGGTGGAATTCGATCGTCTGGAGGGGGGAGAAAACCAGTTTTACCCACCGGGCAAAAAAGCAAATTGACACGAATTGCGCCTCCGACTGAGTTAATGGGGGAGGCAGCGATACGAATATGGAAGACCCAAAGCAAAATCCTGATCGAAAGAGGCGTTTTTGAACTTGAAGATGCGCCTTTACTCCTGGCCTATTGCAACGCCTTCCATCTGATGCTCGAAGCCGAAAAATTACTGGCTCAAGGGCTAACAACTGAAAGTGAAATGGGAGGATTAAAAAAACACCCTGCCGTGAACGTCAGAAATGACTCTGTTTCCCAGATTGCCCGTCTGGGCTCGCTACTGGGGTTAGATCCGCTCAGCCGTATCCGAATGACCAGCGGCAGAAATGATCCGGACGATGACGGGAATGAATTTGACGAGTTTGACTGATGGCCACATATCCGAACGTCAATGCGGCGAACCAGTATGCAAGGGATATCGTTGGCGGGAAGATTCTGGCATGTCAGTTAACTATTCTTGCCTGCCAGCGACATCTTGATGACCTGGATCGCGCGAAGGATCCGAACTGGCCCTATCGGTTCGATAAAAATAAGGCGGAGCGATTTCTCCGCTTTTCCCAAAAAATGCCACATACAGCGGGGGAATGGGCCCGCCGAAAACTCAGAATAGATTTTGAACCCTGGCAAAAGTTTTCGCTTGGCGTGCCCTTTGGCTGGATCCACAAAAAATCCGGTCTTCGGCGCTTCAATGAAATTTACATTGAGGTGCCGAGGAAAAATGGAAAATCCGCGCTGGCTGCAGCAGTGGGTAATTATATGTTCTGCGCTGATGGTGAACATGGTGCAGAAGTGTATTGCGGCGCCACGACCGAAAAGCAGGCCTGGAAAGTGTTTGCTCCGGCGCTGTTAATGGTGAAAAAACTGCCCGCATTAAGGCAGAAGTTTTCTATAAAGCCCTGGGCGAAAAAAATGACTCGCCCTGATGGTTCCATTTTTGCACCGGTAATTGGCGATCCAGGTGACGGTGATTCGCCGTCATGCGCCATTATCGACGAATATCATGAACATATTACCGACGCCCTATATACCACAATGACAACCGGGATGGGGGCTCGCGAGCAACCCATTACACTCATCATCACAACTGCGGGTTATGACATTACCTCGCCGTGCTATGAGAAGCGCGAACAGGTGGTGGAGATCCTACGCAAGACACGCAAGGGCGAAGAGAATGAGGGTATTTTCGGTATAATCTATGGTCTTGATGAGGATGATGACTGGACTAAGCCGGAATCGCTAATCAAAGCCAATCCCAATTATGGAATATCGGTAAAAGAAAACTTTCTTCGCGCAAAACAGTTACTGGCGATTTCGAACCCCAGTCAGACTAACAAGATTCTGACCAAGCATTTTAATCGCTGGGTGAGTGCAAAAACTGTCTTTTACGATTTGCAGAAATGGATGGCTGCCGCTGATAAAAGTCTTAAATTGTCTGATTTTGCCGATGAAGAATGCTGGCTGGGGATTGACCTTGCGTCAAAGGTCGATCTTAACGCCGTCATACCTGTTTTTCGTCGTGATATTGAAGGTATTACCCATTTCTATTGTGTCGGGTCAATGTTCTGGGTGCCTGAAGACACCATTTATTCTGTCGATCCCAAACTTAAACATACCTCAGAACGTTATCAGTCCTTTGTGGGGCAGGGCGTTTTAATTCCAACCGATGGAGCAGAAGTTGATTATCGGCTGATTTTCGAATCAATCCTGCAATTACGTCAGAACGTGAAAATTGCCCAGTGCCCGATCGATCCTTATGGTGCCACTTCCTTACGCCATCTGCTTGAGGAAGAGGGACTAGAGCCCGTCGAAATCAGACAGAACTTCACCCATATGAGCGACCCAATGAGAGAGATTGAAGCTGCACTGGCATCGGGTCGATTCCACCATGATGGAAACCCCATCATGAACTGGTGTATCCAGAACGTTGTAGGACGATATTTACCGGGCAGCGACGATATTGTTCGCCCAACAAAAGAGGGGAAACAAAACAAGATTGATGGAGCAGTTGGTTTAATGATGGGGATAGGGCGCGCCATGTTGAACAGCGCAGTCATCAAGTCTGTATACGATGAGGAAGATATAGTGTGTTGATCACAATTCTGAGTTTCATTATCGGCCTCGCCGGTGCTGTATTGATGTCCGTTGGTGCCTGGCTGGTTTCTCCCGCAGCGGGACTGATCACAGGAGGCATTATCTGCCTGGTCTGGTCGTTTTTAATCGCCAGAACGGTGTCTGTTCACGCTAAAAATGGGGGAGATGATGTTTATTCCCCAGATGTTTAGAGGGAAACAGCGGTCGCGCGGTGGTTTCTGGGAAGCAAAGTTGGGCGGCGTCAGTTCAAGTCAGAGTAAAGCGGGTGTCATGATTACGCCGGAGACAGCGCTTGGGCTTTCTGCTATTCGGGCCTGTGTCACGCTCCTGGCGGAGTCCGTCGCGCAGCTGCCGGTCGAACTCTACCGGCGAGATAAAAATGGTGGTCGCCAGCGCGCGACAGACCACCCGATATACGATCTGATCCATTCCCAGCCCAACAAAAAAGACACGTCGTTCGAATATTTCGAGCAACAGCAGGGGTTGCTGGGGCTGGAGGGAAATTGCTACTCGATCATCGACCGCGATGGAAAAGGCTATCCGAAAGAGCTGATCCCGATTAACCCGAAAAAGGTGATTGTCCTGAAGGGGCCGGACGGGATGCCGTATTACGAAATCCCCGAAATCGGAGAAACCCTGCCGATGCGCATGATGCACCATGTGAAAGTATTTTCACTGGACGGCTATATCGGTAGCTCGCCTATTCAGACGAACGCCGACGTACTCGGGTTGAACCTGGCGGTTGAAGAGCATGCTTCGGCGGTATTCCGGCGCGGTACGACGATGAGCGGTGTTATTGAGCGACCAAAAGAAGCAGTGGCCATCAAGAGTCAGGAGAAGATTGATCAGCTCCTGGCGAAATGGACCGATCGCTATTCTGGCATCCATAACATGTTTTCCGTTGCCCTGCTGCAGGAGGGGATGAGCTACAAGTCACTCTCGCAGGATAACGAGAAGGCACAGCTGCTACAGTCGCGCCAGTGGGGTGTGGAGGAGGTTTGCCGTCTCTACAAAATCCCACCACATATGGTGCAAATGCTGGCGAAAGCGACCAACAACAACATCGAGCATCAGGGGCTGCAATTCGTGATGTATACGCTGCTGGCCTGGCTGAAACGCCACGAAGGTGCGCTGCAGCGTGACCTGCTGCTGCCCAGCGAGCGACGTGATCTGTATATAGAATTCAATGTCTCCGGGTTACTGCGCGGCGACCAGAAATCACGCTATGAGTCCTATGCGCTGGGACGCCAGTGGGGCTGGTTATCGACCAATGATATCCGGCGGATGGAAAACCTGCCGCCGATAGCCGGTGGTGATAAATACCTCACGCCGCTGAACATGGTCGATAGCGCTCAAATCATTCCTGGCGATAAAAAGCCAACCGCGAAGCAGATGACGGAAATTAAAGCCATTCTGGCCAGATCCTGAATACCACTGCAGAGCGGGCTTATCTGGTAAAAATCATGACAACCAAACTGATTAACTATCCGCACCTGGCGGAAATGGTCTTTGGCGTGCCGCATTACGTGTCGCGGCAGGCGATGGATTCTGTGAAAGCGGTGCTGATCCCCCGCATTCAGGGAACGGTCGACGATAGCAGTATCCAGTTAGCACTGAATCCGGATAACGCTTCCGCAGCGGAGCAGGTACAGCCAGCCGGTGGAGTAGCGGTTATTCCTGTCCACGGATTGCTGGTACCACGTCGTGGGCAGATTACGCAGGCCTGCACCGAGCTAACCAGCTATGAGCGGATCCGCAGCCAGCTGAGTATGGCGTTAAACGATCCGTCGATTAGCGAAATCGTGCTGGATATTAACTCCGGCGGCGGCGCAGCAGTGGGGTGCAAGGAGCTGGCCGACTTCATTTATCAATCTCGCGAAACGAAACCCATTACGGCGATTGTTAACTACAACGCCTATTCTGCAGCGTATTTCATCGCGTCGGCCTGCAGCAAAATCATCGTCAGCCAGACCAGTGGCGTGGGGTCTATCGGTGTGATTATGGAGCACCTGGATACGTCGAAGCTGGAAGAAAAAATGGGGCTGACGTTCACCACTATCTTCAGGGGTGATAACAAAAATAACGGCACCCAGCATGAGCCGCTGAGTGAAGAGGCGCTGGGCATGTTCCAGGGGATGATCGACGAGATGTACGAAACGTTTACTGGCTCGGTGGCTGGGTATCGCGGTATCGAGCAGCAGGCGGTAATTAATACGCAGGCTGGGATTTTCTCTGGCTCCGGGGCCGTTTCAGCGGGTCTGGCCGATGAAGTTTCTGACCCGCAGTCGGCGATTAACGCCATTGCGGCGAAGTACAAGACTCCTCAGAAAACCAGCTCCATTCAATTCCGGGCAGCAGCGATGGATATTCAAGCCCAAATGTAACCCGACGCAAGCGCGTCACCTCTAAGCAGCCTCCGGGCTGCTTTTTTTATGTCGAAGAAAGAGAGAAATAAAATGCCACAGATTGAAGAATTGCGTCGTCAGCGTGCGGGTATCAACGAACAAGTTCAGGCCCTGGCGACCATTGAGGCGAGCGGCGGTACGCTGACACCGGAGCAGCTGACAGAATTTGGTGGCCTGCAGCAGCAGTTCGCCGATATCAGCGCCAAAATGGAACGTCTGGAAGCCGCAGAACGTGCGGCCGCGGTCGTTGCGAAGCCGGTTAAAGCGACCCAACATGGCCCGGCCATCGTTGTCAAAGCAGAACCGAAGCAATACGTCGGCGCCGGAATGACCCGCATGGTCATGTCGATTGCTGCAGCGAAGGGCGATCTGCGTGATGCGGCTACGTTCGCCGCCGAAGAACTGAATGACCAGACTGTATCGATGGCCATCTCAACCGTATCGGGTTCTGGCGGCGCACTTATCCCGGAAAATATGCAAAACGAAGTGATCGAGCTGCTGAGCGATCGCACTATTGTACGTAAGCTGGGGGCTCGCTCGATCCCACTGCCGAACGGAAATTTGTCTTTACCGCGTTCCGCTGGCGGTGCAACTGCCAGCTATACCGGTGAAGGGAAGGATGCTAAGGCGTCTGAATCAAAATTCGACGATGTAAAACTGAATGCAAAAACCATGATCGCGCTGGTACCGATTTCGAACCAGCTGATTGGCCGTGCCGGTTTTAATGTTGAACAACTGGTTCTGCAGGACATTCTGACCGCTATCTCTGTTCGTGAAGATAAAGCGTTTATGCGTGATGATGGAACCGGCGATACCCCGACGGGTATGAAAGCCCGCGCAACGCAGTGGAATCGTCTGTTGCCCTGGGAAGCAGCAGCGGAAGTCAACCTGAATACGGTTGATGAGTACCTGGATAAAGTTATTTTGATGGCTATGGATGGCAATAGCCTGATGATCCGTTGTGGCTGGGGTATGTCGAACCGCACCTACATGAAACTGTTTGGCCTGCGTGATGGCAACGGTAACAAAGTCTACCCGGAAATGGCACAGGGTATGTTGAAAGGCCACCCGATTGAACGCACCAGCGCGATCCCGGTTAACCTGGGTGACAGCGGTAAAGAATCAGAAATTTATTTCGCGGACTTCAACGATGTTGTCATCGGTGAAGACGGTGCCATGAAGGTCGATTTCTCCAAAGAGGCGACGTACAAAGATGCCGAAGGCAACCTGGTTTCTGCCTTTGCGCGTAATCAGTCTCTGATCCGCGTTGTAACTGAGCACGACATCGGCTTCCGTCACCCGGAAGGTCTGGTGCTGGGTACCGGCGTTTTGTTCTAGCCGTACCGTATCCGTCAATAAGGCCCGCATATGCGGGCTTTTCTGTTTCAGAGGCAGGAGGTAATAAATGGCAGGTAAAACAACGAAATCCGCAGCAGGCAAAGATGCGACAACGACTGATGCATCCCTGGATGCTTCCGGCACGAGTGGGACTGTCGCTGAAGTGGCCAGCCGTAATACCGGTGACGCCACAGTTGGCGTCGACGGTGGTAGCGGTGCCGAAGGCGGGGAAAATACATCGGGGAGCGATACCGATGCCGGAGCGCCCGTGGATGGCCCGGAAAATACCGGCACCAGTAATAGTCAAAGTGAACCGCAGGCCCCAGCGGAGGTAAAAGTGCCAGAACGTAAAGCCGTTGTGTTCCTCGGCCCGTATAGCCGTTATTCGCGTGGTGATATCGCTTGTTTTGATAGTAAATATGCAGAAGAGCTTGTTTCTCGCGGCATTGCGGTATGGCCGAAAGATGCCAAACGCGCAATGGCACCGAAACCGGGAGATAACGACTTTGATACTGACATTGGCTGATGTGAAAACCCAGCTCCGTCTGGAACTGGATTTCACCGAGCATGACGGCATGCTCACGAAAATGGTCACCGCCGCGCTGCGGAGTATCGAGCGAGATTACTACTGCAAGCTGGTTGCCAGCGATGCGGAGCTGCAGGCGCTCCCGGAGACGACCCGGGGATTCGTTGCCGATGAGGATATCAAGCTGGCCGTGCAGTATCTGGTCAGCGATGCGTATCTGAATGGCCACACGGGCCAGTGGCTGGAAACTGCCGCAGTAAGGCATCTGCTTTTTCCCCTGCAGGAGCACACCGTATGAGCCTGAAACCGGGAGAAATGAACTGTCGTATTGCAATCAGCTATGTCCAGTCTGGACGGGGGCCGCTGGGCGAACCGCTACCGGAGACACTGGTCGAGGCAGGCAAAGCCTGGGCGAAGACCGAGCTGGTATCGGGCCGAAAGGTGCGAACGCAGGATCAGGAGCAGGTGGTGGAAACCCGTTTGTTTACGGTTTATCCGGGAGTTTTGGTCGATTTGGACTGGAAAATCACGACGAAAGAATTGGTTTACACCGTCCGGAATATCGACCGAAAAACGGACCGGATCATCATTACGGGGGAGGCGGACGGGCGCCATGATAGAGCTGGCAATTAAAACCGCCCTGGAGAGTATTACCGGCCTGAATGCTTACCCGCTGCTGTTGCCGGATAGCGAGCAGGAGGGAGTAACGTTTCAACGAATTTCAGACCCGGAGATGTACACGGGAACACTGCGGACCGGACTGATTTCAGCGCGTTTTCAGGTGACGATTTACCGGATTGACGACTACACCAACCTCCTGCAGCTGGACAGCAAAATCTGGTCTGAATGGAAAAAACTCGTCCACGGCCGGCTGGAAAATGTCCCGGTTCAGTACGTTGAACGCGGCGGCATCCGGCAGGACAAGACTACGCTGACGAACCGGCGCATCCAGTACCGCCTGATCCGCGATTTCATTATTCATCACATGGAGGATTCATCGTGATTCGAATGGAAGTGAAGGGGCTGGATGAGCTGGAGCGACAACTTACCGCGCTGGGGGAAAAAGTCGCAACGAAGGTTTTACGCGATGCTGGCCGTGAGGCGTTAAAGGTCGTCGAAGAGGATATGAAGCAGCATGCCGGCTTTGACGAAGCGTCCCCTGAAGAGCATATGCGTGACACCATCAAAATCAGATCGAGAAAAGGATCGGCAAAGTACCGAAGCACAGTTATAACGCTCCGGGTTGGGCCCAGCAAAGAGCACCATATGAAGGCGGTGGCGCAGGAGTTTGGCACTGTCAAACAGGTGGCAGAACCCTTTATTCGGCCTGCGCTGGATTACAACCTTCAGAAAGTGCTCAGCGTGCTGGTCGTGGAAATTCGCCACGGTATTCAAAACGGGTAGCGACAGCTATCAATTAATAAAAAGAGAGAAAAATCATGGCTGATGAGAAAAAAGCATCGCCTGAATATGCGATGTTGCCGGCGGGCTCCATCGTTAAGTTTGGGGGACCTGGTGATGCAGTGGCAGCGATGAAAGCGCTGGATAACTGTAAAGCCTTGGGAGCGATGGGGCAGGTGGGTGGTTTTGTGGATTGCACGACGCTGAAAGATAAACAAAAGCAGTCTGTTTCCGATCTGCCGGATGGACCGGAAAGGTCGCTGGGTTTTATCGATGATCCCAAAAATACCGACTTTGCTGCGCTGCTTAACGCTGCAGCGGCGCGCAAAACCATTCAGCTTTATGTTGAGCTGCCGAACGGGCGAACGTCGACGGCGCTGCTGGCGCTGTCCGGCTGGCAGATGAACGAAATCAGCGCGCCGGCGAGTGACGTCATTCAGATCACCGTTCAAGGTAAACAGAACCAAATCACCTGGGGCACAGTCGCCGACGGCGGCGCATAAGCCGTATTTTACCAATAACTGACAGCCACCTTTGGGTGGCTTTTTTGTGGAAAACAATGAATGAAAACCGACGTTAAATCTCGCCTGCTGGCTCCCGATAGCGATGCATTCCCTCTGAATATTTTTGGTGGTGAGTTCTATGTTCGTCGCCTGACCGCCAGTGAGCTGGCTGATTTTGAAGAAAAGGCGGAACAACTAACAGGCCCGGGCGAAACGCGTGGATTGATGCTGGAGGCGTCAGCACTAATATTGAGCGCCCTGGTCGATAAAGATGGCGTTCCCGAACAAGGGCTACCGTCTCCGGTTGAGCTGATGAAATCTCGATCCTATGGGTCAATCTCCGAGGCGTTGTCTAAGGTTCAGCGTTTCAGCTACGGCACGCTGGAGGAGGCGAAAAAAAACTGATCAACTCCCCCATGTTGATGACGGTCTTTTCGTTGGCCGCTCGCCTGGGGGAGTATGATCCACGAAAAATCGCCAACCTCCCTGCCAATATTCTTCTTCACTGGCAAGCCTGGCTCTCCCTGACAAGCAACCCCATCCAGACTCCAGCCCAGGAACCGTCTGACAGCCCTGCCGTATCAGTTACAGATCAGCAATGTGCTGATGTTATGAGGATTCTGGGTCAATGAGTGACGTAGCTAGTTTGTCGGTTGCCCTGCATCTCAATTCCGCCGCGTTTCGGTCACAAATTACCGAGGCATATCAGAGCGCAGGGCAGGCCAGTAAAAAATTTAATAAGCAGGCGACAGAGCAGGCCAATGAGCTGGCAAATGCGATAGCCAAAACAGTCGACGCGGCGAAAAAAATCGGCGTCCAGGGGGCAAATGATGATCAGTTTTCTGGTGCCACCAAAGGTGCCGGTCAACTGAACTTTGTCCTCCATGAAGTTGCCGCCGGAAGTAATGTCGCCAGCAGTAGCATAATTAACGCGCTGATCCCGGCGGTCCATTCACTAAAGGGGCAGTTAGATGGTTCTGCAGGGGGTTGGAAGACACAACAGGATGCAGCCCGTAATGCGGCAGCAGAACTGGCATCGGCGGCAAAATCGCAGATTGAGGCCGCGCAGGCAGAACGGCAGGCCGCGCTTAACAAAGTTACCATTGCTGAAAAAACGATAGCCGCAGCGCAGGCCCAGCGAGAGCAAGCGATCGCTCTGGATGAGTATTATGCGAAACAGACTGAGGTTAACAAGCTCTATGGGTTAAACGTCAGTTATCAGGATCAACACCTGAAAAACGAGCGCGCCATTATTGAAGCCAACCGGCTGGAGGCCAGTGGGCTGGATAAGCTGAAGGCGGCTAAGGCTGCTGTTGCGACTGCAGATGCTGCTGAGACGGGCGGAAAAGTCGCGTTGACTGCGGCAACTGAAGCTGCAGCCGTGGCCAATACAGAGCTATCGCTAAGGCAACGCATCGCGGCCACCAGTAGCCGGGCGCTCAGTTCTGCGATGAGCCTGCTGGGCGGGCCGGTTGGTATTGGTCTGTCCGTACTCGCTGCCGGCGGTACGCTGATTTATACCGAGTTTAAAAAGGCGGAAGAGCAGACCAAAAAGCTGAACGCTGCAGCATTGGATCTTAAAACGTCCTCGCTGGTCACTGCTGCGGACCTTAAAAAACTGAGTGGTGAACTGGGGAATACGGAGACGTCAGTCAATGCCGTTTCTGCTGCGGCAAAAGCCGGGTTTAGTGGTCGGCTGCTGAATGATGTTGCCACGCTGGCCAATGCGTATGAGAAGGCGGGCGGCGATGCTCAGGAGCTGGTTAACCATCTTTCCGGATTAAAGGATGATCCTGTTTCAGCTATGCATAAGCTGACGGCATCCGGTGTGGTCCTGAAAGATTCGATCGTTCAGCAAGTCATGGCGCTGAAGGATAGAGGAAGCACGGCGCAGGCAAGCCAGTTACTGATTGAGGCGGCGATACAGGCCGAGAAAAATCGTCTGGCCGAGTTGGGTGTTGATGTCGATAAGACCGCTGAAACGGTAAAAAACCTCGGGAACACATGGGGGACAGCCGGAGAGCAGGCAGTCATCGCGCTCGGTGGTGCGATTGATAAAACGCAGGACGTCCAGCGAACGTTAAGGAGCATGGCTGGCCAGCTGGCCGGTGATATCGCGGGAGCTACAGCTGCAGCGCAGAATGAGCGCATAAAGAATACTGCGGGTCTTAAAAGCTACATGGATGCCGGGACTACTGCGGCAGACAAGCGGGCGGCGGCGATTAAGCGGCTGAATAGCAGTATCTATGCGTCGGGGTCTAAGGAGTACCAGCGTATCCTGAAAGGGATTAACGACGAGTACGACAAGTCGACGAAGAAAGATAAGCCCAAAAAATCAGGCAACAGCGAGACTGAAGGTCAACGGTTGCTGGTACAGGCGCAGCAGCGCAATGCCGTACTGAAAGAGCAGGTACAGACAACTGATACGCTGACCGAATCAGAACGGCAGCTGGTCGCATTTGATGAGAAGGTTTCCAGCCTCAAGGGAAATCACCTCACGAAAAGCCAGCAAAGCCTGGTGGCCATGCAGGAGCAAATCCGTGCGCAGCTTCAGTCGAATATTCAGCTGGAGAAGGAAGCAGCTCTACGGAAAACCTCGCTGAAATACCAGGCTGAAAGCCGGAAATGGGCTGAAGAGGCTCAGGCTATGCAGCGCGAGGCTGCCCTGAATCTTGAGAAGTACAGCCTGTCAGAACAGGAGGCAAGCGATACCGAGGCCCGTAATGCCATTATTAACCGGTTTAACCAGCGTCGGCTGGCTCTTGAAAAAGATTTCACGGATAAAACGTCCACTGAATATCAGGCTCGACTGGCCGATCTGGAGTCGGTGAAGCAGCGGGAGCTGCAGATCGTTGAGCAAAGCGCCCAGGACCGCCTGGTGGCTGAACAGGATTACAGTGCCGGTTTCCGGCGAGGAACGCTCAACTGGATAGATAATGCCCGTGATGCGAACAGCCAGGTGGCCAGCTTTACCACGGGGGCATTCGATGACATGGCAGGGTCGCTCGCGTCGTTTGCCGTCACGGGGAAATCCAGTTTTAAAAGTTTCACGGCCTCTGTCCTTTCCGACCTGGCAAAAATAGCCTCACGAATAGCCCTTTCCAGCGCGCTCCAGAGCATTCTTGGCGCCGCAGGTTCCATTATTGGTGGCGCAGCCGGCGGCGGTGGAAGTACGCCATCCGGGGCTTATGATTCAGCGGCTTCCGGGCTAACCTTCAACGCCAAAGGCGGCGTTTATGACTCGCCATCCCTCAGCTCATACCGAAATCAGGTCTACGACTCCCCTCAGTTATTCGCTTTCGCTAAAGGCGCGGGCGTGTTTGGGGAGGCGGGGCCGGAGGCAATTATGCCACTGACCCGCGCAGGCGACGGCTCGCTCGGGGTACGCGCTGTGGGTGGCGGTCAGAACGCCGGCGCGTCAGAGGGCCCGAAAGTTTGGATCACCATTTCCGGCGATCAGGCGTCCTCTAAATCCACGTCTGGTTTTGAGCAGTTTGGTCAGCAAATTGGGGCGTTTGTTGAGAAGAAATACAGAGAGCTCATGGCGAAAGACATGCGCGCGGGTGGCGCTATCTGGAACGCCGTAAAAGGACAACGTTAATGGCCATTGAGATATTCACCTGGAGTCCCAGGGTTAATCCCACGGAAACCGTCGATTTCCGTGTCAGAGAGGCGAAATTTGGTGACGGTTATACGCAGACATCGGGGGATGGTCTCAATAATCGTGAGCAGCAATGGGAACTGAATTTTGTCGGTACTGAAGACTATATTCGAGCGATAAAACAGTTCCTGGACCGTCATGGTGGTACGAAATCTTTTCAGTGGACGCCGCCGCTCGAAGATGTCGGGCTTTTCCGCTGCACGCAATACAAACCAGTGCCTATGGGCGGGGGGAACTACTCCCTGTCAGCAACATTTATTCAGGGATTTAAACCATGAGTCTTAACGCAGATTATCAGAAGCTGGAGCCGGGTGATTCTATCCGGCTGTTTGAAATCGACGGCCGCGCGTTCAACATGGGCGAGGTTTTATATTTTCACGGGTATAACGTACCTCACTCGGCTGCGGAAATAATCGCTGCCGGCGACGATGAAGCGAAGCTGCCAGCCAAAAGCATCTGGTGGCAAGGTACGGAATATAAAGCCTGGCCATGTGAGCTGGAGGGGATCGAATCCTCCACCACGGGGAGTGATGCACAGCCGACGCTGCGGGTGGGTAACATCGACGGGTCTATTTCCGCGCTGTGTTTGTATTACGACGACATGGCGCAGGCGCGGGTTACTATCCATGATACGCAGAAGCAATATCTGGATGTGCGGAACTTTGCGGACGGGAATGCGACGGCGGACCCGACGCAGGAAAAGCGCCAGCTGTATTTTATTGATGCCAAAAACCTCGAAACTGACGAAGCGGTGGAGTTCGCGCTGGCCAGCCCGATGGACCTGCAGGGGATGATGATTCCAACCCGGCAATATCACTCGATTTGCGCCTGGTGTATCCGCAATAAATACCGTAGCGGCGATGGCTGCGATTATGCCGGCACGCGTTATTTCGACAAAAATAACAAACCGGTCGATGACCCATCGCAGGACGTCTGCAATGGCACGCTGACGGGCTGCAAACTGCGATTTGGTAAAAACAACGAGCTGCCGTTCGGTGGGTTCCCGGGCACGTCGCTGATCAGGAGCTGATATGCGCCAGAAAACGATTAAGGCCATTCAGACGCATGCAGCGGCCGATTACCCGCGCGAGGCGTGCGGGCTGATTGCCCAGAAGGGGCGGGTGGAGCGTTATTTCCCCTGCCGGAACCTGGCCAGCGAGGCGAACGATAATTTCGTTCTGGCGCCGGAGGATTATGCAGCGGTTGAGGATTGGGGAACGATCATCGGTATTGTTCACAGCCATCCGGATGCAACGCCGCAACCCAGCGAACTGGACAAAGCGCAGTGCGATGCCACGCAGCTGCCGTGGCACATTATCAGCTGGCCAGAGGGAGATCTCCGTACCATTCTCCCCCGCGGCGAATTGCCGCTCCTCGAGCGCCCGTTCGTGCTTGGCCATTATGACTGCTGGGGTCTGGTGATGCGCTATTTCCGGCAGACCCACGGCATCGAGCTGCACGATTACCGCGTCGACTATCACTGGTGGGAAAATGAGTTCCCGGACAATTTCTACCAGAACTGCTGGTATGAATGTGGGTTCCGTGAGTTTGATGGCCCGCCGCAGCCAGGTGACATGGTGATCATGCAGGTGCAGGCTGACAAATGGAACCACGCCGGGATTTTGCTGGAGGGGAACATGTTGCTGCACCACCTCTATGGTCATCTTAGTCAGCGGGTACCGTATGGCGGATACTATCTCGACAGGACGATGAAAATCGTTCGGTACCACTCTCTATGTTAGTCTTTTGCGGGATTTGAACTAAAAGCAAAAGGATATGGGGAATGAAAAAAATCACTCTGGCATTGGCCGTTTTGACTCTGGCTGGATGTGCGCGTCCATATGGGCAGGCAGAAAAGATTTTAAACCAAGAAATGGTTACACCTAAAAGTGATACACAGCAAACAAAGGTTACGGTAACGAGGAATAAGCAGTTCATCGGTGGTGGTAGTGGAGGCATGTGCAAATTTCTTGTTGCTATTGATGGTAAAGATGTTGCTCTTTTAAGACAAAATCAATTCGTTACAGCTTATTTGGCTAATGGGCCTCATAAGCTACGCGTGAGTAATGAGTGCAATGTTTTAAGCATGGGGATGAGAAAAACCCTTGATTTAGTGGCGGATGGCACACCCCAAGAATATTTAACTGAAGTAGGTTTCTGGGGACAGTACAGGATGTGGCAAGTTAAATAATATCCTAATGTGAAATCAAAGGGCCGTATTAACGGCCTTTTTTATTTGGAGTATTTTATGCAAGAGGTTATGACGCGCATTGAATTGAGTGGAACACTTGGTAAAAAATTTGGTAAGGTTCATCAACGGCTTATTTCCACTACCCATGAAGCAGGTGTTGCGCTGGCAAAAACAATACCAGGGTTCGAAAAATTCATGATATCCAGCGAGGAGCGCGGATTAGCCTATGCAGTATTTAAAGATGAGAAAAATATTGGTATCGATGATTTAGGTTTCCCCGTTACTGGGGAGATAATCCGTATCGTACCAGTGGTTATCGGGAGTAAAAAATCCGGTGTCCTTCAAACTATCCTGGGAGCCGTTCTTGTTGTTGTGGGGGTTGTATTAAGTTTTACTCCTGCTGCCGCAGCTGCACCGTGGTTTTATGGCACGGGAGCATCATTAATGCTCGGCGGCGTAGTCCAAATGCTATCCCCACAGCCAGCGGGCCTGGCCCGTAAAGAGTCACCTGATAACAAGGCCAGCTACGCCTTTGGCGGCGTGACAAATACAGCATCGCAGGGCTATCCGGTCGGCTTGCTGTACGGCAAACGGCGAATTGGCGGGGCGATTATATCCGCCGGGATTTACGTCGAAGACCAGCAATAAATATTTATTAAATAAACCATCCAATTCAGGCCACCTTCGGGTGGCTTTTTTTATGGGCGTAATATGGCAAACAGCATAATTAAAGGGCGCAAGGGTGGCAGCTCAAAGCAGCGGACACCGACGGAACAGCCAGACGATTTACAGTCTGTAGCAAAAGCCAAAATACTGATTGCGTTAGGCGAGGGGGAATTCGCTGGCGGTTTAACGGGAAAAGATATTTATCTTGATGGAACCCCTCTTGAAAATGCCGATGGCTCGGAAAACTTCCCGGGTGTTGTGTGGGATTTTCGCCCAGGCACGCAGGCTCAGACTTATATTCATGGTATTCCCGGAACAGAAAATGAAATAAGCGTCGGGACGGAAGTTTCCAGCTCTATAGCCTGGACCCACACATTTACGAATACCCAATTATCCGCTGTTCGCGTCCGCCTGAAATGGCCGTCCCTGATGAAACAGGAAGACGATGGCGATGTGGTGGGAAATACCGTCAAATATGCGCTGGACATGCAGACGGATGGTGGAGTCTGGCAGACTGTTCTTGAGACCGCGGTCACAGGCAAGACGACCTCCGGTTATGAGCGGAGCCACCGCATCGATCTGCCCCGGGCGGGCAGCACCTGGACCCTGCGCCTGCGGAAAATTACGCCCGACGCCAATAGCGTAAAAATTGGCGATGTCATGACGCTGCAGAGCTACACCGAGGTGATTGACGCGAAGTTGCGTTACCCCCACACGGCGCTGCTTTATCTCGAGTTCGATTCAAAGCTGTTCAATGGCTCTATCCCGCAGATTTCCTGTGAGCCGCGTGGGCGCGTTGTCCGCGTTCCTGACAACTACAACCCGGAGACCCGTGAATATACCGACGTCTGGACCGGTGGGTTTAAGTGGGCCTGGACGGATAACCCGGCCTGGATTTATTACGATATTGTTGTGGAGGACCGTTTTGGACTCGGCAACCGCCTGACCAGCACCAATATCTCGAAATGGACGCTGTATCAGATTGCGCAGTATTGCGACCAGCTGATCCCTGACGGCAGGGGCGGCGATGGCATGGAGCCTCGCTATCTCTGTAACGTCTATGTGCAAGAACGCAACGACGCGTACACCGTGCTGCGCGATTTTGCCGCCATTTTCCGTGGGATGATCTGCTGGAGTGGTGAGCAGATTGTCGTGCAGGCAGATATGCCCCGCGATGTCGATTTCAACTACACCCGGGCGAACATTATTGGTAAGCCCCGCTACTCCAGCAGCACCAGTAAGGCCCGCTATACCAACGCCCTGGTATCCTGGTCAGATCCGGCTAACGCCTACTCTGACGCGATGGAGCCGGCATTCGTTCCGGAGCTGGTCAGCCGGTACAGCTTTAACCAGCTTGAGGTGACAGCCATCGGGTGTACCCGCCAGAGCGAGGCACACCGTAAGGGGCTATGGGGAATCCTGACCAACAATAAGGACCGCCTGGTTGAGATCGATGTCGGTCTCGATGGCAAAATCCCGCAGCCGGGCTACATCATTGCGCTGGCCGACGAACTGCTGGCCGGGAGAGTCAATGGCGGCCGTATCAGCGGGGTTAACGGCCGGGTGATCACGCTCGACCGTGATATTGACGCAAAAGCTGACGATCGGCTGCAGCTGAACCTGCCGTCCGGTATCTCTCAGGCCAGGACCATACAGTCGGTCAACGGCCGCCGGCAGGTTACAGTCACGACGGCATACAGCGAGACTCCGGAATCGGAGTGCGTCTGGATCGTCGAGTATGCAGACCTGGTTGCGCAGCAGTACCGCGTTATCGGGGTCAAGGACAACAACAACGCCACGTATACCATCACCGGCGTGGCCCACGACCCGGATAAATTCCCACGTATCGACAATGGCGCGATTATCGATCAGCGCCCGATTAGTGTTATCCCCCCGGGGAATCAGTCGCCGCCGGAAAATATCGTTATCAGCTCGTATTCTGTGGTGAATCAGGGTATCAGCGTCGAAACGATGCAGGCGCAGTGGAGCGCGGTTAAAGACGCGATTTCGTATGAGGCACAGTGGCGCCGAAATGACGGCAACTGGATAAAAGTGCCGCGCAGCTCGACCACCTCGTTCGAGATCACCGGCATTTATGCGGGTCGCTACCTGGTGCGCGTCTGGGCGATTAATGCCGCTGAGGTTTCCAGCGGCTGGGCGTATTCGGAAGAGAAAACGCTGACCGGTAAAATTGGTCTGCCGTCGGCGCCGATCGCCCTGACAACGACCTCGTTACTGCATGGCGTGCAGCTGAACTGGGAGTTCCCTGCGGGCACCGGCGACACCCAAAAAACTGAGCTGCAATACAGTCCAAACCCGAACGGCAACGGGGCGATGGCGCTCTCTGATGTTGCGTATCCGGGAAAAACGTACCAGCAAATGGGGCTGCAGATCGCGGCCATGTTCTGGTACCGGGCGAGAATTGTGGACCGCCTCGGCAATGAAAGCCCGTGGACTGCCTGGGTGCAGGGCATGGCCAGCGATGATATCGGCGCGTATTACGACCAGCTGACTGATGCAATCAAACAAACGCCGGCATGGGAGGAGGTCCAGCGTGATATAGAGGAGACGCATCAGCAACTGACGGAAACCGCCGACGTTATCCGTGAGGATATGGAGCAGCAGGTTTCGGCCGTTAACCAGAATATTGAAGAGACCGTTACGGCTATCAATAAGGAGGTTGATAGCCAGATTGACGCGGTCAACAAGTCGATAAAGGAGAACATCGATACCGTAAATCAGACACTCGATGACAATATTTCGACAGTTAACCAAAGCATCGGTGCTGCCAACAAGGCTATCGATGCGGCTAACGATCAGATCACTGCTGTCAGCAAATCACTGGATGAGAAAATCACCAGCGTTAATAAAAATATTGATGATACGGTTTCAGATATCAATGCCGGCATCGAGCAGCAGATTGCCGGGGTAAATCAGACGATAACTGATGCTGTGAGCAGTATTAACGCTGACGTTAATCATCAGATAGCAGGCGTTAATCAGCAGATTGATGACGTGAATAAAGCGGTCACCGCCGGTGATGAAGCGCTGAAAAAACAGATTCAGACTGCCGAAAATGGCCTCAAACAAAGCATCGCGCAGGCGAATACGGGCTGGGATAAGGCGGTCAGGCAGGAAACAGCAGATCGTATCGCAGATGTGAATGCGAAAGCCGCGCAGGCAGCTGACCAACTGCTGAATGAGCGCAATGATCGTGTTGCGGCCATCGATCACCTGCAGACCATCATGCAGGATGGCGACGACTCTCTCGCGCGGCAGATTTCTGAAATCTCCGCCGGCAGCGGCCAGCAATTTGACTCGTTCAATATTTTCTATTTCGATAAGGATAACGAGGGCTGGACCGAAGATGATGGCGGTCAGATACCGATGCAAATCACGGATGATGGCTGGCTGAAGGCGTCAAACAGCAATGCTTCCTGTCGTTCGCCTAACGGCCAGGCCATCCCAGCGTCGTCTTATCGCACCGTTATGCTGCGTATTAAACGTGTGGGCAATCCAACGTGGAGAGGCCGGCTTTACTGGATAGGTGTTGATGAAACGGGCTGGAATGACTCCCGCGTCGTCAGTATCCCTGATCAGGAGTTTGATGCTGACGGTATCAGCGTGGTGGCCATCTCGGATATTAACTGGAATGCCTCCGGCACTATCCGCCGATTCCGTCTCGATCTGGCCCAGAGCCAGAACGCAGATAATTATTTCCTGATCCACTGGATATCGGTCGGACGCCCGGCCCCGGCCGCCAGTACCGCTGCACTGAGGGATGAGGAAACCGCGCGTACTAACGCGGATGAAGCGGAAGCGCAAAAACGCTCGACGCTTGCCGCGCAAATTCGGGGTTCAACGGACAGCAACAGCCTGGCGGATCTGCGCTCAGGCCTGCTGTACCAGGAGATGAACGCACGTATCACCGCTGATGCGGCGGAGGTCACGGCGCGTGAGTCGCTGCAAACGCAGTTTAATGAAAACAAGGCGTCGGTAGCGGAGGAGCTCAGCTCCATTTCAACTGTGCAGAGCGCCCAGGCCAGCAAAATCAGCGGGCTGGAAACCAGCCTCGGCAAGAAGGCGGACGCGAGCGCTCTGCAGTCGCTGACGCAGAAAGTCGAGCAGCAGGGAACCACGCTGACCAGCCAGGGTAGTACCCTGACATCGCTGACGAACCGGATTGGGAAGGCAGAGTCCGGTGTGGCCGCGAACAGCACTGCCATTACAGGCCTGCAATCTACGGTCAGCCAGCAGGGCAATACGCTGACCAGCCAGGGCAGCGCCATCACTAAACTGCAAAACGATCTGTCCGTCACTAATGACACGCTGGGCAAAAAAGCGGATGCCGCAGCGGTCAGCAGCCTGACGAACCGTGTCGATGCTGCAGAGAGGAGTATCACTTCTCAGAGCGCCAGCATTACGCAGCTGGACAACAGCGTTACAAGCGCGCAGCTGGATGCTGATGCGGGTAAAAACCAGCCGACGAACCAACTGGTAAATGGCTCGTTTGAGCGTGGTTTTGATGGCTGGCGCAATGACGGCTGGACGACGCTGGCCGCGCAGAATCCGAAATCCGGGAAACTGATCCTGCAGGCAGGTAAAACGACCAACAACGGAACGGCATGCGACCAGGACGTGACGTTAAGGGCCGGGCGGAGCTACCGTTTTGGTGCATGGGTACGCAAATCAGCAGACTTTGCGATCAGCAATCCCAGCAATACGAAACTCAGCCTGCGCAATTCTACCGGGCCAGTTGTAGATGTGATGATGCCCGCTGCGGACATAGCAGGTGGATGGACGTTGTTCACTGGCGAGCATAGGGCCACGGTTGATTCAACGATGGTCTTCTCCCTGAGAACATCCCTGAGTGCGGGCTATCTCTATCTCGATGATGCGTTCTTTATCGATATCACGGATGAGAAAGCGATCGCGGCGAATGCCAGCGCCACCAGTGCGCTGACGAGCCGGGTGGAGTCGGCAGAAGGAAAAATCACGTCTCAGGGTCAGCAGATCACTCAACTGAATAACAGCATCTCCGGGAAAGCTGATGCCAGCGCCCTGCAGTCGCTGCAGAACACCGTCACGCAGCAAGGGGGCACGCTGACCAGCCAGGGGAGTGCTATTACATCCCTGCAAAACTCCCTGGCGGGTAAAGCGGATGCCGGAGCTGTCAGCAATCTGACAAGCCGCGTAACAGAGGCTGAAGGAAAACTTTCAAGCCAAAGCGAAAGCATTACCAGCCTGAATAACACCCTGAATAGCGTGCAGGCCGACGCCGATGCGTCCGGGAAAATGCCGGGCAACCTGATCGTTAACCCGTCGTTTGAGCGCGGCACAGACGGTTATATTGGCATCTCAGCGAAGAGCACGGTGGTGGAAGTCCAGGCGCCGCACTCCGGCGCCCGAGCACTGAAAATTGATACGGGCAGTGTGGCGCCGGGGCAGAACATCGATTTTGTCAAAGACCGCACCTATGACGTCGGCGTGTGGGTTAAACAGGTCGCCGGCACAACGGATAATGGCGCCGGCAACAATAAGCTGCGGATCGGTAACAGCGCGGGTAATCCGGTGCTTGAGATCCCGTATACCGGCGCCGGCACCGGCTGGACAAAATTCAGCAAGGTGTGGAAAGCCACGGAGACCGGAAGTCTTCCCGTCACGCTGAACAACTATCTGACAGCCGGTAATCGTTATTTTGACGACCTTTATGTCATTGATGTCACCGATCGTATCAATACCGAGGCAAATACTGGCGCGATTAGTCAGTTGCAGACGACAGTAACCCAGCAGGGCAATACGCTGATCAGCCAGGGCCAGTCGATTACCCAGCTGAAGAATGATCTGTCCACGGCCAACGGCAACATTGCGAAAAAGGCAGATGCCACCGCCCTGCAGACGCTGCAGAACACCGTGACGCAGCAGGGGGGCACGCTGGACAGCCAGGGACAGGCGATCACCAGTCTGCAGGGTGGTTTGTCATCGGCGAATGCGAACATCGCGAAAAAGGCGGATGGGAGAGCGGTCACAGCGCTGACCAACCGCGTGACTGAAGCTGAAGGGGGGATCACCGCCCTGGGCGCTCAGCTGACGATGCTGAAAAATTCGCTGGCCGAGGGCAGCCTGATCAGCAATGGCGGGCTGAACGTGGATGCCTCATTCTGGGATAACTCCGGACCTGGCTCCGCGTTCACATATGATGCGGGCGAGAAGGCGCTGCGGACGACCACCGGGTCCATTCGCGTTGCTAACACGACACGAATCCCGGTTGAAGCCGGCACCACGCTGATGTTGTCGTTCGAGATGAAATCCTCCGAGGCCATCACGAGCGTGTCGTCGGACACTGTCGGGGTTATCACTGATCTGGGTAATCCAACGGGCTGGCTGGTCTCGGTGTCGCCGTGGCTGGGTGGCGTGACGACCAGCTGGCAGACGAAAAGTATCGCGCTGACGATCCCGGATAATTTCATCGGGAATTTTGTCTATCTGCGATTCGCGGCCGGCAGCTGGGCGCCGGCAACCAGTGCCCGCCTGTATCTCCGCAACGTTGACGTTTTTTCGTCAAACGGCGTGGCGAAAAAAGCGAACGCGTCGGCAGTCAGTGACCTGACCAGCCGGGTGGATTCGGCGGAAGGGACGCTGACCAGCCAGGGACAGTCGATTACGAGGCTGCAGAATGACCTGGCCAGCACTAACAACGACGTGAGCAAAAAGGCGGATCAGAGCGCGCTGACATCGCTGACCGGCCGCGTTGAGAAAACGGAAAGCGGGATGACGGCGGCGAACAGCAACATCACCTCGCTGACCGCCGCGATTACTGCAGCGAAAGCGGCAGGGGATGATTTGATCCCCAACCCGACGTTTGACCCGGCCTATCACCAGATGGGCTATACAGTTGTAAACACAGCAGACGATCCAGACGTTCCGGCAGGATGCCCATTTAAATATGCGGCAAAAATCTCAGCGCGCGATCATATCCCGGGCATTAATTCCTGGCCGGCTAAGCTGGGGGACGTTTTCGACATTAACGCGCTGGTAGCGGTCAAAGCGGGCGGTACGGCGTCATTTCAATTCTACATCGGTACATCGGGTGGCCCATCTGGCGGCTATTCCGCGTACACCTCTGGTGGCGGTGTAACAGCTTCTAACGGAGTGACATGGCGCCGAACTAAATGGCAGGTGACGGTGAATCAAGCGATGCTTGATCGTGGCGGATACTTTAAACCGTTTCTGCAGATTAGCCAGAGCAGTCCGTTCGGTACGACCTGGTATGTAACGGACTGGAACTGCCGCAACATAACGGCAGCGGCTAACGCTCAGGCGACAGCGGACGCCACGGCGTCTGCGGTTGATTCACTAACGACGAAAGTCAGCCAGCAGGGTGATACGTTAAGCAGCATCGGGAACCGGACCACGGCGCTGGAAAACGGCCTGTCGACGACGAACGCGAACGTCAGCAAAAAGGCGGACGCGAGCGCACTGCAGACGCTGCAGAACACGGTGACGCAGCAGGGCAAGGACATCACCTCCGCGAACAGCGCCATCACGAAGTTGAACGGCGACCTGTCCACGACGAACGCGAACGTCAGTAAAAAGGCGGACGCGAGCGCGCTGTCGGCGCTGCAGAACACGGTGACGCAGCAGGGGAACACACTAACCAGCCAGGGCAGTAGCCTGACGCAGCTGAACAACAGCCTCAGCGCGACACAGAACGACGTGGCCGCGCTGCAGAATGATGCGGCCGCCGGCGCAGCCGTACCGGGTAACATGCTCGTAAACAGTGGTTTCGAGCGAGGCCTGGCCAGCTGGACAACGTTGTCCGGAAATTATGCGGTCGTTGATGCTGCTGCACCGCGCAGTGGCGCTAAAATTCTGCGCACCACTACCGGTGATACAGCCGTTGGTCAACTGGTAGATATGAAAGCCGGGCGCACCTATAAGCTGGGCGTTTTTGCCCGCTGCAAAGCAGGTACTGTTATCTCGAACCAGAGTAACAACAAGCTGCGCATTGGCCGCACAGATGGCTCTATCATCACCGACCTGCAGTTCAAGATCTCTGGCATGGATACGGGGAATATCTGGACCGAGTTTAGCCGTACCTATGCACCATCGAGTGATGCGCGATTTGAGATTTCTATTCGAACCTCTGCGAGTGCCGGCGAGCAGTATTTTGATGATTTGTATCTCGTCGATGTTACCGACGAAACGAACATTACGGCCAACGCTGGCGCAATCAGCGGTCTGACAAGTCGGGTAAGCAACGCGGAAGGGGCCATCACCAGCCAGAGCCAGTCGCTTACAAAGCTGCAGAACGACCTGTCGACGACGAACACCAACGTCGACAAAAAGGCGGATGCGAGCGCGTTGCAGACGCTGCAGAACACGGTGACCCAGCAGGGGAATACGCTGGCCAGCCAGGGCCAGTCGATCACCAGCCTGCAGGGTAGCCTGTCATCTGCGAATACGGAGATTGCGAAAAAGGCGGATGCCAGCACCGTTCAGACGCTGCAGAACACCGTGACGCAGCAGGGCAAGGACATCACCGCCGCGAACAGCGCCATCACGAAGCTGAATAGTGATCTGTCGACGACAAATGCGAACGTCAGTAAAAAGGCGGACGCGGGCGCGGTCAGCAATCTGACAAGCCGCGTAACAGAGGCGGAAGGAAAACTTTCAAGCCAAAGCGAAAGCATCACCAGCCTGAATAACACCCTGAATAGCGTGCAGGCCGACGCCGATGCGTCCGGGAAAATGCCGGGCAACCTGATCGTTAACCCGTCGTTTGAGCGCGGCACCGACGGTTATATTGGCATCTCAGCGAAGAGCACGGTGGTGGAAGTCCAGGCGCCGCACTCCGGCGCCCGAGCACTGAAAATTGATACGGGCAGTGTGGTGCCGGGGCAGAACATCGATTTTGTCAAAGACCGCACCTATGACGTCGGCGTGTGGGTTAAACAGGTCGCCGGCACAACGGATAATGGTGCCGGCAACAATAAGCTGCGGATCGGTAACAGCGCGGGTAATCCGGTGCTTGAGATCCCCTATACCGGCGCCGGCACCGACTGGACTAAGTTCAGCAAGGTGTGGAAAGCCACGGAGACCGCCAGCCTTCCTGTCACATTGAACAACTATCTGACAGCAGGTAATCGTTATTTCGACGATTTTTATGTCATTGATGTCACCGAACGTATCAATACCGAGGCAAATACTGGCGCGATTAGTCAGTTGCAGACGACAGTAACCCAGCAGGGCAATACGCTGACCAGCCAGGGCCAGTCGATTACCCAACTGAAGAATGATCTGTCCACGGCCAACGGCAACATTGCGAAAAAGGCGGACGCCACCGCCCTGCAGACGTTGCAGAACACCGTGACGCAGCAAGGGGGCACGCTGGACAGCCAGGGACAGGCGATCACCAGTCTGCAGGGTGGTTTGTCATCGGCGAATGCGAACATTGCGAAAAAGGCGGATGGGACCGCGGTCACAGCGCTGACCAACCGCGTTACCGATGCCGAAGGGACAATTACCGCCCAGGGCGCTCAGCTGACGATGCTGAAAAACTCGCTGGCCGAGGGTAGCCTGATCAGCAATGGTGGGCTGAACGTGGATGCCTCGTTCTGGGATGATTCCGGAACCGGATCGGCGTTTACCTATGATGCGGGCGAGAAGGCGTTGCGGACGACCACCGGGTCCATTCGCGTTGCTAACACGACACGAATCCCGGTTGAAGCCGGCACCACGCTGACGCTGTCGTTCGAAATGAAATCCTCCGAGGCCATCACGAGCGTATCGGCGGATACGGTCGGGGTTATTACCGATTTAGGCAATCCAATAACGTGGCTGGCATCGCAGGCATCCTGGCTGGGTAGCGTGACGACCAGCTGGAAGACGAAAAGTATCGCGCTGACGATCCCGGATAATTTCGCCGGTAATTTTGTCTATCTGCGATTCGCGGCCGGCAGCTGGGCGCCGGCAACCAGTGCCCGCCTGTATCTCCGCAACGTTGACGTTTTTTCGTCAAATGGCGTGGCGAAAAAAGCGAACGCGTCGGCAGTCAGTGACCTGACCAGCCGGGTGGATTCGGCGGAGGGCAAGCTGGCCAGTCAGAGCCAGTCGATTACGAAGCTGCAGAATGACCTGGCCAGCACTAACAACGACGTGAGCAAAAAGGCGGATCAGAGCGCGCTGACATCGCTGACCGGCCGCGTTGAGAAAACGGAAAGCGGGATGACGGCGGCGAACAGCAACATCACCTCGCTGACAGCCGCGATTACTGCAGCAAAAGCGGCAGGGGATGATTTGATCCCCAACCCGACGTTTGACCCGGCCTATAACCAGATGGGTTATAACGTTGTGTCCACGGACGCCGAGGGTGTGCCGGCAGGGTGCCCGTTTAAGTACGCTACGCGGCTGGCCAGCCGCGATCACATTCCAAACATGAACAACATCGTGGCAACTGCCGGTGATGTTATCGAGTTTTCGGCTCTGGTGGCATGCGGTACGGGCACGGCAGCGTTCAATCTGTACGTTGGTTCATCGGGATCACCCGCTGGCGGGATCGCGGCTGCAAACTCTGGTGGTTCCGTTTCAGCTGCAGCCGGCGCTACGTGGGTTCGTACCACCTGGCGCTGGACCGTAACCGCGGCGGTTGCCGCGAAAGGATTTTTCCGCCCGTTCCTGCAAATTTCCCAGAGCGCACCGTTCAGCACGATTTGGTATGTCACGGACTGGCATTGCCGCAACATAACGGCAGCGGCTAACGCTCAGGCGACAGCGGACGCCACGGCGTCTGCGGTTGAATCCTTGACGACGAAAGTCAGCCAGCAGGGCGATACGTTAAGCAGCATCGGGAACCGGACCACGGCGCTGGAAAACGGCCTGTCGACGACGAACGCGAACGTCAGCAAAAAGGCGGACGCGAGCGCACTGCAGACGCTGCAGAACACGGTGACGCAGCAGGGCAAGGACATCACCGCTGCGAACAGCGCTATCACGAAGTTGAACGGCGACCTGTCGACGACGAACGCGAACGTCAGTAAAAAGGCGGACGCGAGCGCGCTGTCGGCGCTGCAGAACACGGTGACGCAGCAGGGGAACACGCTGACCAGCCAGGGCAGCAGCCTGACGCAGCTGAACAACAGCCTCAGCGCGACACAGAACGATGTGGCCGCGCTGCAGAATGATGCGGCCGCTGGCGCCGCCGTAGCGGGCAACATGCTCGTAAACAGTGGTTTTGAGTTAGGCAGCAAAAGCTGGACGATATCCGGGCCAGCGACATTCAGTTCGGCCGCATCACCGCATAGTGGCGGCATGATTGCACGTTGTGGCGTTGGTAAATCGACCATTGCTCAGCGCATCGATGTCAAAGCCGGCCGGACCTATCGGGTCGGTGTTTTTGCCCGTCGTAACACTGCGGCGGCCACAGCGGATCAGTCCTATCACAAGCTGCGAATTGGCGATACCAGCGGTTCGATTATCTATGGTGCCAACTTTATCACGGCAGATTTGCCGACGGGGGCAACATGGGTAGAAGTCAACGGCAGCTGGACGGCCGCAGCTGATGCAACAGTTGAAGCGGCGATCTGGGCGTCGTTGTCAGCCGGCGAAATGTACGTCGACGATTTTTATGTCGTGGATATTACCGACGAAGCGAAAATTGCTGCCAACGCTGGTGCGATAAGTGGCCTGACTAGCCGTGTCAGCAACGCTGAAGGGACCCTCTCCAGCCAGGGGCAGTCGCTCACGAAGCTGCAGAACGACCTGTCGACGACGAATACCAACGTCAGTAAGAAAGCCGATGCCACCGCGCTGCAGGCGCTGCAGAACACCGTGACGCAGCAGGGGAATACGCTGGCCAGCCAGGGCCAGTCGATCACCAGCCTGCAGGGTAGCCTGTCGTCTGCGAATACGGAGATTGCGAAAAAAGCGGATGCTTCGGCGGTCAACACGCTAACGAACCGGGTCACGCAGGCGGAGAACAAACTCGAAAGCCAGGGCCAGTCAATCACTAGCCTGAATAACAGCATTTCAGCGGTACAGCAGGATGCCGATGCGGCTAAATCTATGCCGACGAACATGCTGGCGAATAATTCATTTGAGCGCGGGTTTGATGGCTGGTCGAATGATGGATGGACTACGCTAGCTGCGCAGAATCCGAAAAGCGGGAAATTGATCATCCAGGCAACCAAAACCGCCAGTGGTTCAACTGCCTGTGATCAAACCGTGAATATGGTGGGCGGCCGGACTTATCGTGTAGGCGTCTGGGCGCGAAAATCGGGTGACTTTGCTGTCAGCAATCCGGATAACACGAAAGTGAGCATCCGAAATGCCAGCGGGCTTGTGAAAGACATCCCGCTATCTGGTTCCAATGTCGGTACATCATGGACGCAGATTAGTGCCGATTATAAACCTGCAGCAGATGCCTCGCTGATTGTTTCAATTCGTTCCAGTTTGTCAGCCGGCTATCTCTATCTCGATGATGCATTTTGTCTTGATGTAACCGATGAAGTTGCCAACAACGTGAACGCATCGGCGATCAGCGCGTTGACGACCCGGGTTACGAATGATGAGGGGAAAATTACCTCTCAGGGCCAGTCGATCACCAGTCTGCAGAACAGTCTGGGGAATAAGGCGGACGTCGGTGCGGTTAACTCGTTGTCGACACGAGTCACGCAGGCTGAAGGCAAAATTGAGTCTGCGGCCACCAGTCTGACCAGCCTGAACAGTACAGTGGGCAACCTGTCATCTACGGTGCAGGCGCATGGGCAGACGTTGGCTGACACGAACGGCAAGCTCAACTCGATGTACAGCATCAAGGTTGAGACCAACAACGGGAAGAAAGTCGGTGCGGGTATCGTGCTGGGGAGTGATGGCGATACCAGCGACATGATCCTATACGCTGATCGGTTCTCACTGTTCAACCGCAACAGCAAATCCGCTGTGCCGGTGATGATTGCTGAGGGTAACGAGCTCTACATTGATTCGGCCCGTATTAAAAATGGCTCTATTGATAACGCGAAAATTGGCGATTTCATTTGTTCCAGTAACTATAACTGGGCTGATGGTTCGACAGGCTGGCTCGTCTCCAAAGATGGAGCCTGCCTGTTCAATAACGG
This sequence comes from Klebsiella sp. RHBSTW-00484, assembly GCF_013705725.1. Taxonomy (NCBI): domain Bacteria; kingdom Pseudomonadati; phylum Pseudomonadota; class Gammaproteobacteria; order Enterobacterales; family Enterobacteriaceae; genus Klebsiella; species Klebsiella sp. RHBSTW-00484. The sequence continues at coordinate 3,461,889 of NZ_CP055481.1, read as the reverse complement.
GAGGTTTCGCGGCACCGTCTATGCAGATGGTGGTGAATTTAATAACGTCACCATCCGTGAAAACTGCAATGTTCTGGGAACAGTTCAGGCGGCGAAGATTGTCGGTGATGTTGGTGCGTATGGTATCAATATCGCCCAGCATCGATCACGTTCCATCCCTAAGGCAACATGGGTATGGTATGACCTGATGGTCGTAGATCGTCAGCCATTCGCACAGCGAGTTCAACTGGTTGGAGCGTTACGTCAGGATGACAAAATCAATATTTCAGGTTCAGGTGATTTTTCCGCTGAACCGGGCTATTGCATCCTGATGCGCACCGCCGGCGCGACATCAGGTGGTGGCGCTATGACGTGTGCAATCAGTATTGACGGCATTTTGTATGCGCAAGAAGGCGACTCGATGAAGGTCCAGTCTATGGACTTCGTTGTTCCCGCAGGTACTGGCCAGACTGTCGTGCGTTACGGATATTATCTGGACCGCAACGGCAGTATGAAAGGCGCTATTTTGTCCCGCTTCCACGCATTTGCTTCCCGAAATTCCAATATTATTCGCGGTGCATCAAGTGACTAGGAGGATAGAAAAAGGGGCCATCTGGCCCCTTGATGAATAGAAAGATGAGTCGTAGCTCTGGGAGTTAGAGCGTGATCTAGACACAGGTACCAGAAAGCAGGTGTGATGATGGGCGATTTCTACAGTCAGGGCGTGGCCCAACTAAACTTGTTTGACGATAACGCTCCTCGGCATAACAGTGAGAAACTGATGAAAGCTCTTGACCATCTCAATGCGAAGGACGGAAGGGGAACTTTATATTTTGCAGGACAGGGGATCCAAACAGCTTGGCAGAGAAACGAGAAATGCTATCGCCTCGTTATACGACGAGATACAGTAACTTGCTCAAAGTCAGGTGATTCAGTCCATTAATATGGTATTGTACTATTGCTGGTTCTACTGCTAACGGAGTCCGCTTAGAGCGAGGAACAGACGTATTTACACTTGATATACGTTAGTATGAGTTATAAGCGGTGTATGATGGTTAGATACTTAAATTTGTTGACAATTTCGTAACCCAGTCATCTCATCAAAGAATGACTGGGAATACTAGCAAGTTAAAAAATTAGTAATGACTTATTTTTTAATCTCTTTTCCGAATGCTAAATGCACATTTCCCCCTTTCTGACTCTCCGGGAATAAAAGTTACATTCATCTGTGATGATTCAATATCGAGTAGATCTTTAGGCACCAGTTCACTTCTTGGGAAAAAATATTTAACATTGTCAATATCTGTTAAAAAACCATATGAAACCCCTCTACCTGTAGATACAGTATTCTCAATCGTTCCTAAAACACGCTCTGATGATATTTCTTTGCTTCCTGATATTAAAGAGTTTAATATTTTATCTATTTCTTTTTCAGTTTTTGAATCACAACTTTTAATAAATATCTCAAGGCCTTTTCTTAATGCTTGAATCGAACGTACATTTAACGTTTCACTATTTGCCGCGATAAAGGAAATTATATCTTCTATAATTGACTTGTCATCTGTCTTATTGCTAAAAATAAGGGCGCTATCTAATATGTCCATAAGCTTATTGATAGTTCCATGGTCATAATCACCAGAGTTGACGGCTTGCTCAATTATTTCCATGGAGCGTTGTAAGCTTTTTTTGGCTTCTAAATAATCATGATCTTTGAAAAGGATCTCAGTCATCCTTCGGTAACATGAACTAGCTTGATCATATGTGCTAATTCGAAACTTGCGATGCCTAGATGATTGTAATGGGATTAATTCCTCATATAGCGAAGAAGCGTTTTTATAATCTCCCATAAGAGTCAGAATCCATGCCTTGCATGTTTTTAAAGCAATATCTTCACTATCTATTTTCAAGGCTTCATCAATTTGCTCATTTGCTCTTTCAAATTCATCCTCAGAAATTAAAAATTGTGCATACGCATATCTTGAGATCACTGAAAGAGGGTTAAGATCTATAGCTGCTTCCATTTCCGTTTCGGCAAGAAATGGTGAAGTATCCTTGAGAAGGAAACTATGAATTCGATTGCATTCTGAAAAACCAGGCATAAGTTGTTTGGCTTGATTAACATTGCTTAAAGCACTTGCAAAATCCCCTTTCCTAGCTTCGCTTAACGCTTTTTTTAAATATATTGAACATATTTTTTCATCTTTAGTCGTCCAATAAATCACGTTTAAATCATAATTGTAGTGGTTTTTTTGTACATTTGCTTCATCCACAATCACCTGAAGCTCTTTCCTTTTGTCTTTAACTTTTTTATAGGTTTCAGTAGAAACTGGCCTTATACTATTTATATACTCTTCAGCCACTCCGGTGAGACTATAAACTTGTCCTCCTTGTGACTTTTTATCTTCAGAGGAAATTAACATACTTGAGTTATGCAGTTGGTGAAGTGCCTCTTCAATTTTTATTTCGTTGATATCACTAAGGTAAAATCTTAATTCAACAGCAGAAACAGGTTTTCTAATACAGGCTATGACTGATATTGCTTCTTTCTCAACATCACCAAGTTTGTCATAAAGATTTTCAAAGCAAAATGCAAGAGCATCTTGAAAGTTAGTGGTTTTTTTATTAATTAACTCTGAATTACTACTTCCAGCAGCAACAGCCAGAACATACCATTTTATCAAAAGAGGGTTGTTGTACAATATCCGACAAAGATCGCTTAATGCATCTGATTTTTTTTTGTAAAGTTTATCTAAATTAAGGAGTCTAGACATATTACGCATCAGTTCGACTGATGGTTTATCATCTAACTTGTCTAATTTATATCGGTATTCAATTTCACCAAGTCCAATTCTGGTGGTTATTAGTACTTTGGAGTTGTTCGGTATTTCAGCTAAAAAGTTTCTAACCTCTGAGCTTGAAATGGTTTCCATATTATCAATACAAAGTAATACCTTGAATTGCTCCATGTATTCGAGTATTTCTTCTAAATCTTGCTCCATTGACGAGTTAGACACACCGGAAAGGTTAAGCGCTATATCTTGGAACAATCCGCTACAATTGGTAATGGCATTCTTAATTTGACCACTACCATTAGAAGTTAATCGATTGGTTTTCAACGATACCCATACAATGATATCGAAAGAAGGTTCTTTATTATCATCAAGTTCACAAAGCTCTAATATGTCATACAAACAACGTTGTGCTAAAGCAGTTTTACCAACACCGCCTTCCCCAACAATTGAAATTATTTTTGTGTTGGAATTTAATAGTTTAGTTATGGATTTTCTATCTTTATCTCTTCCTATGAACCCAGTATCATCAAATTCAGGCAAAGGAAGATTATTGCTAATATTTTTTGTATTGACTCTCCAAAATGAAGGGATTTCTAAGGACAAAGCAAAAGACGGATTGTTTAGGTTTTTTAATGCGATATGTATATTTTTCCAGTCATATACATTACCTACATTTTTAAGCTCATTAGAAAAATCAAGTAAACTTGAAAAGTCATTTGGTTCTAAAGGTCTAGAGTGACAAATTCTGTTTCTACATGCACTTAATTTTTCTAAATTAAACGCTATGCTTTTCAGGTCTTCTTTTGTTGAAAATGTCTGAATGTCAGTAATTTTATGTAAGATTTTACTTAAGTCATAAAAATCTATAAAGTCCAACAACTCTAAAAGATCGACATCTTTAGAGAAAACTTCTTTTTTATGTTCTAAATACCTTTCTTTAGCTACTTTAACAACATCGGTAGGTAAATACTCCGAATAACATTCGGGCAATTCACCGATTATCACCGAACGAAGATCTGTTTCAATTGCAGAAACTAAGGAAAAGCATGACATCCTAGTAGCGAAATTCCTATTGCTCATTCTAACTCCATGATAAATATCGTTAAAAACCTAATTATTAAAATTGACCGCTGTGATGTGACGACTTTTTAAATGGTCACATTTATGATTAAACTATCCTCTCAGCACAAGTGCAATAGAAGGTGGGACCTACACCTATCAATCATCATTTCGGAATCAGCAACTTTCGCTTATGGCACAGTGTGGACAAGCTATAGGCTTTTGATAGCTCGCCCTCTGATTCTTAACGTTACCCACCGTACGGGAAACGGGGGGCCATGTGAAATGGTCTGCTGGTAACGCACCATCTGCAATTATCTCCTCCGCCTCTTTCCCTCCGATTTCCTGCCTCATCCATTCCCTGGCTGCCTCCGGTACTAACACTCGTGGTCGGCGGTCATGAATATCTACTAGGCTCTGATCGGCTGCTTCAGTCATTATCAAAAATCCCTCGGATTAATCGCCGCCATGAATATGGGTTTGCCGTCTTTGCGGTGGATAAAGAAAGGCTGTTTCTTTTCGCTTTCACGCTTCCATTCAAGCCAGCCATCGGCAAAGCAGATCGCTCGACCGTGCTGCCAAAGTGGTTTGAACATCCTGCTGGTGGCTGCGGTCTCAACCCGGGCATTAATCAGCGGTGCTTTATCCCACTATCCCGGCGCATACCCCAGTGATATGGGTTGAGATGCGGTTGTTCATCACGTTCGCTCAGGAGCAAAACATTTGTCCCTGGCGCCACGTTCTACCGGCCGATTGGTTTGGGGTCAAAGCCTGCATCTATATCCCGCTCGGCCTCATCTGCTAGGTAAGCCAGTTATTCTTCTCGCGTTTGTGATTGGGTAAAGCGTCCACACATCGTTACCTCCTGTTCACATACAGAAAGTATAGAGCATGAAGGGTGAGTAAAGTGTTCATATAGCACTCCCGTAAAAGTGGCTAACTTATAGAAAATAAAGGTATGTTGGAACATTAGATATACCACTCAATTACGCCATGTTATTGATATACATACTTTCTTCTCCGGTCTTGAAAACCGGTCTATTGATGAGGAATTGTCGCATTTCAAGCAAAAATATCGTTCTGCAAAACAATTTTTATTTTCAGGCAAATCAACATGTTAAAGGTGCACAAAAAAACCTTATTTTGACATGTTAATACAAGAGTTTTCTTTTAAAAAACATACCATTACTCTTTTCTTGGTGGTGTGTCGGTGTGGTACATGGATATAGACACCACCGCGAGCTATAAACTGGGCGAGGCTCGCCAGCACGACAGCGTGCGCCTGGATCCGTGGGTGTTTATGTTCTCCGCGGGCTACCGGTTCTAAAGTTTTCGGCAGAGCTGGTCGCTGTATGACCAGCTCTTACTTTTTTATTCTGTAACAATCATACCGCGAATGGTTTGGCTTGATAGTGACTTACTATGAAAGGATACATTGGCCTACGTACATCGTTTTAACAAGATCTACTCATTGCCCCATTTATTGAGGAACGTCGCGATATCATCAATACGCTGCTCATTGATCCCCGCTTGAATGGCCATTTCTCCCTGTGCTTCCTCACTGATTTCTTCGTTGTTCATCAAGCGTGTGATCAACAATTGAAAATAGCGAGCCAATGACTCACGTTCTGATTCGCTCACTGGCTCTGCGGATTCGGTCGAATACTCATCGGCAATGTCATAATATTTCAGTGGTACTTCATCGTTCATCAGTTGCTCCAGATTTAACACTAATGTCAGTTGCTGCCTACCTCTTAGGCCTGAATAATATCATTGCTGTGTCATTTAATCTTGTAGGCGGCCTGGAAAACGAAAAATTGCCTTCGGTGAGACTAACGAGCAGAGGACGTTACCGTGTCACGCTATCGTGTGAGTACTAAGTAGTGGTACCTCATCTAACATTTTACGTGTTTACTTACATCAAACCCTGTACGAAAGGTTATTCCCTTTAAAGAGGGAAGGGTAATTCATAGATATAAATGGCATGATTAAAGAGCATGTAACTACATGATTTTATTAATTAAATAGTCAGGTGATAACTTTGGATGAGAAATATCTTGTCACCATGCCATATATTCTTAAATAAAACAAACCGACTTGTTTTAATAATTCATCATGCACTATGATGCCCATGTCCTTATATGTGTTTTTTCAATTCATGGTGCATAATGAGTAATTTATTTCTACTACTAGTTTCCATACTGCTTTTGTTTGTTTCTGTATATAACGGGATGGCTTATTTTAATGAAATCAGAAGGCGGCGCGCGGTGTTTCGTTGCTTTTATACCTCTGGCGATCGCGGCCCTAAGACATAAATTTTTTTCTTTTCATAAGTACGCTTAGGAATCTATTGAGTTCTTTGTTACTTTGTATTTTAAAGTCATGCATGACATTTTTTTTATGAGAAAAAACTGTTTTATAGTTAATTTTTAATTCCTGCGCTATTTCCAGTTGATTAAGCCCAAGGCTGAGGGCATGAACAACTTTTGACTGGGCTTGGGTAATCGATTTACATGGGCAGTTAATACAGCGCATAGCCTCATTTGAGGGATGCTCTTCATTCTTAGATGTGACCACCCTGTCAATACCTGATTTGATTTTATTTCTAATGGTGGGAATTGAGTCGGACTTATATAAAAACAAACTCTCCTTAATGCAATTAGGCAGTTCCTTTCTGATGCATTCAATTTTTCGTTCCTGAAGAATGCATAGCAAAGTTTTGCCATTTGTATATTTTAATTCATCATGGCATAGGAATATTTCCCCTGGCTCCATTTCAGTGAATATTATGTGAGCCTGCACGATGGAATCTTGGGTGTAGTCGTCTTCAAAGGTGAGCGATTCCCCTGAAGCAATAGTTTCCTGTAGCAACTGTCTGATGGCATGGTTGGTGTAGGTATTTTTAGTATTAATTAAAACATTAATCATATTTTTAGATTCACACGGTTATCAAAATACATATCTCAAATTAAAATAGAGAGAGCAGCATCAATACCCATGCTCTCAGTAAGATATTGGAGTTAAAATATTTAATTAAGATATTGCAGGCGCTTAAGAAAATCAATATCTGTAAATAAAATGAGATTTCTGATATTTTTTATGAGAAAAGTCTTATTTTTCAATGTGGTGTTTAAAATTTCATGGTTTTTTTATTTAATAATTTTTTATTTATTTTTATCGTGCACAAAAAGCTTAGTATTGCCGTTGGGGTACTGATAAAATAGCGCTACGTGATGATTTAATAAAGATATTGTCAATAGAGATGAAGAATGTGATATTTAATAACATGGTGGAATGGATTGAGGCCCGGCTTGCTATTAACCCCTCCATTGATGATATTGCTTATGGAATAGGGTGTTCTCGTCGTTCTGTGTACAATGTTTTCCAGGAGTACGGCGGGCTACCTGTTGGGAAATATATCAGAATGCGTAGAATGACGCTTGCTGCGGGGAAATTAAAGCTAACCCGACAATCTATATCATCGATCGCATATCTATTGAATTATGACTCCCATCAAACATTTTCTCGGGAGTTTAAAAAGACTTTCGGTCTTCAACCCAGAGAGTACAGGGCTTCAAAATTTTGGGATATGACCTTATTATTTCAGAGAATAGTATCTGAGAGGGGTGGGTTAACAACACCTTACCTGTGTATTCTTGAGGAACAAACGTTTACCGGATATGGATTTAACTATTTGATATGTCCTACAAGCGATATCTCTTCAAGGAAAGAGATCACCAGGCGAAAAGTAGCTGGAAGAGTATCCTGTGGGGAAGAGAATCTTTACATCCTTTCTGATTTTTCCCCCTCAATGGATAATGACTTTAAAATCAGGGTGAATGGGTTTATCGGTGCGCCTTTGACTCAGCGGAACACTCTGTTTCGAGATGTGAAAGTCGTCAAGGGGGGGTTGTATCTTAGATTCGACTTTAATGGCTCATGGTCGGATTTTACCTTTCTTTCAAATAACGTATATATGAAGTTCCTCCCGGAGTTAGGGCTATATCGACGTGAAGGCTGTGATATCGAACATTTTATCTCTCCGAAAGGTGCTTTGTTTGAAAACGAGTGGCCTGTTTACACCCTAAAGTATTATGTCCCTGTCGAGTATATCTCGTTAGCACCGAGCATCTGAAAAGGGCGAGTTGACGCTGTTTTACCAATGGTAATCTCGTCATTAGCAGAGGTGCTGGTTAAGACAACTGGTGCGCAAGGTGTGTCGGCTACCATAAAAAAAGCCCGCACAAGTGCGGGCAAAAATACTGGAAGCAATGTGAGCAATGTCGTACCGAATACCTGAGTTGTTTACTCAACTATTCGGTAATGAGAAAGATAATGCTTCTCATTTAAGATATCAACCCCAACTTTTGTGCGGAAGTGATTTTTTTTAATCGACGATAAAAACTGTGCGTTTCTGGCTGTCATCCTGTGGCCAGGCCGTGGCAACGTCCTGAAGCCGCCGCGCAGTGGTGGCAATGGTAAATCTCCCGGCGATTGCGGCCTGCAGCATTTCCCCGGTTGCCGCCAGCAGTTGCGGCATCGACAGGCTGCCAATTCCGCTGCCCATCAGTTGCAACGGTGTAGAGCGTAATACCGCGCCGCTGAGCGTGATATCGGCGGCGGCGAGTGAACCGACCTGAACAAAGCGTACCGGCGCCTTCCCTGGACTATGCTTTGCCAGCGCAGGGAGCAACAGTTCAGCACTGTGACCCCACAGGTAATCGACGACGACATCAATCTGCTGCGCTGCCAGCTCCGCAAACTGCGACCGTACGGTGGCATCATCTTCGCTTAAGTTGACTATTTTATCGGCACCGAGGGAGGCGAGCTTTAACGCGTTGCGCCCGGTGGCAATCACCTTTTTAGCCCCCAGAAAGCGGGCGACTTGTACCGCCAGCTGTCCGGCGCTACCGGTCGCACCGTTGATAAGTACAGTTTCTCCGGCCTTGAGATCCGCGCGCTTGACCAGCGCCGCCCATGCGGACATGCCTGGATTAGCCATTGCGGCGGCGGTAACGTCGTCCAGATCATCCGGCAGCGGCAGGCAGTGATTTAGCGCGACCGGTGCCCACTGTGCCATGCTGCCCCATGGCGCGGTGGGGAAGGCGAAATAAACTCGCTGACCGTCAGGCAATGTTCCGGTGCCATCAATCCCGACGCCGAAAGGCAGGCGGCCATCAAAACTATAATGTTTGCCGGAGGCCCGGCTTTTCACGACATGGCTGATAGCGCAGGCGCGCACTTTGACCAACGCCTCATGTTCAGTGGGCTGTGGGTCGCTAAAATCGGCCCAAATCGGGCCTTGTTGCAGGTCAAAAACGACGGCTGCTTTCATACTATTCTCTCCCGGGATAATTATGTGTAAAATGCACATATCAGTTAACGGCACTATACCCGGTTAAATAATATATGCAATATGCACATAATAATTACGACATCAGCGAGTTTCACGGTTCGCTGCTCGACATCATCAGCGTGATGAACCAGCCGGTGCGCGATGAGCAGATACTGCAGGCTGCTGGAGTTCAGCTTGATCAGACCCTCTTTCCGCTGCTGGTGGCGATAGGGCGCAGGGGCCCGGTGGGGGTCGTTGAACTGGCGGATAGCCTTGGGCGCGATTACACCACCGTCAGTCGGCAGGTGAAGAAGCTGGAAGCGCAGGAGCTGGCGCGAAAGCAGCCAAACACCAAAGACCGGCGAATTAGCGAAGTCACGCTTAGCGAAGCGGGTCAGGCAATGATCGAACGTATCTCGGTTGCAAGAACGCGGCTGATGAATCAGGTGCTGGCGGGATGGGCGCAAGAGGATGTGATGGCGCTGTTTCGTCTGACGCGCAAGTACGCGGACAGCTTACAGCAGAAATAACCGCCCGGCGCAGTGCCGGGCGGCAGGCGTGCTTAGGCCGCTTTGGTGGCGGCTTTGAGGTTCTGCACAAAGGTCTTCAGTTCAGACAGCATAGTCTGCGGGTCGTTAACGTTACGCTCAATGATTTTGACGATTGCAGAACCGGAAATCGCCCCGGCAGCGCCAGCATCAATCGCGGCGGTGACCTGTTCCGGCGCGGAGATACCAAAGCCCTGCAGCGGTGGCGCGGCGTTATATTCGGCCAGTTTTTCAATCAAATGATGCAGCGGCAGCGCGGCGCGGTTTTCCGCTCCGGTCACGCCCGCACGAGACAGCAGATAGGTATAGCCGCGACCGTAGGAAGCAATCTGGCGCAGCAGGTCGTCATCGGCATTCGGCGGGCAGATGAAAATTGGCGCGATATTATGGCGCAATGCGGCCTGGCGGAACGGTGCGGACTCTTCAACCGGCACATCGGCAACCAATACTGAATCAACGCCCGCGCGTTCGCATGCGGCATAGAATTCATCAATGCCAGGGCTGAACACCAAATTTGCGTACATCAGCAGGCCGATCGGGATGGTCGGGTGCTTCTGGCGAACCGCCGCCAGCATTTCAAAACACTGTGCTGGTGTAACGCCTGCGGCAAATGCGCGCAAGGTCGCGTCCTGAATGGTCGGGCCGTCCGCCAGCGGGTCGGAGAACGGAATACCCAGCTCCAGCGCATCGGCACCCGCCTCAATCAGCGTATCGATAATTTTCAGCGATTGTTCCGGATTAGGGTCGCCGAGGGTGACGAAGGGAACAAACGCACCTTCCTGGCGAGCTTTCAGTTGTGCAAACAGCGTCTCGTAACGTTCCATCAGATTTCCCCTCGCGCTTTCAGAATATCGTGTACGGTGAAGATGTCTTTATCGCCGCGACCGGAGAGGTTAACCACCAGCAGCTGCTCTTTTTCCGGGTTCTCACGCATCATTTTCAGCGCGTGCGCCAGAGCGTGGGACGACTCCAGCGCCGGGATAATCCCTTCATGACGAGAAAGTTCTTTAAAGGCATCCAGCGCCTCATCATCGGTAATTGATACATAATCGGCGCGGCCAATGCTGTTCAGATACGCATGCTGCGGGCCGACCGACGGGAAGTCTAATCCGGCGGAGAGAGAGTAAGACTCTTCGATCTGGCCGTCTTCTGTTTGCATCATCGGCGACTTCATACCGAAGTAGATACCCACGCGACCATGTTTCAGCGGTGCGCCGTGCTCGCCGGATTCGATCCCGTGACCCGCCGGTTCCACGCCAATCAGGCCAACAGTGGTTTCGTCGATAAAGTCAGCAAACATGCCGATAGCGTTAGAGCCACCGCCGACGCAGGCGATAACCGCATCCGGCAGGCGACCTTCTTTTTCAAGAATTTGCACTTTGGTCTCTTCGCCAATCATGCGCTGGAACTCACGTACGATGGTTGGGAACGGGTGCGGACCGGCTGCGGTGCCGAGCATATAGTGCGCGGTCTCATAGCTGCCGGACCAGTCGCGCAGGGCTTCGTTACAGGCATCTTTCAGCGTTGATGAGCCGCTATGTACCGGGATCACTTCTGCACCCATCAGGCGCATACGGAAGACGTTCGGTGACTGGCGCTCGATATCTTTTGCGCCCATATAAATGCGGCATTTGAGGCCGAGTAGGGCGCTGGCGAGGGCAGAGGCTACGCCGTGCTGACCCGCGCCGGTTTCGGCAATAATTTCCGTTTTGCCCATCCGTTTCGCCAACAGCGCCTGACCGAGCACCTGGTTGGTTTTATGCGCGCCGCCGTGCAGCAGGTCTTCACGCTTCAGATACAGCGTGGTACGGGTACCTTCAGTGAGGTTACGGCATTTGGTCAGCGCGGTCGGGCGACCGGCGTAGTTTTTCAGCAGGTCGGTAAATTCGGCCTGAAATGCCGGGTCTTTCTGCGCGCTAACGAACGCTTCTTCAAGCTGGCGCAGGGCGGGCATCAGGATCTGCGGAACGTACATCCCGCCGAATTCGCCAAAATAGGGGTTCAGTAAAGTACTCATTGTTGCTCCTTAATATGCGCGCAGCGTTTGAAACACCGAGGCCAGTTTGCTGGCATCTTTAATACCCGGCTGTGACTCCACGCCTGAATTAAAATCGAGTCCGGCACAACCGCTTTTGGCGGCTTCTACACAGTTATCGGCGCCGAGGCCGCCTGCTAACAGCACGTTACGCAGGTCCTGACCTTGCAGCAAAGACCAGTCGAAACGCTGGCCGGTGCCGCCCTGACCGTTATCGAAAACGTATTTATCGACATGGTTCAGATTACGTTGCGGCAGCGTTTCGCCAACGCTGAGGGCTTTCCAGATTTGCACCTTGCCCGGCAGAGCAGCGCGCAGGGCATCGATATAGCTCTGGTCTTCACCACCATGCAACTGGACGGCGGCTAAGTTCAGGCTTTCAACGCGGGCGGTAACCTCTGCCACCGGCGCATTGCGAAATACGCCGACGTAGCTCAGGGGAGCGCTATCAATAACCGCTTTCGCCTGGGCTTCATTTACCGCTCGCGGCGAGGTGGGGACGAAAATCAGCCCGCCGTATACGGCGCCGGATTCATACGCTACCTGAGCATCCTGCGCACGGGTGAGGCCACAGACTTTATTTTCGCCGAGCAGCACGCGTTTCACTGCGGTGTTCAGATCGTCGTGTTCCATCAGCGCTGAGCCAATCAGGAAGCCATTGGCGAAGTGGCTCAGTTCACGCACTTCGGCATAGGTATGAATGCCGGATTCGCTGATCACCGTGACGTCATGGCCGAGTCGTGGTGCCAGCGTGCGGGTGCGGTTGAGGTCAATCGACATATCGCGCAGGTCGCGGTTGTTGATACCGACCACTTTGGCCTTCAGCGCGATGGCGCGTTCCAGCTCTTCTTCATTACTGACTTCGGTCAACACGCCCATATTCAGGCTGTGCGCGACGGCGGCAAGCTGACGATATTGTTCATCATCAAGCACTGAGAGCATCAGCAGGCAGGCATCGGCCTGATAGTAGCGCGCCAGGTAAATCTGGTAAGGATCGATGGTGAAATCCTTACACAGAATCGGCTGTGGTGCGATTTTGCTGACAATCGGCAGAAAATCGAAGCTACCCTGGAAATATTTCTCGTCGCACAGCACCGAAATTGCTGACGCGTAATGTTTGTAGACCCCGGCGATGGTTGCCGGGTCAAAATCTTCGCGAATCAAACCTTTTGACGGCGAGGCCTTTTTGCACTCGAGAATAAACGCGGTGCGGGTACCGGCAAGGGCATCGTAAAAATTGCGCTGCGTCGGCACGACGTCATTTTGAAAACTGGCTAACGGTTGTTGTTGTTTGCGGGCTTCTACCCAAATCGCTTTGTCGGCCACGATTTTTGCTAAAACGGTCTGCATTATTTACCCTCTTGCCGCTAATGCGGTCACTTTGTCATAGGCCGCTCCGCTGCGCAGGACCTCGATGACGTGCTGTGCGTTGGCCTTCAGATCTTCGTGCCCATGTAAACGCATCAACATGGCGACGTTGGCGGCGACGGCGGCTTCGTGAGCGGCTTCACCTTTACCTTGTAGTAAGCGTGTCAGAATGTCACGGTTTTCTTCCGGCGTGCCGCCAGCCAACTGTTCCTGATGGTAAGGCGTCAGGCCAAAGTCGGCGGCGGTCAGCTGATAGCTCTTGATTTCGCCGTTGTTCAGTTCAGCGACCACCGTCGGCGCGTGGAGCGACACTTCATCCATGCCGCCGCTGTGGACCACGGCTGCACGCTGATACCCCAGTACGCGCAAGGTTTCCGCAATCGGTAGCACCAGTTCCGGGCTATAAACGCCAATCAGCGCCAGCGGCGGGTGTGCCGGGTTGATCAGCGGCCCCAGCACGTTAAACAGGGTGCGGGTCTTGAGCTGCTGACGGACCGGCATCGCATGACGGAATCCGGTGTGATACTTCGGTGCGAACAGGAAACAGACGCCCATCTCATCCAGCGCCTGGCGGGATTTATCGGCATTCATATCGAGATTAATACCGAAGGCCGCCAGCAGGTCAGATGAGCCTGATTTACTTGATACGCTGCGATTGCCATGTTTCGCTACTTTCAGGCCACAGGCTGCGGCAACAAAGGCGCTGGCGGTCGAAATATTGATGCTGTTGCTGCCGTCGCCGCCGGTACCAACGATATCGGCAAACAGATAATCCGGGCGCGGGAACGGCGCGGCGTTTTCCAGCAGCGCGGTAGCGGCTCCGGCAATTTCCTGCGGATGCTCACCGCGCACTTTCATACTGACCAGCGCAGCTGCCAGCTGCTCGGGCTTGACTTCGCCGCGCACCACTGCGGAGAACAGCTGATGGCTCTCCTGCTGGCTCAGGGTCTCGGCCTGATACAGTTTTTCCAGAATTGGCTGGATAGTGTTGGTCTGCTCCAGCTTCTGCAACGCCCATGCCAGCGTTTGTTCCAGCAGGCGTGCGCCCTGGGTGGTCAGAATCGACTCAGGATGGAACTGGAAACCGCAGACGCGATCTGCATCGTGGCGCACCGCCATCACCATGCCGTTAAAGTTGGCGTTGATCGTCAACCCAGCCGGGATATTGCTGCCGACCAGCGAGTGGTAGCGCGCAACCGGCAGTGGGTTAGTCAACCCGGCAAACATCGCCTGACCATCATGTTCAATGCTTGATGCTTTACCGTGGAGGATTTCACCAGCCTGCCCGACGTAACCGCCGTAAGCTTCGACAATGGCCTGATGACCGAGGCAGATGCCGATAATCGGCAGCTTACCACGCAGTCGGGTCAGCAGTTCCGGCATGCAGCCTGCTTCGCTCGGTGTGCCCGGACCGGGAGAGAGCATCAATACCGGGTTTTTCATGGTGCCGATGCGCTCAATCAGCGCCTGCGCCGGGACTGAGTTGCGGTAAATCACCACGTTATGGCCGTTCGAACGCAGTTGGTCTGCCAGGTTATAGGTAAATGAATCGATATTATCGAGCAGCAGAATGTCGGCCATTAGAAAATCTCCTTCGCGTGATGGGCCTGGGCGATAGCGCGCAGCACCGCGCGAGCTTTATTACGGGTTTCATCCGCTTCAGATTGGGGAACAGAGTCGAGCACGATACCGGCACCGGCCTGTACCGTGGCGATGCCATCCTGCACGTAAGCAGAACGAATCACGATGCAGGTATCGAGGTCGCCGTGGGCGGTAAAGTAACCCACCGCGCCGCCGTAGCTGCCGCGACGTTTGCCTTCAGCGGCGGCGATAAGCTGCATTGCGCGCACTTTAGGCGCACCGCTCAACGTGCCCATATTCATACAGGCGCGATAGGCGTGGAGCACGTCGAGATCGTTGCGCAGCTCGCCAACCACGCGGGAGACGAGGTGCATCACAAAGGAGTAGCGGTCGACTTTGGTTAAGTCGGCCACGTAGCGGCTGCCCGGCGTGCAGATGCGGGCGAGGTCGTTACGCGCCAGGTCAACCAGCATCAGGTGTTCGGAAAGCTCTTTGTGATCGGTGCGCATCTCCAGCTCAATGCGGCTGTCGAGATCGCGGTCCAGCGAACCGTCGGTACGGCGACCGCGCGGACGGGTTCCGGCAATCGGGTAGATCTCAATCTGGCGGCTGACGGCGTCATATTTCAGCGAGCTTTCCGGCGATGCGCCGAACAGGGTGAAATCGTTATCCTGCATAAAGAACATATACGGGCTGGGGTTACTCTTCTTCAGCACATCGTAAGCGCCGAGGGGCGACGGGCAGGGCAGCGAGAAACGGCGCGATGGCACCACCTGGAAAATTTCACCCGCGCGGATGGCGCGCTGCATTTTACGTACTACGGCACCGTACTCTTCATCACTCTGATCGCAGTCGCAGCGCATTTCGGCAACGGTTGTCACCGGCAGCGGCGCGGGCGGCTCATTCAATTGCTGACGAAGCTGGGCGATGCGCTGTAGCAGACGCTGTTTTTCACTTTCCAGCGGGGTGAACAGGCTCGCCTGGATGCGGGTGTTTTTGGTCTGATGGTCGATAACCAGCAGCGTTTCCGCCAGATAGAAACAGTAATCCGGGCAGGCGGTATCGCTTTCCAGCGGCGGCAGGTTTTCGAAGCCGGCGACGAGGTCATAAGCAAACAGTCCGCCGAAGAACATGGCTTCGCGCTCGTCCTGCGGCACGGTAACCAGCTCTTGCAACAGGCGGAAAGTGTCAAATACCGATAATGAACATAAGCGGGCGTCTTCATCAAGCAGTGCGCTGACAGGAGGGAATGTTAACACCCGCCCATTTGGCTGGCGCTGATTATCAATACCCGAGGGCAGAGTGTTATCCAGCAAATCCAGCAGCGCCGTGCCGTTAGCGGAGAGTGCCTGAATAGTGACAGTGTCACCTAGCGCGGTAATGCGCAGCGCGCTATCCACCAGCAGCAGGCTCTTTAAATCATCCTTACTGTCGATATCCGCGGATTCCAGCAGCAGGGTGGCCGGTCGCGCACCGCATAGCTGGTGGAATAACGCCGTCGGGTTTTCCCGATAGATGGCGTCGCTGGTGAGAAGCTCGAGTGCCGGTTTTGATGTTTGCATTATTGTTCTCGCCTGTTCGGTATAATAATTTGTCCAATAAAAAGCCCGCTCATTGGCGGGCAGGGTATCTGTATGCTGAGTGCAAAACGCGATCACGCCGCCCGAAAACAGGAGCTACGCCACCAGCCGTGCAGAGTGATAAATTGCGTTTTCATCGTTGATACCCCTTCATGTGAACTTGCGTACTAGTTAACTAGTTCGAATGCGAATTGTCAACTCTTTTTACAGCTGTTGGTTGTGGAAGGTAAAAACGATTATGCTGCGATTCGCAAACAAAAAAACAGGGATGAATATATGTCAGGAAGTGCATTGCGTCACGGGGTATCACCGGTGCTGGCGCTATCTATGCTGCTTTTGGGTTGTAGCGATACGCCAGTAAGCCAGATCGGTATGAAGCCAGGCGACCCCAGTGTCACGCTGCGTGGTGAGCTCCCGGTTGATACGGCGCTGCAGATTGACGCCAGCTATGTGTCTTCACAGTGTAGCCATAAGGAGCTGATCTTCCCCGGAGGGGATATTACCGATCCACAATGGAAGGCGCGTAATAGCTGGTCTGGTATTCATAAAACCTTTAGCGCGATGGCGCAAAAGCAGAACTACCAGATGGAGCTCCCCACCAGCGAAATGGGGAAGTGTCGTTGGCGTCTGGATAAGCTCAAAATGACGTTCACCGTGATGGCAGGCGGAGGCGAGCCGCCAGACAAAGATCACCGCTACTACATTTACTCGTTCAGTCATAAAGAGAGTGATTATAAAAAGAGCAACTTCATATTTACGCCAGTAATTTATCCGCTGACGGTTGAGAGAACGCATAACGATCGGATAACCCATGAAGAGTATCTGGCTTCCAGCGATCGCAAAACGACAGAGTGGTTTAGCGCTTATAGGGTTGAGTCAGAGATTAATTTCGCCAGTGGGAAATCTGTCTCTATTAACGTATCACCCACAATGGCTACGGATTATCGGGTGAAGATCGCGACCCGGCTGGATACCGACCCGAAAGCCTGGACAAAGAAATACCACGCTACCGTGACGTACCCGGACGGTACCACCTATTTTTATACCCGTGACCCGGATGCGCAGGCACCGCTGGGCGCCATCGCATGGCATGATAAGTCTGCCACTTTACTCTATTCGCCAAATTACCCTGAGTCGCGAATTGCGACGCTGACGCGCAGTACGCAACCAGAGTCAATGCGCCTTCTGGCGGCAATTTATCAATTAGGCCACGCGGTACCGCAGGACCAGGAGAAAGCTCGTAAGTTATATGAAAAAGCGGCGCTCGGCGGGGATATTCCTGCGCTTATCTGGATGAAACAACAGGCGCAGTATGCCCAGGATAAGCCGCAGATACAGCGCTGGAGTCGTTTGCTGGGGCCGGTCGGCGAGGCTGAATTGCAGTTTGATTTGGCGTGGAAGAGACTGTGCTGGCAACGGGAGCAAGACGCTGAGGCGCGATTACAATATCTGGCGGATAACGGGATGGATAAAGCGACGCGTTTTCTTACGTTCTGGCGAAGTATGAATGCGCAAGAGCGGCAGGATTGGTATCAGGATTGCCGTTCCCAGTAATCAAATCTATTGGGGCAGCGTTTCTACTGCTAAGATAAGCGGTTTTTCTTTTATCGGGAGCCGCTTTTGAGCGACACTAACTACGCAGTGATTTACGACCTGCACAGCCACACCATCGCCTCTGACGGGCGATTGACTCCACAAGAACTTGTTCATCGCGCCCACCTGATGCGTGTCGGCACCCTGGCGATTACCGATCATGATACCGTGGCGGCGATCCCCGCCGCCAAAGCGGAAATTGAACGTGCAGGTTTACCGCTAACGTTGATAAATGGCGTGGAGATTTCCACGCTGTGGGAAAACCACGAGATTCATATTGTCGGGCTGAATATTGATATTGCCCATCCGGCGATGACCGCGTTACTTGATGAACAGAAAGCACGCCGCCAGCTGCGGGCTCAGCTGATTGCAGAACGGCTGGATAAAGCACGGATCCCCGGTGCCTGGGAAGGGGCGCTGAAACTGGCCGACGGCGGGGCGGTGACGCGCGGCCATTTCGCCCGTTTTCTGGTCGAAGGGGGTTATGCGAACAACATTGCTGACGTCTTTAAGAAATATCTCGCGCGTGGGAAAACCGGTTACGTTCCGCCACAGTGGTGTACAATAAAACAAGCGATTGATGTCATTCATCATTCTGGCGGCAAAGCGGTTATTGCCCATCCTGGGCGCTACGACCTCTCTGCCAAGTGGCTGAAAAGATTGTTAGCCCATTTTAGTGAGCAGGGCGGCGATGCGATGGAAGTCGCTCAATGCCAGCAGGCGCCGCATGAGCGCGCACAGCTTGCTGCTTACGCCGTGCAGTTTGGCCTTCTCGCCTCCCAGGGGTCTGATTTCCATCAGCCCTGTCCGTGGATCGAGCTGGGCCGTAAACTTTGGCTACCCGCTGGCGTAGAAGGGATCTGGCGCAGTTGGGAAGTGGCCGTAGAACAAAATTGAGAGGGAAGTATGAGCCAGTTTTTTTATATCCATCCGGATAACCCGCAGGTACGGTTGATTAACCAGGCGGTGGAAATTGTGCGTAAAGGCGGGGTTATCGTATATCCGACCGACTCTGGTTACGCATTAGGCTGCAAAATCGAAGATAAAGGTGCGATGGAGCGGATTTGTCGTATCCGTGATTTGCCAAACGGCCATAACTTTACCCTGATGTGCCGCGATCTATCCGAGCTGTCGACCTATTCATTCGTTGATAACGTGGCGTTCCGGTTGATTAAAAACAACACGCCGGGTAACTACACCTTCATCCTCAAAGGGACCAAAGAGGTGCCGCGTCGTTTGCTGCAGGAAAAGCGTAAAACTATCGGTATGCGCGTGCCGTCGAACCCGATTGCGCAGATGCTGCTGGAAACCCTCGGCGAGCCGATGCTCTCAACCTCACTGATGCTGCCGGGAAGCGAGTTTACCGAATCTGACCCGGAAGAGATCAAAGATCGCCTTGAGAAACAGGTGGATCTGATTATTCACGGCGGTTACCTGGGTCAACAGCCGACTACGGTTATCGATCTTACCGAAGACGCGCCGGTGGTGGTGCGTGAAGGCGTAGGCGATGTGAAGCCGTTCTTGTAATCTCCCAATTGTTCCACGGAAGGAATAGTCATGAAATGGACATCGACGTGTCGGTTTTTTCTTTTGCTGTGGCTGTTCTGCGCTCCGTTCAGCCATGCGCGTTCAGACGTTTTATCTCCCTGGCAAGAAGCTATTGCGCTGTTTGACGTTCAGGCCACCATGCGCCCGGACGGCGTGCTGGATGTGCGTGAGAACCTTCACTTTCAGGCGCGCAACAGGCAGATCAAACACGGTTTTTTCCGCGATCTTCCGCGCATGTGGGTGCGACCGGACGGCAACGCGGCCCTGTTGACGTATCATGTTATCGGCGTGACCCGTGACGGCAAACCTGAACCCTGGCAGCTTCGCTGGCACAGGGGGACCATGAGAATCGTCGTGGGGGATGAACAGACTCTTCTGCCGGAAGGCGACTATCGCTACCAGGTGCACTATCAGGTCAGCAACGCGTTTATTCGCGATGGCGATGATGACATGCTTATCTGGAACGTCACCGGCGATAGCTGGTCGTTCGAAATATACCAGGTTCGCTTCGCGCTGCAGCTGGCGGATGCTCAAGGGGATCCGTTTAAGCATATCGACTTTTTTACCGGCGATTATGGCGAAAGGTTAAAAAATGGTCACCTTCTGCCGGACGGGCACATTGAGTCCCGCGAACCCTTCTACCAGCAGGATTTTACCGTACTCTATCGCTGGCCTCGGGCGCTGTTGCCTGATGCCGCAGAGCCGCGGGCGACTCATCTTCTCCCGCATCTTTTTATCCCCACGCTATCGTCGTTGGTCGTGTGGATCCCTTGTGGATTAATGGCAGTCTATTTTCTGTTTTTATGGCTACGCAGACCTCGCTTTACCCCGGTTGACGTGCCGGAGCTGACGTCAATGTTCACGGAGTTTTCGCCCGGTTATCTGCGCATGGCGGCCAAGCAGACCTACGACGATAAAGGCTTTTGCGCTGATGTGACCAACCTGATTGTGAAGGGGCGGGTGGCGCTGGAGAGCGTGTCGGGTGACCAAACGCAGCAATGCCTGGTGAGGGTTCACTCGGGGGCGAGCAGAAAAAGCGATATACCGACCCAGGAAGAGCAGCTATTGATGGAACTGTTGTTCCGCAAGGGCGATAAGGTGGTGCTCAAGGGGCGCTACAATAGAACGTTGCGTAAGGCTTTTACGCGGATGGAGAAACACTATCGTCAGCAGCATAAGGGAGCCTGGTATCGCCCTTCTAGCTTCCTGCTGTGCGGCATGGCGGCGATGTTTGCCACTCTGGTCCTGGCTAATGTGCAGAGCTCTGGCTGGACGTCTATGACGCTGATGACCGATGGGTTTATTGGCTTTTTCTATTTTATCCCGCTTCTGTTTAGCAGCGTGTTTTTACTGGATGCACATGATGGCGGCAAGGCGATTAGCAAGAGTTTATTGGCGACGTTGATTTTACCGCTTATCGGCGGCGGCCTGATTTTTCTCTTTTTATGGGCGAAAATGGGCTATTCGCTTTTTCACTGGTATATGCCCGCCGGATATTTCAGCGCCTGGTGCCTGACAGGCTACATCACCGCGCTGGGCTTTAGCTTTCTGCCGCAGCTTACGCAATCAGGGCAACAGCGCTTTGCCCTGGCCGAGGGTGTGATCCACTATCTGCAAAGACTGGAAGCGGCGACGCACAGTGGTCGACGACGCAAAGGCGAATCGCGTTGTCTCGATATTTCGTTGCTGAGCTGGGCGGTGGCCGCAGGGTTGGGTAGCGAGTGGGCTGACCGCCTGACCCCGTCTCTGGCTGCAGCGATTGTGGCCCCGGAAATTGCCAGGACCGGGGCGCTGCTCTCCTTGCAGACGCACCTGAGTTCCGGGGCCTATACCAGCGCTTTTCGCAACAGCAGCAGCGGTGGGGGATTTTCCGGTGGCGGTGCGGGCGGTGGCGGCGGGGGCGGATGGTAATATTTGCCCTGGTACGCTGAAGCTGTCTTTTCTTACTTGAATGGAATGTGTGTATTTTTATCGACAGGTTAATAATGAAAACTATAAATTATAATAGGTGCGTGATTAAATATTATGTGTGTTTTTATGACGCAGTAGCAGTGGGTTTAAAATTAACCTGAACCGTGATTTTTTATGAAATGACAGGGGCCTTAAGCCCTTTCATGATTAAATGTATATACCCATCATACTTCAAGTTGCATATGTGTTGGCTGCGTCAGTTCACCCCAGTCACTTACTTCAGTAAGCTCCTGGGGATTAATGAGAGGCTCCTGCCTCTCACCGGAGGCCAGCCTTCGGCTGGTCAAATTCGTTCCCGACGAATTTGCCACTTCCTTGCCGCGTTACTCGGCCTATGGCCTCGCCCCTTCGGGGCCAGCGCAAGCGCTGTTCAAGGCACAAGTGCCTTGTCCTGCAACTCGAATTATTTAGGGTATAGATTGTGACTTTATTGTGATTATGTATCGTCTGAACCAGCGTGGGCTGAGTCAACGCAAGGAATGACGGTATGCTGAGTCATGTTGAGCAACGATTCAATTTCAGAGAGTTTGTTTCTTAGTTTTACCGGTGATGGCATATTTCTTAATGAAAGAATGCAAATATCACCTTGTGCAACCACCATGTTTATGTCGGAAATTTTGATTATCATTTCATCGTTATTGCATGTTCTTATTTTGGCGTAACACACATCACGAAGTTTGAGATGTTCAATGTTTTTCATTTTCAAAACTCATTTTTAAAATTAGACCGGGTATTTGAGCTCATTCCAGACTTTTTGTTTTTAATTGAATAATGAATCCAAAAGGGGATAAAACGAAATGTGAATTGAGAATAATCCTAAAAATTATAAA
The DNA here is from genome assembly GCF_013705725.1 of Klebsiella sp. RHBSTW-00484. NCBI lineage: Bacteria > Pseudomonadati > Pseudomonadota > Gammaproteobacteria > Enterobacterales > Enterobacteriaceae > Klebsiella > Klebsiella sp. RHBSTW-00484. The sequence continues at coordinate 3,439,670 of NZ_CP055481.1, read as the reverse complement.
TGGCAATACAATCATTAGTGTTATTGATGAAACAGGGCCGCAACCGAGCAGGCACTGACCCGCAATGATGAACTTCAACGCCTCTGTGTCCCGAAAGCCTGATGACCGGCCTTTCCGGCCACAGGAAAATCCGTCAGCATGAATCATAATTCATAAGGATTGTTTGTATCCTGGTGGAAAAGCGCGGCCACATGAAACGCAAAGAAGCATTCATCTTCAAGTTCGTGTACCATGTTCGCCCACGCGAGAGGGCATGTCTCAATTGTGGCCGTTAAAACGACGCAGAACATGATATGCCTGGATGCAAAATATATATACAGAACATGGCGTTAGATCATAATTTTGATAGCGTCATGTTTTTCGAAGTATACCAGACGCCTGGGAAGGCGACACCTTAAGGATGCTCAATGAGCGAGAAATTACAAAAAGTGCTGGCCCGCGCTGGCCACGGCTCCCGCCGTGAAATTGAATCTAAAATTGAAGCTGGCCGCGTCAGCGTCGATGGCAAAATCGCAACTCTCGGCGATCGCGTTGAAATTGTCCCTGGTTTAAAAATTCGTATCGATGGTCACCTGATTTCGGTGAAAGAGTCTGCGGAACAAATCTGTCGCGTGCTGGCGTACTACAAGCCAGAAGGCGAGCTGTGTACCCGTAACGACCCTGAAGGGCGTCCGACGGTATTCGATCGTCTGCCAAAACTGCGCGGCGCGCGCTGGATTGCCGTGGGGCGTCTGGATGTAAATACCTGCGGTCTGCTGCTGTTCACCACCGACGGTGAACTGGCAAATCGCCTGATGCATCCGAGCCGTGAAGTTGAACGCGAATACGCCGTGCGCGTGTTTGGTCAGGTTGATGAAGATAAACTTCGTCAACTGTCTCGTGGCGTACAGCTGGAAGACGGTCCGGCGGCGTTTAAAACCATCAAATTCACCGGTGGTGAAGGGATTAACCAGTGGTACAACGTGACGCTGACCGAAGGGCGTAACCGTGAAGTTCGCCGCTTGTGGGAAGCCGTTGGCGTACAGGTTAGCCGTCTGATCCGCGTTCGTTATGGTGATATTCCGCTGCCGAAAGGCCTGCCTCGCGGCGGCTATACCGAGCTGGATCTGGCGCAAACCAACTACCTGCGTGAGCTGGTGGAGTTGACGCCGGAAACCACCTCAAAAGTGGCGGTCGAGAAAGATCGTCGTCGCATGAAAGCGAACCAAATTCGCCGTGCGGTCAAGCGCCACAGCCAGGTCGGCAATAACAATAATAGCCGTCGCTCCAGCAGCCGTAATAACGGTAACGGTTAATGACTTTCGTTCCGGCGGGTAACCGCCGGAATTTTCGCTTTATTTTCTCCCGCCTGTGATATCTTTCACACTTCTGCATAAAGACAAAAAACGGGAATTCCCCGGACAAATAACGCAAAGCGCTGTGCCAGCCAACGCCATATACTGACGCCACTGATTACATAAACGGGTAGCCAAAAATGGATACAGCAGGAAAACTATCGGCAAGCTATGTGGTTATCGGCGTGAAAGAAAAAATAGGCTACGGCTTTGGTGACTTTTCCTCTAATTTATCATTCGGCTTTGTTTCACTTTTCTTATTATATTTCTATACTAACATTTACGGCATTAGCGCAGCGCAGGCGAGTTTGATTTTTGTTATTGCTCGCGTTATTGATGCCATTTTTAATATCTTGATTGGTTTTGCTATCGATAAAACGCATAGCCGCTACGGCAAATTACGTCCATGGTTATTATATGGATCAATACCGCTCGGTTTTTTAACCGTATTGTGTTTTGTGCCTTTTGGTGGCGAGGCGAAATTCTATTTTGCGTTGATCTCTTATACTATTTACTGTCTGGCATATACGGCGGTGAACACGCCATACTCAGCGTTAACCAACCGTTTGACTCAGCATGAAGCGTCCCGCTCATCGCTCTCGGTATACCGCTTTGTATTGGCGATTGTCGGCTATCTGATTGTTTCAACTACCGCGGATATGCTGATTTCACCGTTTGACGATAAGCAGTTGGGCTACGTTTTTGCGGTCTCTTGCTTCGCTCTGCTGGCGACTTTCTTGTTCCTTGCCTGCTTTGGAATGACTACAGAACGGGTAGGTGAAGAAGAGGAGACGCCTGCGCCGACGTTAAGGGAAATGCTCCGCGCGGTGGCAGGTAACACACCGCTGATTAACCTGTCGCTGTTTACCGTCTTTTTCTATATTGCCTATACCGTATGGATGGCAATAGCGATCTACTTTATTAAATATATTATCGGTAATGAAGGATTTACCTCAACCTTCTTTATGATTCAGTCAGCGGCCTATATCGTAGGTACCGTTATTTCGGAAAAAGTCATTGCGCTGATCGGTAAGAAGAAAATGACGCTGGTTGCGCTGCTGATTGGTATCTTCGGTGTGCTAATGCAATATTTTATTGCCGGCGACAATATCTGGCTGATCATGACTGGGGTATGCTTGTACAGTATTACGTTAGGGATGGGGTTTGTTTCCATGTGGTCAATGATTGCCGATACCGTTGAATATGCTGAGTGGCATCATGGTGTGCGGACTGAAGGCGCAATTTATGGCTTCTTTAATTTTATCACCAAAATATCGATGGCGATTGGCGGCGGCTGCGCAGGGTGGATGCTGGATTATTATCATTATGATGCTGGCAATATTTCGAGCAGCGCAATCAATGGTATTAATATTTTGATGACGATATTTCCCGGTGCGATGTTTGCGCTAAGCGCAATATTTGTCGCCTGCTATTCGCTGGATGAAAAAACCTATCGCGATATTGTGCAAAAAATCAGCCTGCGTAAACAACAGAACGCGCTTTAACCTCAGGGAGCCAGAGAGATGAATAACGATTTTAACACGACCCTCGCCGCGATGAGCGTGGAAGACAAAGTGGCGCTGTTGACCGGTAGCGGCCTGTGGCGCACGGCTTCTCTACCACAGCATGGTATTGCAGATATCGTCATGACGGACGGTACTTACGGCGTTCGTTACAGCAGTGCGCAAATTGATGGCCGTGAAAAGTGGAGCATGGATGACTTTATCTCGGTCATCACCCAGACCGCAGACCAGGCCAGCGCAGAAGAGTCTGCAGCGAAGGGGGGCAGTGAAGCGCTTTTCAGCGCCTCGCTTCCGGCAACCTGCTTTCCGAATGGCTCTAGCCTGGCCTGTAGTTGGGATGTGGAGCTGGTTCATCAGATGGGGCAAGCGCTGGGGACAGAGTGTCAGCAGATGGGCGTTGGGATCCTGCTTGGCCCGGGCATCAACATTCGTCGCACTCCGCTGGCGGGCCGCGGCTATGAATATTACGCCGAAGACCCGGTAGTCAGCGGCGACATCGCCGCGGCGCTGATTAACGGCCTGCAACAGGAGGGCGTTGGTGCCAGCCTGAAGCACTTTGCAGCGAATAACTCGGAGTACCGCCGCACGGAAATGGACTCGATTATTGAAGAGCGGGCGCTGCGCGAAATCTATCTGGCGGGTTTCCAGCGCGCGATTAAGAAATCCCAGCCGTGGACGGTGATGTCCTCTTACAATCGCCTTAACGGGGTGCAGACGTCCCAGGACCCGTTTTTGCTCACCCAGGTGCTACGCGATGAGTGGGGATATGACGGCCTGGTGATGTCCGACTGGTACGGGATTAAGGACCGTCCGGCCTCACTGATGGCGGGCAACGACCTTGCGATGCCGGAAACCCGACGCGATAAACAAACGTTGCTGGCGGCGATTGAATCAGGCGAGGTGCCGATGGCAGTCGTGGATCGCGCTTGTCAGCGAATGTTGGCGCTGCTGGATAAAGTCCAGCGTCATCGTCGTCCGCAAACGCGCGCTGATTTTCCGGCGCACCATGCGCTGGCGCAACAACTGGCAGCCGAATCTATCGTCTTGCTGAAAAATGAAGATGATCTGCTGCCGCTGCGCTCAGGGAAGACGCCACGCATCGCGGTGCTGGGTAAGCCGGCGCAGGAGCCGGTGATTCAGGGCTCCGGATGCGCAACCACCGTACCCTATCTGCTGGATCGTCCGCTGGATGAAATTTTTGACCTCGCCGGGGATGATTTTAGCGTCTCCTGGGCGGTGGGTGCCCCGGACGATCTGCGCTGTGATGAACAGGCTTTGGCGCAGGCCCGCGCCGTTGCGCAGGAGGCGGATGTGGCGGTGATCTTTGTCAGCACCGCTGTCGGTGAAGATGGCGAGAATGGCGATCGTCAGGACCTGAATATTCTGCCGGTTCATGAGCGACTGATCCGGGAAGTGGCGGCGGTCCAGCCAAATGTGGTGGTGGTGCTGGCCAACAGCGATGCGGTCGTCATGCCATGGCTTGGCGAGTGTAAAGCGCTGCTGGAAACTTTCTTCGCCGGGCAGGGCATGGGCCGCGCGGTGGCGGAAATTCTCTTCGGCCAGCGTAACCCGTGCGGTAAATTAACCGTGACGGTTCCCAATTCGCTGGAAGAGACCCCCGCATGGCTGCACTATCCGGGAGAGAATCTACGTCATCACTACGGAGAAGGGCTTTTTGTCGGCTATCGTTACTACGATAAACGCCGCCTGACGCCGCTGTTTCCGTTCGGCTTTGGCTTAAGCTATACCCGATTTGTTTACGATAATATCGTGCTCTCAGCCTCCCGATTAGGGGAAAATGAGACCCTCACCGTTTCGTTTGATCTGACCAACTGCGGAGCATTCGCCGGTAAAGAGGTTGTTCAGCTATATGTAAGTGCGCCTGACGGGGAACTGATTCGTGAAGTGCAAGCATTGAAGGCGTTCAGTAAAGTTGAACTGGCCGCAGGGGAAACTCGTCGCGTGAGCCTGCAACTGCCTGTTGCCGAGCTGGCCTGTTACCACCCAGGCCTTGGCGACTGGGTAGTGACGCCGGGTCTCTGGAAGCTCCGCGTTGGTAGCTCATCCCGCGACCTGCCGCTCTGTGCAGAAATGACAGTGGACTGCCCGCAGCGCTATGTGCCTCTACGCGATGATAATTCGCTCCAGCAGCTGATCCAACAGCCGGAGGCCTTTGCCCGCGTGGTGAATCTGATCGCTGATAAGAGCCTGTTGCCGGTGGATCAGGTGCGTGAAAAGCTGATTCGACTGGCTCCGGATCTGTTCTGCGGGTTGCTGATCGCGTTGACTGAATTCTTGGCATTGGATATCGATCGTGATGAGCTCAATGCCGTGCTGGCGGGGCGTAATTAACGGCTAACCATAGGAGATTGCGCATGTTCCCTTTTTCAGTCACTCATTCTCGCGCAGTGATGCAAACCGGACGGCAGACGGTAAACAGCGGCTATGAGCTGATTGCTTTTGACGCAGAGAAGCTGAACGTGTTTGCCGCCGAGGTGCGTTACTGCGAACCTCACTGGCATCCGGCTCCGGAGCTGATTACCGTGCTGGCGGGGCGCTTTACGGTCTCCGTGGGGCAGCAAAGCGTGGAGCTGGCGCAGGGGGATATGCTGTATATCAACGCTGAAGAAGTGCACTCGCTTAGCGCGGAGGAGACGGGAAGCCAACTGGTGACCGTACAGTTTTCTCCCGGCCTGTTTGATGAGCTACATCCTTCTCCACTGCTGAGTTGGTGCACTTCCGGGCAGGTTTATTCGTCAACTGACAACGACGTACATCGACGCCTGGTGGCATTACTGGAGCGGTTGATTGATAACCACCCGCCGTTTCAACGCATCGCGGCGATTTATCTGTTATTAGATGCGATAGTGACCGCCGGGAAGCCGACGCAACATGCGGAAAGTACGCTGCGTGAAGAGGCGATGATCAAGAAAGGCATTGATTTTATTAATCAGCATTTTGACCAACCGCTGACCCTGAGCGAAGTCGCCAGCCATAGCGGGATGAGCTACTCATGGTTTTCGCGGCTGTTTAAAAAGGTCAGTCGGCATAATTTCAAAGAGTATTTGACGCTGGTTCGGCTGAATAAAGCCCGCACCCTACTGCGCGACACCCGCACGCCAATCACCGATATCAGCCACAGCTGCGGCTTTCAGGAGCATAAATACCTGATTGCCGCATTTAATAAATACTGTGGGGTGACGCCGACCGAATATCGTAAACGCTTTGTCTCGCGGCAAAACATTCTCGAAAGCGAACTGGCGATGGGGGAAGATTGCCTGTGCCTGCCGCTTAATTATGCGTTACTTGAACGACTGACGCTTAGTAATCGATCCCCATCTGCGCCTTAATTCCGGCATCAAACGCGTGCTTAACAGGACGCAATTCGCTGACGGTATCGGCCAGTTCGGTAATTTCACGATGGCAACCGCGACCAGTAATAATGACCGTTTGATGCGCAGGGCGGTTGCGCAGAGCAGTCAGCACGTCTTCCAGCGGCAGGTAGTCATAGGCCACCATGTAGGTTAGCTCGTCCAGTAAAACGAGATCCAGGCTTTCATCGGCCAGCATTCTGCGCCCATGTTCCCAGACGGCGAGGCAGGCGGCTGTATCGCTTTCGCGATCCTGAGTATTCCAGGTGAAGCCGGTGGCCATCACCTGAAATTCAACGCCGTGCGGTTCAAGCAGATTGCGCTCGCCGTTCGGCCAGGTGCCTTTAATAAATTGCACAACACTGGCCTTTTTGCCATGCCCGACGGCGCGGGTAACGGTGCCAAAAGCGGCGGTAGTTTTGCCTTTACCGTTGCCGGTAAACACAATCACAATGCCACGTTCTTCCTGGGCTGACGCCACGCGGGCATCGACCTTATCTTTTACCCGCTGCTGGCGCTCACGGTAACGTTCATCACTCATTGTGCGATTCCTGGTTTGCGGCCCGGTTGGGCGTCAAAAGTCATTCCCGTCTTGCGACGGCTGTCGTCGCCCATCAGCCACAGATAAACCGGCATGATATCGGCAGGCGTTTTCAATTTTTGCGGATCTTCGGTTGGGAAAGCATTGGCGCGCATTTTGGTGCGCGTGCCGCCAGGATTGATGCAGTTAACCCGCAGATGGCGGCTTTGGTACTCCTCAGCCAGCACCTGCATCATGCCTTCGGTGGCAAATTTGGACGCCGCATAAGCACCCCAGTTCGCTCGCCCCTGACGACCCACGCTAGAGGAGGTGAAGACCAGAGAACCGGACTCAGATTTGAGTAATAAAGGAAGCAATGCCTGAGTGAGCATAAAGGTGCCATTTACGTTCACCTGCATAACCTGCTGCCATACATCCGGCTTTTGTTCATCCATTGGGCAGATATCGCCCAGCAGACCCGCGTTGTGCAGGACGCCGTCGAGACGCGGGTAGTGAATAGCAATCTTCTGCGCCAACTGCTGGCACTCCTGCGGCGTGCAGGTCAACAGGTCAAGCGTGAACCATGGGGCAGGAATACCTCCTGCTTGCTGAATCTCTTGTGCGACGCGACGCAGCTTCTCTTCATTACGGCCAACCAGGATCACGCTGGCGCTGTAGCGGGCATAGGTCAGGGCGGCTTCACGGCCAATGCCGTCGCTGGCGCCGGTAACCAGGATGATGCGGTCCTGTAACAGGTGACGTTGCGGTTGATAATGCACGGCGACTCCTCGGGCGATCTGCTGACGATCGCGCTGGCTATTCGGTATCTTACTTTTGCGCTTTATGCCTGAAAGTGCCTGCTATTGCAATCAGCGAAACGGAAAGTCTTCGCGGAATTAATATCTTGCAACGATTTCATCGTCGCTGAAAAAAACAGGAATGCGCCTCGCATGCGACGCAAAGCACAAAGACTTCTCGCAGATGGCTGATGTACACTGTGCGTCAACGTCAGTGCTTTACACAAGGTGAAAACGTGGAATTACTTGCTCAATATGGCCTGTTTTTGGCCAAAATCGCGACCATTGTTGTCGCTATTGCGGTTGTCGTCGCCATTATTGTTAACCTGACTCAGCGCAAAAGGCAGCGCGGTGAGCTCCGGGTGACCAATCTTAGCGAGCAATATAAGGAGATGAAGGAAGAGCTGGCGGTTTCGTTGCTCGACGGCCCACAGCAAAAACTGTGGCACAAAGGGCAAAAGAAAAAGCTTAAGCAGGAAGCAAAAGCGGCAAAGGCGCGCGCGAAGTTGGGCACAGCAGAGCCAGAAGGCAAGCCGCGCGTTTGGGTGCTGGATTTTAAAGGCAGTATGGATGCTCACGAAGTCAGCAGCCTGCGTGAAGAAATTACCGCGGTGCTGGCAGCGGCGAAAGCGCGGGATCAGGTGGTTATTCGCCTGGAAAGCCCCGGCGGCGTGGTGCATGGCTATGGTCTTGCCGCTTCGCAGCTGCAGCGCCTTCGTGATAAACAGATCCCGTTAACGGTAGCGGTAGATAAAGTAGCGGCCAGCGGTGGCTACATGATGGCCTGCGTGGCGAATAAAATCGTCTCTGCGCCGTTTGCCATCCTTGGTTCTATTGGCGTCGTGGCGCAGATCCCTAACATCAATCGCTTCCTGAAAAACAAAGATATCGACATTGAACTGCATACGGCCGGACAGTACAAACGTACCCTGACGATGCTGGGCGAAAATACCGAAGAAGGGCGACAGAAATTCCGCGAAGACCTGAACGATACGCATCGGCTGTTCAAAGATTTTGTTCACCAGATGCGTCCCTCGTTGGATATTGAGCAGGTGGCGACCGGCGAACATTGGTACGGTACTCAGGCGCTGGAAAAAGGCCTGGTGGACGAGGTGGAAACCAGTGATGAACTGCTGCTGGGACTGATGGATAAGCACGAGGTCATCAGCGTGCGTTATCAACAACGTAAGAAGATGCTCGACCGCTTTACCGGCAGCGCGGCTGAAAGTGCTGACAAACTGCTGCTACGATGGTGGCAGCGCGGGCAAAAACCGCTGATGTAAACAAAACAACGCGAGGCTCAAGCCTCGCGTTGTCGCATTAGCCCGGCAGGTAATGGTTAATCTGCCAGGTGATATTTATCAGACAGCTCATGTGCGAGGTATTTGAACATATTAAATACCGCCGTACTTTTTGCCGTTGGCAGACCCTGCTCATCAAGATAAAACTCGCCGCTGAACACCAGCACGCCGTTACGCTGAACGACGTCGGTAGCCTCGATCCCGGCTAACGTATCCTCATGTTCGCGAATGAGTTTATTGGCTTTTTCAAGCAGCGTCTGGCGATCGATGGGTTGGGTTGTACCTTGCATAAATGCCTCCTGTGGTTCTTCGCCGGTAGTCTACGCCGCGCGGCGGCGAGGGGCAAATTTTCCATTAATCTTGTTGGGGGAACCGCAGAGGGCCTAATAAACATCAGTTTAGTGGCGGGATTTGCTTTTGCATGCTAATAAAGTTGCGTAACGAATTTTATCAGGTACAGTGTGACGCTTTCAGCGATCTGGCAGCAGATTTGCTTGACATTCGGCCAAAAATTATTCGTGCTATGTCGCCTGGCAAGATAAAGCCAGCAAACTCAGCAATCTGGTTTTATGGATGTGAAACCAATGCAAAGGGTTGATATCCATCGACAACGACGCAACATTAGGTTGTGACGTGTCGCCAGTGGATGGTGAATCAATGTGCGATGTATTCCTGGATGAATCAAATTAGGTAAAGGTGAATATGGGTAAAGCTCTCGTTATCGTTGAGTCCCCGGCAAAAGCCAAAACGATCAATAAGTATCTGGGTAATGACTACGTGGTGAAATCCAGCGTCGGTCATATCCGCGATTTGCCGACCAGTGGCTCAGCTTCCAAAAAGAGCGCCGACTCTACCGCCACCAAAGGGGCTAAAAAGCCTAAGAAGGATGAACGTGGTGCTCTGGTCAATCGTATGGGCGTGGACCCGTGGCATGACTGGGATGCGCACTATGAAATACTTCCGGGTAAAGAAAAGGTCGTCGCGGAACTCAAGCAGTTGGCAGAAAAAGCCGACCACATCTACCTCGCAACCGACCTTGACCGCGAAGGGGAAGCCATTGCATGGCACCTGCGGGAAGTTATCGGTGGTGATGAGCAGCGCTATAGTCGCGTGGTGTTCAATGAGATCACCAAAAATGCTATCCGTCAGGCTTTTGAAAAGCCGGGCGAACTGAATATTGACCGTGTTAACGCCCAGCAGGCGCGTCGTTTTATGGACCGCGTTGTGGGTTACATGGTGTCTCCACTGTTGTGGAAAAAAATTGCTCGTGGTCTGTCCGCAGGCCGCGTTCAGTCCGTTGCCGTACGTCTGGTTGTTGAGCGTGAACGCGAAATTAAAGCGTTTGTTCCGGAAGAGTTCTGGGAAATTGACGCCAACACCACCACGCCTGGTGGCGACGCTCTGGCGTTGCAGGTAACGCATAAAGCCGACAAGCCATTCCGTCCGGTCAATCGTGACGAAACCATGGCGGCGGTCAGCCTGCTGGAAAAAGCGGGTTATAGCGTCCTTGAGCGCGAAGACAAGCCAACCAGCAGCAAGCCTGGCGCACCATTTATTACCTCCACTCTGCAGCAAGCGGCCAGCACGCGTCTGGGCTTCGGGGTGAAGAAAACCATGATGATGGCGCAGCGTTTGTATGAAGCGGGCTACATCACCTACATGCGTACTGACTCCACCAACCTGAGTCAGGATGCAGTAAATATGGTTCGTGATTATATTGGCGATAATTTCGGCAAGAAATACCTGCCGGAAAACGCCAATCAGTACACCAGCAAAGAGAATTCGCAGGAAGCGCACGAAGCGATTCGTCCTTCCGACGTGAACGTGGTGGCGGAATCGTTGAAAGATATGGAAGCGGATGCGCAGAAACTGTATCAACTGATCTGGCGTCAGTTTGTCGCCTGTCAGATGACGCCTGCGCAATACGACTCCACCACGCTGACCGTAAAAGCGGGTGATTTTAAGCTCAAGGCGCGCGGTCGTACGCTGCGCTTTGATGGCTGGACGAAAGTGATGCCAGCGCTGCGTAAAGGCGATGAAGACAGGGTTTTGCCGGTGGTTAAACAGGGCGATAGCTTAAGCCTGGTTGAACTGCTCCCGGCACAGCACTTTACCAAACCGCCTGCGCGCTTTAGCGAAGCTTCTTTGGTTAAAGAGCTGGAAAAACGCGGTATCGGCCGTCCGTCCACCTATGCGTCGATCATTTCGACCATTCAGGATCGCGGTTATGTGCGCAGTGAAAACCGTCGTTTCTACGCAGAGAAAATGGGTGAGATCGTTACCGATCGTCTGGAAGCCAACTTCCGCGAGCTGATGAACTACGACTTTACCGCACAGATGGAAAACAGTCTTGACCAGGTGGCTAACCACGAAGCCGAGTGGAAGAAGGTGCTCGATAGCTTCTTCGGCGACTTCACCAACCAGCTGGAAAAAGCAGAAAAAGCCCCTGAAGAGGGCGGTATGCAGCCGAACCAGATGGTGCTGACCAGCATCGACTGTCCGACCTGTAGCCGTCAGATGGGCATCCGTACCGCGACGACCGGCGTTTTCCTTGGTTGCTCAGGCTATGCGCTGTCGCCGAAAGAGCGCTGCAAGACTACCATCAACCTGGTGCCAGAAAACGAAGTGCTGAACGTGCTGGAAGGTGATGACGCCGAAACCAACGCGTTGCGCGCCAAACGTCGCTGCCAGAAATGCGGCACGGCGATGGACAGCTACCTCATCGATCCGAAACGTAAACTGCACGTCTGCGGTAATAACCCGACCTGCGATGGCTACGAGATCGAAGAGGGCGAGTTCCGCATCAAGGGCTATGATGGTCCGATCGTTGAGTGTGAAAAATGTGGTTCCGAAATGCACCTGAAGATGGGGCGTTTTGGTAAGTACATGGCTTGTACCAACGATGAGTGTAAAAATACGCGTAAGATCCTGCGTAACGGGGAAGTTGCACCGCCGAAAGAAGATCCGGTTCCGCTGCCAGAACTCCCGTGCGAGAAATCAGACGCTTACTTTGTGTTGCGTGATGGCGCAGCAGGTGTTTTCCTGGCTGCGAACACCTTCCCTAAATCGCGTGAAACTCGCGCGCCGTTAGTGGAGGAGCTGTATCGCTTCCGCGATCGTCTGGCTGAGAAACTGCGTTATCTGGCCGATGCGCCGCAGCAGGATCCGGAAGGCAACAAAACAATGGTGCGTTTTAGCCGTAAGACTAAGCAACAGTACGTTGCTTCAGAGAAAGACGGTAAAGCGACCGGCTGGTCAGCCTTCTATATTGATGGCAAATGGACTGAAGCGAAGAAGTAAGCGCTATGACCGCTAAGAAGGGCCGCATCGCGGCCCTTCTTTAACATCACAGGTCACTGATCTACAACATTTAATCCTGTATTTTCCCCGCCTTATAACCGGCTTATTATTTTTCGTTAGTATCTATACACTGTAGATATAAATGATATAGTGGTTATAGCTAATCTCTTTTTTATTATCAAATCGTCTTATACATCATCGTTTTCAGGATGCGTTGTGGCGCCAGCATGGCGAGTCGCAGGGATGGTAGGGTATTGCTTGCCTGCCAGGAAGTCGCCTGAACGTAAAATGTATTAAGCGGGTTCATTTTACGCGTTATCGGATATCAGCCATGAAACTACAGCAGCTCCGCTACATCGTTGAGGTTGTTAACCATAATCTGAACGTCTCCTCTACTGCCGAAGGGCTGTATACCTCACAGCCAGGCATCAGCAAGCAGGTCCGCATGCTGGAAGATGAGCTGGGAATTCAGATTTTCGCCCGCAGCGGCAAACATTTAACTCAGGTGACTCCCGCCGGGCAGGAGATCATCCGCATTGCTCGTGAAGTCTTATCGAAAGTGGATGCGATAAAGGCTGTGGCGGGTGAGCACACCTGGCCTGATAAAGGTTCGCTGTACGTTGCGACCACTCATACTCAGGCTCGCTATGCGCTTCCTGGCGTAATTAAAGGGTTTATCGAGCGCTATCCGCGTGTCTCGCTGCATATGCACCAGGGCTCGCCAACGCAAATAGCCGAGGCGGTGTCGAAAGGGAATGCAGATTTTGCGATCGCCACAGAAGCGCTACATCTCTATGATGATTTAGTCATGCTGCCATGCTATCACTGGAACCGCTCCGTGGTTGTGACGCCGGAGCACCCGCTGGCTTCCCGAGGTTCGGTATCTATCGAGGAACTGGCGCAGTATCCGCTGGTGACCTACACCTTCGGGTTTACCGGTCGTTCCGAGCTGGACACTGCTTTTAACCGTGCCGGGTTGACGCCACGCATTGTCTTTACCGCAACCGATGCTGATGTAATAAAAACTTACGTGCGCCTGGGCCTTGGGGTAGGGGTTATTGCTAGCATGGCGGTAGATCCTGTCTCCGATCCGGATCTGGTCAAACTTGATGCCAACGATATTTTCAGCCACAGCACGACTAAAATCGGCTTCCGTCGCAGTACCTTCCTGCGAAGCTATATGTATGATTTTATTCAACGTTTCGCCCCGCATCTGACGCGTGATGTCGTCGATACCGCTGTGGCATTGCGTTCAAATGAAGATATTGAAGCGATGTTCAAAGATATTAAGTTACCGGAAAAATAAGCGTATATACCCTAAATAATTCGAGTTGCAGGAAGGCGGCAAGGGAGTGAATCCCGATGAGCTTACTCTGGTAAGTGATTCGGGTGAACGAGCGCAGTCAACACACCTGCAACTTGAAGTATGACGGGTATAAATAATAATGGCATCCTCAAGGGGATGCCAAATCCTATGATGGCCTATAATTGAATATCTAAACCTCGTCTGAATCACAATTTTTGCTAACTCATCCTACCACATTTGCAAATATACCCGTCACGATCAAAGTATTGATGAAATTTATCTTCCGAGAGGCAAATTCACTGGATTAATACTGAATCCATAATTAAGATTTATCTGTACTTAGTTGTTATTAACGATTGGTGGTGAAAAAATGATTAGTGATATCGATTATATGAAGTATGCGATGTCACAGGAACGTGACAAGACTGAGATAGATCCGGTTTTGAGAAGTAAGGCCTGGAGCGCCGTTATCCTTGGGCTTGCGATGTTCTGGAGCGTCATTGCTCTGGTTGTCTGCAACGTGTGGTTACTTAACTAGAGCACATTTCCAGTCAAATTAATTGTGTCTTTTTTATGACAAACTGGATTTGAGAACTATTTCCATTCGATAAAATAACAGTCATAAGGAGTATATATTTTTTGTCTTTTTGGTCTCTCTCTATAAATTTACTCTGCTGAACTAATCGTCAAAATAGTGGCGATTAGTTCTTCTTTTGTACTCGTGTACTAATACAACTCCGCAGTAATAAAACGCACCTCATTCAAACCTTCTCAATATTTTTAGCACCCATTATTCAAAATTTCTGTTTTGATGCGTTTCATCGATTTTAGCAATTTGGGTTGTTATCAAAATGTTACGTCAAAGATGTGTTATCTTTAATAATGTCCCTGAGGAGGATCAGGGCTTGCTATCCCTATGTTAAGGAGGAGCTATGTCGTCAACCCTACGAGCCGCCAGCAAGGAAACCTTACAGGTTAATGATAAGACCTGGCATTACTACAGCATACCGCTGGCCGCCAAAGAATTGGGCGATCTATCACGTTTACCTAAATCGCTCAAAGTACTACTGGAGAACCTTCTGCGCTGGCAGGACGGTGATTCGGTGACCGCCGAAGACATTCACGCCCTGGCCGGATGGCTGAAAAATGCTCATGCTGATCGAGAGATCGCCTACCGACCAGCGCGTGTGCTGATGCAGGATTTTACCGGTGTTCCCGCAGTGGTGGATCTGGCAGCGATGCGTGAAGCGGTAAAACGCCTGGGAGGCGATACCGCCAAAGTGAATCCGCTCTCTCCCGTCGATCTGGTCATTGACCACTCGGTGACGGTAGACCGCTTTGGCGATGATGATGCATTTGAAGAGAACGTCCGTCTTGAGATGGAGCGTAACCACGAACGCTACGTATTTTTGCGCTGGGGACAGCAGGCGTTCAGCCGCTTCAGCGTGGTGCCGCCGGGCACCGGGATTTGCCACCAGGTTAACCTTGAGTATCTTGGCAAGGCGGTATGGAGTGAAGAGCAAAACGGCGAATGGGTGGCGTACCCGGATACCCTGGTCGGGACCGACTCGCATACTACGATGATCAATGGCCTCGGCGTACTGGGGTGGGGCGTTGGCGGCATCGAAGCGGAGGCCGCGATGCTGGGGCAGCCTGTTTCCATGCTGATCCCGGATGTTGTCGGTTTCAAGCTGAGCGGCAAGCTGCGTGAAGGTATCACCGCCACCGACCTGGTGCTAACCGTGACGCAAATGCTGCGCAAACACGGCGTAGTGGGTAAATTTGTCGAGTTCTACGGCGATGGACTTGATTCATTACCTCTGGCAGACCGTGCCACCATCGCTAATATGTCGCCGGAGTACGGCGCGACATGCGGTTTCTTCCCTATTGATGCCGTCACGCTGAGCTATATGCGCCTGACCGGGCGCAGCGAAGAGCAGGTGGCGCTGGTGGAAGCCTATGCGAAAGCGCAGGGGATGTGGCGACAGCCAGGGGACGAACCGGTCTTCACCAGCTCTCTGGCGCTGGATATGGGGACCGTAGAAGCTAGCCTGGCAGGGCCGAAGCGCCCGCAGGATCGCGTTGCTCTGGGTGATGTCCCTAAAGCTTTTGCCGCCAGCGCCGAGCTGGAAGTTAACCATGCGCAGAAAGACAAACGGCCCATCGACTATACGTTGAACGGACAGCAATATTCGCTGCCGGATGGTGCGGTGGCGATTGCCGCGATTACCTCATGTACCAACACTTCTAACCCCAGCGTGCTGATGGCCGCTGGCCTGCTGGCAAAAAATGCTGTCGAGCGGGGACTCAAGCCGCAGCCGTGGGTGAAGGCCTCGCTGGCGCCGGGTTCGAAAGTGGTCTCCGACTATTTGGCCCACGCAAAGTTGACGCCATATCTTGATGAGTTGGGCTTTAACCTGGTGGGGTATGGTTGTACTACCTGTATCGGTAACTCCGGGCCGTTGCCGGATCCGATTGAGCGCGCAATCAAACAGGGCGATTTGACCGTCGGGGCCGTGCTTTCCGGTAACCGTAACTTTGAAGGGCGAATTCATCCGCTGGTGAAAACTAACTGGCTGGCCTCGCCACCTCTGGTTGTAGCTTACGCGCTGGCGGGTAATATGAACCTCGACCTGACCCGCGATCCGTTGGGCATCGGCAAAGACGGTCAGCCTGTGTATCTGAAAGATATCTGGCCAAGTGGAGCAGAAGTCGCGCGTGCGGTTGAGCAGGTTTCGACGGAGATGTTCCATAAGGAGTACGCCGAGGTGTTTGAAGGGACGCCCGAATGGCGGTCGATAAAAGTCGATCGCTCTGATACCTACGACTGGCAGGATGACTCAACCTATATTCGCCTGTCGCCGTTCTTTGATGACATGGGCGTTGAACCCAAACCGGTAGAAGACATTCATGGCGCGCGTATTCTTGCGATGCTGGGCGACTCAGTGACGACTGACCACATCTCTCCCGCAGGCAGTATTAAAGCCGACAGCCCGGCGGGTCGCTATCTGCAAAATCATGGCGTTGAACGCACCGATTTTAACTCCTACGGTTCGCGACGCGGAAACCACGAAGTGATGATGCGCGGTACGTTTGCCAATATCCGTATTCGCAACGAAATGGTGCCCGGAGTGGAAGGAGGGATGACGCGCCATCTTCCCGATAGTGAACCTGTCGCGATTTATGATGCGGCAATGTTGTACAAAGATGAAGGCACGCCGCTGGCGGTGATCGCCGGGAAAGAGTATGGCTCAGGCTCCAGCCGCGACTGGGCAGCGAAAGGACCGCGTCTACTTGGCGTCAGGGTGGTTATTGCCGAATCTTTCGAGCGTATCCACCGCTCGAACCTGATTGGGATGGGGATATTGCCGTTAGAATTCCCGCAGGGAGTTACGCGTAAAACGCTGGGACTCACTGGCGAGGAGCGGCTCGATATCAGCAACCTGCAATCACTGCAGCCGGGGATGACCGTTCCGGTGACCCTAACCCGAGCAGATGGCAAATTGGACGTTATAGACTGCCGCTGTCGTATCGATACCGCCACTGAGCTGACGTACTACCAGAACGATGGCATTCTGCATTATGTCATTCGCAATATGCTATAAACCACGATGCTTTAAACAAAGAGGGCCAGCGTATGCTGGCCCTGAATCTTTCTGCCCGGATTATTTATTGAGCAAGTGCCCCATTTTGGCGGCTTTCGTATCCAGATAGTGCGCGTTTTTCGGGTTACGACCCACGATCAGCGGTACGCGTTCAACAATGTTGATTCCTGCTTCGGTCAGAATTTCGACCTTCTTCGGATTGTTGGTTAACAGACGCACTTGATCGACGTTGAGCAACTTAAACATATCGGCGCACAGCGTGAAGTCGCGCTCATCGGCGGCAAAACCGAGCTGATGGTTAGCTTCGACCGTGTCATAACCCTGATCTTGTAAAGCATAGGCGCGGATTTTGTTCAGCAGTCCAATATTGCGCCCTTCCTGACGGTGATATAGCAGGATGCCGCGGCCCTCTTCGGCAATGTGCGACAATGCCGCTTCTAGCTGAAACCCGCAATCACAACGCAGACTAAAAAGGGCATCGCCCGTTAAGCACTCTGAATGTACGCGAGCCAGAACGGGGATCTGCCCCGAGATATCGCCAAAAACCAGGGCAACATGATCCTGCCCGGTAGCCAGTTCTTCAAAACCCACCATGAGAAAATCGCCCCATGGGGTTGGCAGTTTGGCTTCTGCCACACGTTTAAGCTGCATGTGATTCTCCAGATTCTATCAGCACCTGACTGTGCTTCTGTTTGCCGCTATTTTGCCACAACGGCGTGACGTTCTCCTAATTGCGCACGGCTGCTTGCGTGCAAAGCGCACAAACGAACCACTTTCCGTTATGATATCCAGGTCAATGATAAGGAGACGAGATGCTGTTGATTGCCAGACGAACCGCCGTTGGCGCGGCGTTGTTATTAGTCATGCCTGTTGTAGTCTGGATTTCCGGCTGGAAATGGCATCCAGGGTTGCCGGAAGGGGTGATGAAGCTGTTGTATTGGGTGACCGAAACGGTAACTCAACCCTGGGGCGTCATTACCCATGTTATCCTGTGCGGCTGGTTCCTGTGGTGCCTGCGTTTTCGTCTACGGGCG
This sequence comes from Klebsiella sp. RHBSTW-00484, assembly GCF_013705725.1. Taxonomy (NCBI): domain Bacteria; kingdom Pseudomonadati; phylum Pseudomonadota; class Gammaproteobacteria; order Enterobacterales; family Enterobacteriaceae; genus Klebsiella; species Klebsiella sp. RHBSTW-00484. The sequence continues at coordinate 3,421,579 of NZ_CP055481.1, read as the reverse complement.
GCAATCGTGCTGTTTCTGATTCTGGCGGCTGCAATTTTGATCGGGCAGGGCATGAAATCGTGGATTAAAGATCGCGTGCAGGAGCCTCGGCCCTTCGTCATTTGGCTGGAAAAGACGCAACAAGTGCCAGTGAATCAATTCTACGCATTGAAACGTAAAGATCGCGCTAAACTGGTGCATGAGCAGTTAGCGCAAGAGCAGCAAATTCCTAAATTTCTGCGTAAGCACTGGCAGAAAGAGACTGGATTCGCTTTCCCATCCGGTCACACGATGTTTGCCGCCAGTTGGGCATTACTCGGTGTTGGTTTGCTGTGGCCGCGGCGTCGTTGGGTCACTCTGGCGCTACTGCTAACATGGGCAACTGCGGTGATGGGCAGCCGCCTGGCGCTTGGTATGCACTGGCCGCTGGACTTGATCGTGGCAACCGTGATTTCCTGGCTGCTGGTTACCCTGGCGACCTGGCTTACGCAACGGTTTTGTGGTCCGCTATCGCCGCCGGGAGAAGAGGCTCAGGACATTAAAAAAAGGGCTGCAGCCCCGGAGTAATGTTGATTTTACCGCCATCAGGCCGCATATCCTGTACTGGCGTTGTGCATTTCCATTTCACCGCTGCGGCGAAAATGATACTTTATAGGGCTGAACGCGGGATTTTTTCGCGCAACCCACATAACGGGAAGTAATGTGAAATATTTACTCATTTTCTTACTGGTGTTAGCGATCTTTGTCATTTCAGTGACGCTGGGTGCGCAAAATGACCAGGTAGTCACATTCAATTATTTGCTCGCGCAGGGTGAATTCCGGATTTCGACATTGCTGGCCGTCCTGTTTGCTGCTGGTTTTGCTATTGGTTGGCTGATTTGCGGCCTTTTCTGGCTGCGCGTTCGCGTCTCGCTGGCGCGTGCTGAACGTAGAATCAAGCGTCTGGAACACCAGATCGCGCCAACCAGCGCTACGCCTGCGCAAGCTGGTGTTCCCGCGGTGAAGGAATAATCATTTATGTTGGAGTTGTTGTTTCTGCTTTTGCCCGTTGCCGCTGCCTACGGTTGGTATATGGGGCGCAGAAGTGCACAACAGTCCAAACAGGACGATGCGAGCCGTCTGTCACGTGATTATGTGGCGGGGGTCAACTTCCTGCTGAGCAATCAGCAGGATAAAGCCGTTGATCTGTTCCTCGATATGCTGAAAGAGGATACCGGTACCGTTGAAGCCCACCTGACGCTTGGTAACCTGTTCCGCTCCCGCGGCGAGGTTGACCGGGCCATTCGCATTCACCAAAGCCTGATGGAAAGCGCTTCGTTGACGTATGACCAGCGACTGCTGGCCGTACAGCAACTCGGTCGCGACTACATGGCCGCTGGTCTGTATGACCGTGCGGAAAGCATGTTTAAACAGCTGGTGGATGAAACCGATTTTCGTCTTGGTGCCTTGCAACAGCTGCTGCAAATTTATCAGGCAACCAGCGACTGGCAGTCCGCTATCGAAATGGCAGAACGTCTGGTTAAGCTGGGCAAAGATAAACATCGCGGCGAAATTGCCAATTTTTGGTGTGAGCTTGCCTTACAGCAAATGGCGGGTAACGATCTGGATAAGGCCATGACGTTACTGAAAAAAGGTGCTGCTGCCGATCGTAATAGCGCTCGTGTCTCCATTATGATGGGCCGGGTATGGATGGAAAAGGGCGATTATGCCAAAGCGGTAGAGAGCCTGGAGCGCGTCATCGAGCAGGACAAAGAACTGGTCGGCGAAACGTTAGATATGCTGCAAACCTGTTACCAGCAGTTGGGCAAAACTGATGAGTGGGAAGCGTTTTTGCGCCGCTGTGCAGAAGAAAATACCGGGGCGACCGCTGACTTAATGCTGGCGCAAATCCTTGAACAGCGGGAAGGTATGGAGTCGGCGCAAAACTACGTCACGCGTCAGCTGGAGCGTCATCCAACGATGCGCGTGTTCCATAAGCTGATTGACTACCATATCAACGAGGCTGAAGAGGGGCGAGCGAAAGAGAGCCTGGGCGTTTTACGCCAGATGGTCGGTGAACAGGTTCGCAGTAAGCCGCGATACCGCTGCCAGAAATGTGGTTTTACCGCCCATACCCTGTACTGGCACTGTCCATCCTGTCGCTCATGGGCAACAATTAAGCCAATTCGCGGCCTTGATGGGCAGTAGATTAAAAAAAATCCGCATTTTAGTTACAACATACTAAGGCGTTTTTATTCTCCATTTCCTTTGGCATCGGAAGTAAACCCGCCTGGCAGGGCGGGAAATACAACCTGTCATTTTCGCCTCATCGCAGGTAGAATGCTGCCCGTTTACCTTTTTTGCGCCACACTGGCGCCCATCAACAATTAAGGTCCGGTCATGACGTCTACTGCTACATCTTCTTCCCGCGTTGTCACATCCTCTCCCATTGTTGTTGCTCTCGATTATGATAACCGTGATAAAGCGCTGGCATTTGTCGACCGCATCGACCCACGCGACTGCCGCCTGAAGGTTGGCAAAGAGATGTTTACTCTGCTGGGGCCGCAGTTTGTCCGCTGTCTGCACCAGCGTGGTTTTGAGGTTTTCCTCGACCTGAAATTTCACGATATTCCAAATACCACGGCTCGGGCGGTCGCTGCTGCGGCAGAACTCGGCGTCTGGATGGTCAACGTTCATGCCTCCGGCGGCGCTCGCATGATGACCGCCGCACGTGAAGCCTTGCTACCATTTGGTAATGATGCGCCGCTGCTGATCGCGGTGACCGTATTAACCAGTATGGAAGCCAGCGACCTACAGGATCTGGGCATTACGCTTTCCCCGGCCGATTATGCCGCGAAGCTGGCGGCGCTGACCCAGAACTGTGGTCTGGATGGCGTTGTTTGTTCAGCGCAGGAAGCGGTGCGCTTCAAACAGGAACTAGGTCAGGCATTTAAGCTGGTGACGCCAGGCATTCGTCCGCAAGGCAGCGATGCAGGCGATCAGCGGAGGATCATGACGCCGGAACAGGCGCTGGCCGCTGGTGTTGATTATATGGTCATTGGTCGCCCGGTGACTCAGTCTGCCGATCCGGCCGCCACCCTAAGCAGTATTAATGCATCATTGAACAAGGGGGCGTGATGAGCGATTCCAACAGTCGTCTGGTGTATTCGACGGACAGCGGGCGTATCGATGAGCCCAAACAGGTACAAGAGCGTGCGAAAGGTGATGGCATTGTGCGCATTCAGCGCCAGACCAGCGGTCGCAAAGGCAAAGGTGTGTGCTTGATTACAGGTATCGATGAAAACGACGAGGCGCTGGCTAAGTTGGCTGCTGAACTGAAAAAGAAATGTGGCTGCGGCGGTTCAGTGAAGGATGGCGTGATTGAGATTCAGGGCGATAAGCGTGATTTACTCAAATCGCTTCTGGAAGCGAAAGGTATGAAGGTTAAGCTTGCTGGCGGTTAATCAATAAATAAGGCCGCGATAAATATCGCGGCCTTAAATTTTGCTGCTGTACTAGTCAGTTAATTTATTTTTGTTCTCTTTAATCCAATAAATATTATTTACCAACCTGGTGGCCAATAATACCGCCGACTGCCGCGCCGCCCAGCGTACCCAGGGTGCTACCGTCAGTTAACACTGCACCACCGATTGCACCGGCACCCGCACCGATAGCGGTGTTACGATCGCGTTTAGACCAGTTAGAACAAGCGCTCAGAGACATTGCAACTGTTATTGCCAGGACCGCAGCGGCCATTTTTTTGTTCATTGAAGTCATCATAATTTTCTCCTGAATAATCTATTCACGGATACAACTTCCTATAAGCATAGCTTGTTACTCCTGCTTAAGGGGTATTCCATGAAGCTAAGTTGCGCAGGTGTTACTCTAATCACGCAGGTGATAGTCACTTCCTGTTATATCGCTAACATTAATTTTACTTTCTATAAAATTTTCAGGGAGGTAAAAAGTCTTAATTCAGGTGTCAGAAAAGTCTCAGACGAAGCATGAGCCGGGTATTTACCCGGCAGAGTGAGGAGTTGCAGCGAAATAGGGAATTAGGAGTGATTAACGATATCGACGATTAACCCGCACGCAGCCAGCCGATCGCGAACGGCATCGTTTAGGTTGTCGTCGGTAATAATGCGATTAAATCGTTCTACAGGGCCTAGCGGATAGGGGTGAACAACGCTGAACTTCGAGCTGTCGCTTAGCACAATCGCTTCACAGCCTTTTTCCAGCACCGCATTGACGACATCGGCGCGCATCATATCCCGGCCGGTAAACCCGGTTTCAGCCTGCCAGCCATCGATACCAATAAAGGCCTTGCTGAAGTGAACTTGTTGAATGAACTGCCGCGTCAGTGGACCAACCATACTTTCGCTGCGTTTTTGGTAAATCCCCCCCAGTAGAATGACTTCTCCGGGCGTCTCTTTAAGCAGGTGAGCGATATAGCTACTGACGGTGATGATGGTGATATCGCCACGCTCGGCAAGCGTACGGGCAAGCAGGGCGTTGCAGCTGCCGTTTTCGATAAACACCGTCTCGCCGGAAGAGACAAGCTTAGCGGCTCGCGTAGCCAGCTCTCGTTTGATAGAAAAGTTGGTCATCATGCGGGTTTCCACATCTTCGCTATCCAGAGGAACAGCGAAACCATGGGTACGTCGCAGATAGCTCTGCTTTTCCAGCAAATTTAAATCCTGGCGAATAGTGACTTCAGAGACACCGGTCATCTTCGCGAGATCGGACACGCTCATACGGCCTTTATCAATGACCATTTGCAAAATACTTTGTTGTCGGGCGTTCATAGCAACATCACAGTTAAAGGGCTATTTGAGGCTGACAATCGGCGCTGAACGGCCGACCGCGGCGATAAAGGTTTTTAGATTTCCCACGGCGCTTTAGTTTGGCCGGGTTTGGCTTCCTGTTCGTCACTAGAAAGCGCCTGCAGTTCAGCTTTTAGAATTTCCAGGTTATGAATGGCGGAGTGATAATCTCCGGCAACCAGGATATCCAGCACGGTATCAATACGTTGGGCGAGCAGGCGGGCATTCAGATCTGGCATGGCGTAATCCTGGTTACAAATGTGAATAAAATCAATGATGCTAAAAACGGATGAAAAAGAGAAGCGAAAAAAACTCACAACCTAACTCATCTACTGTTATTAGCGGAAAACGCGCAGGAAAACAACGGGAAGGGCCAGGATGCGGCTCCGAACGGGAGCCGCACAGAGCAGTCTATCAGGCGGCAGGACGCGCAATCACGCTGCGGGTTTCCATGCGAACTTCGGCAATCGTGACGTCGATTACGTCGGTCACTTTGTAGACGACTTCACCTTTAATCTGCACGGTACCATTTTCCTGGCTGCAAACCAGTTCATCGCGAACGGCGTGCAGGAAGGGAGCAGGGATAAAGGCGACAGCACCGTTATCGACCAGACGCACGCGCATTCCACCGCGGCTGACATCAATGATTTCAGCTGCAAAACGCGTATCGGTTCCGGCTTTTGGGCTCAGATAACGGGCGTATAGCCAGTCTCCGACATCGCGCTCTGCCATGCGGTTAAGACGACGGCGGTCCGCCATCTGTACCGCAACGTCATCCTGTGGACGCGCAATGGTTTCCCCTTTGATAACCGCTTTCAGCAGACGATGGTTGATCATGTCGCCGTACTTACGGATCGGAGAGGTCCAGGTCGCGTAAGCTTCGAGGCCCAGACCGAAATGAGGTCCCGGCTCGGTGCTAATTTCCGCGAACGACTGGAAGCGACGAATGCGGCTGTCGAGGAAGCCAGACGGCTGTGCGTCCAGCTCGCGACGCAGCTTGCAGAAGCCTTCGAGCGTCAGTACTTCCACCGGGTCAACGTGCACATCGTGCGTCTTCAGCAGCGCAGCCAGTTGCTCGGTGTTTGCCGGATCAAAACCGGTATGGACGTTATAGACGCCGAAACCGAGTTTATCGCGCAGCACGCGGGCAGCGCAGATATTGGCGGCAATCATCGACTCTTCAACAATGCGGTTGGCGATACGACGTGGTTCGGCAACGATATCCAGCACTTCACCTTTCTCACCCAGCACAAAGCGGTAGTCCGGGCGGTCTTTAAACACCAGCGCGTGGGTTTTACGCCATTCGCTACGGCGTAGGCAGACATCCTGCAGCAGTTTGATTTGCTGCGCGATGGCATCGCTCTCTGGCTGCCAGCTGCCGTTATTTTCCAGCCAGTCGGAAACATCATCGTAAGCCAGTTTCGCTTTGGACATGATGGTGGCAGTGAAGAATTCGATATTGTCTTCAATGGTACCGTCATCGGCCAGAATCATACGGCAGGCCAGAACCGGACGAACTTCGTTGGCGCGCAGGGAACACAGGTCGTCAGACAGCTCGCGCGGCAGCATTGGGATATTGAACCCCGGCAGATAGTTGGTAAAGGCACGAATTTTCGCCGCGTTGTCCAGCTTGCTGCCTTCAGCAATCCAGGCGGTCGGATCGGCGATAGCGACGGTCAGGTGCAGTTTACCGTCCGCGGCAAGCTCTGCGTACAGGGCATCGTCCATATCTTCGGTGCTGGCGCTGTCGATGGTCACAAAAGTCAGAGCCGTTAGGTCGCGGCGCTCCAGACCTTCGTCGAGCATTTCAGTTGCTACGCCATCCGGCGCTTCTTTTTCCAGATTGTGGCGCGCGAGGGTAACCCACCACGGTACAAAATGGTCATCGCCATAGGTGATGAACTGGGTCAGCTCGGCATAGAAGCCGCGATCGCCTTTCAGTGGATGACGGCGCATTTCAGCAACGGCCCAGTCACCCTCTTTAAAATCATGCTCAACGCCGCGAGCGGCACGGCAGGGAATGGCGTCTTTCAGCAGCGGATGATCAGGAACGATGGAAAGACGGTCATCTTTCTTATGAACTTTACCGACAAAACGCGTCAGAAAAGGCTCAACCAGCTCTTCCGGCTCAGCGCTTTCGCGTTCTTTTTCAGTATTGACCACGGCAATAATACGGTCGCCGTGCATCACTTTTTTCATTTGCGGCGGCGGAATGAAATAGCTTTTCTGCGAGTCGACTTCCAGGAAGCCAAAGCCTTTTTCCGTCCCCTTAACGACCCCTTCAACGCGCGGAGTCTGGGAATGCAGTTGCTGTTTAAGCTGCGCTAGCAGCGGGTTGTCCTGAAACATAATTTCTTATTTTCGTGGCTAAAAGAGCGGCTGACATTTTTACGCGAATATGCCTGCCTCAGCAAGCGCTGTTTCAGCATTTTACGTCTGCTGACACACATTCCCGAGGGCGATTTTCAGTCGATTCATCCAACCGCACAGCCCGCACCAGGCAAGAAGGTCGATAGCCGAAGTGCGAGAGAGTCCGTATTCAATAAGGGGAGTTAACTGGGCGGCGCTGAAGCGGTCTGGGGCTCGGGTCAAAAGCTGGACGGCCTGTAAAATGACGCGCTCCTGGGGATGTTGCTGCCCCCATGCCTGAGCGTCTGCCTCATGGCCACGCAAAGCCTCAATAAGGTCTGGCAAATCCGGACATCGTGCGACCCAGGCGTTAAAACAGCTGGTGCTACCGTTAATGCGTGCGGTTATCAGTGCCACCTGACTGACAAACTGTTGCGCATCGCTGAGATGCGACAGGATTTGTTCCAGCACATCAAGCGGCGGCTCTTGGGTTGCCAGCAGCGATGCCAGTTCGAACAAACCCGGATGTTTCTGCCAGTCAGCTAACAGCGATTGACGCTCATCACTGGCATAGCGTAAATCTGAATCGTCGAGATCTGGCTGCCACTCAACGTTAAGCGCGGTAAACGGCTCTTCTGGTGCATCTTCCTGCTGCGGCATGCCGGGGATCCAGCGCACCGGATATCCCAGCGCCGCCTGCAACGCGGCGATAGCGCGGGCCTGAAAGCCGACAAAACCTATAATTTGATTGATCAGAATAATATCGCGGTTGGTCAAGCCCACTTCATCCAGTTGGCTGCGAGACAGCGCATTAATGACCGACGGCGAACTGGCAAGCTGGCGCGCATATTGTGTGATCTGTGCCAGACGACGGTTGCTCTCTCGCGAAGAGTCCGGGCCGGGAAGCGGTGCCAGGCGGGCGGCATAGTGGTTGCACAGGCGCTGTACACCGTAAACCTGTGCCACGGTCAGCGCGGTACTTAGCCGGTCATAGGCATTAAATGTTTGCAAGCGACTAACAATAACTGAGGTCGGGAAGAGGGCATCGGCCAACTGACGGGCAGGTGCTATCCAACGCGCATGCGCCTGGAAAAGATCTTCGGGCAGAGTCAGGTCGAGTAGAAAGCGATCTTCGACATGGGCGGCTTCAGGGACGAGCGGCAATACATCCACTGGGCAGATTGTTGACTGGGTCTCATGATACCAGTGGTTTTTGCCGTTAACGCGGCGTTGCTCCATGGGGGATCCTTGTTCGGTATGTGGCAAACCACCGTTTCGCGGTTGCGCTATGCTGAACTATCCTGGCTTAACCCTGGAGCGGGAGAAAATATTGATACGTGCTAACAAATAGCGGATTGGAATAACAGAAGGAAAGCGCGGGGGGAAAGCACCCTCCTCACGGACGCGAGGAGGGCAAAGAACTTATTTCAGTTCCAGCTCGTTCATTGCAGCGATGCTGAAACCACCGTCAACGTGAACGACTTCACCGGAGATGCCCGCAGACAGGTCGGAGCACAGGAATGCTGCGCTGTTACCCACGTCTTCAGTGGTGACGGTGCGACGGATCGGGGTGACCGCTTCGCAGTGCGCCAGCATCTTACGGAAATCTTTAATACCAGATGCCGCCAGAGTACGGATAGGACCAGCTGAGATGGCGTTAACGCGAACGCCTTCCGGACCCATAGCGTTCGCCATATAACGAACGTTAGCTTCGAGGGACGCTTTCGCCAGACCCATTACGTTGTAGTTCGGGATCGCGCGCTCTGCGCCCAGGTAGGACAGCGTCAGCAGGGCGGAGCCTGGGTTCAGCATGCCGCGGCAGGCTTTAGCCATCGCCACAAAACTGTAGGCGCTGATATCGTGGGCGATTTTGAAGCCTTCACGAGTGACCGCGTTAACATAATCGCCGTCCAACTGATCCGCCGGAGCGAAGCCGATGGAGTGCACGAAACCGTCGAACTTCGGCCATACTTTTTCCAGCTCGGTGAACAGAGATTCAATGCTCTCATCTTCAGCCACGTCGCACGGCAGTACGATGTTGGAACCCAGTGCCGCAGCAAATTCTTCCACACGACCTTTCAGTTTTTCGTTCTGATAGGTGAACGCCAGTTCAGCCCCTTCACGGTGCATTGCTTGCGCAATACCGTAGGCGATGGACAGTTTGCTGGCAAGGCCAGTCAACAGAATGCGCTTACCGGAAAGAAAACCCATAGCTTTAATCCTTATCGTTATTGCGTATTTTTACTATAACAATCATTTGGTTAGCGTTGTTATTTCAAAATAACTCAAATTTAGCCGGGAATTATATCCCACTGACGACCCCTTGTGTCACGATATTTTTCTGTCGTCCCTTACGCCTTATCACGTAAGGGTTACCGTGCATACAAGAGAGTATACCCTCTGATATGACAGACATCCGTTGTTAGCGGCGTTCAATCTCGGCCAGTAAAAGCCGGGCATCCGCAGATTGCGGGAGCAGCTCTCCCGGCGACTCACCGTGCCACCAGATCCCTGAACCGGCTGTACAGGTCTTGCCAGCCAGCTGCCAGCGACCTTGCAGCACCCAGGCGATACCTTCCGCGCCGGGCTGCTGTTGCGCTGCGACTACCGTGACCTGAGCGGCGGCGCGCGAGCGCTGGGTCATGATATTGAAATCGAGGCCGCGTCCGGAAATGCCCTCGCTGACGAGGGGCCATTCTCCGGCAAAAGCCCACGGTTGCCATAATTCAAGGCGCTGCGCGATGTTGTCGCCATGCAGCCACAGCGGCTGCCCTTCAAGAAGGGTAATCACCCGGTCAACCTCAGGAAAGAGGGAAAACGGCCCATCATTACTCAGGGTGGCAATACTGGCGCGCCAGATAAAAGGCGCATCAGGTGAGGGGAGACTGACAATTTCGCGAGTTTCGCCGCCGCCGTTTTTCCACGGCGTCACGGGTAAAGAGGAAAACTGAACCGGAATAATCATCGTAACGTGCGCCTCGGATTATTTGCCGTCTTTACGCCAGGCGTCGGCAGTTAGCGCCTCGCCAAAATGCCCGGCGATAAGACGTTTGGTCAGGTCATGCAGCGGCGAGGCCAGTACATCTGCGGTGCTGCCACGTTCGACCACTTCCCCCTGATGCATCACTAAAACCTGATCGCTGATATGTTTCATCATCCCCAGATGCTGGGTGACGTAGATATAGGAGATACCCTGTTTTTCCTGTAACTCCAGCATTAGATTGATTAACTGTGAACGCATCGACATATCCAGCGACGCCAGTGCCTCATCGCAAATAATCACCTTCGGGCGCAGAATTAGCGCGCGGGCCAGACCGAGGCGCTGTTTTTGCCCTGGCGCCAGCATATGCGGATAGTAACTCACATGGTCCGGCAGCAACCCGACCATACGGAGCGTTTCGATAATCTGTTTTTGTCGTGCTTCAGGCTCGAGGTCAGTATTCAGACGCAGCGGAAAATCGAGAATTTGAGAAATTCGCTGCCGTGGGTTGAGTGAAGTCGACGGGTCCTGAAAGATCATGCGAATCTGTTGGCTACGATAAGAGTAATCGCCGAATTCCAGTTGATGGTCATCAATCAGCAGTTCGCCGGTGCTGGGCTCGACCATTCCGGCAAGCATTTTCGCCAGCGTCGATTTCCCTGAGCCGTTCTCGCCAATAATTGCCAGGGTTTGGCGTTCACGCAGGGTAAAGCTCAGCGGCTTGACCGCGTCCACGGTTTGTCGATGAAACCAGCCGGTACGGTAGCGAAAGGTCTTACTCAGATTGCGCACTTCAAGCAATGTTTCGACCATTTCACTCTTTCTCCATGTTCAGCGGGAAATGACAGGCGTAGAGATGGTTACGCACGCCCACCAGCCGGGGCGTTTCGATGCATTCACGCTGGGCATAGGGGCAACGCGGGCCGAGGCGGCAGCCTATCGGTAATTGTTCAAGCAATGGGATCGCCCCCGGCATGGTGTTGAGCCTGCTCTTATGCGGCAAGGCGCTACCGAAATCCGGGATTGCGCGAATCAGCGCCTGGGTATACGGGTGATGAGGGATGGTCACCAGCTCTTCGCTGGGAGCGCTCTCTACCGTCTGCCCGCAGTACATGACGTTAATTTTGTCCGCCCATTTACTCAGCATCTGCATATCATGGCTGATCAGCAAAATGGTGGTGTTGTTGTTCTGATTGAGCCGCGTCAGCAGGCGGATGATTTGCGCCTGGGTCGTCGGTTCCATGGCGTTGGTTGGCTCATCGGCGATCAGCAACCGCGGCTGGTTTGCCAGCGCGATAGCAATCATCACCTTCTGGCACTCACCGTCAGTGAGTTCGTAGGGAAAGCTGCGCATGGCGTCTTTATGATCTTTAATCCCTACGCGGTGTAACAGCTCGATGACGCGACGTTTACGCCAGCCCAGGCGCTGCCACCAGCGACCTTTAAAGGTCCAGCCGGGGATGTTTTGCTTCAGTTGTTGGCCGATACGTTCAGAAGGATCAAGACAGGATTGCGGCTCCTGAAAAATCATCGATACGTTGTGGCCCACCAGCTTGCGGCGCTCTCGGTTCGAGAGGCGCAGCAGGTCGATATCATCGAAGCGCATACGGTCAGCGGTCACCCGCCAGTTATCTTTTGTGACGCCGCAAATCGCTTTGGCGATTAAGCTTTTTCCCGACCCAGATTCTCCGACCAGACCGCGGATTTCGCCCTCAGCGAGGGTCAAACTGACGCGATCGACGGCTTTGACCCAGCCTTCGTTGGTCTTGAACTCGATGGTTAAATTACGGATATCAAGTAACGGCATTATTCCACCCCGGCGATGATTGCGCGGCGGATCCCATCGCCCAGCAGGTTAACCAGCAGGACGCTTAGCATGATTGCCGCCCCCGGAAGCATCACCGTCCACGGCGCGACGTAAATCAGCTCCAGCGCGTCGCCGAGCATTGCTCCCCATTCCGGAGAGGGGAGCTGAGCGCCGAGGTCGAGGAAGCCCAGCGCAGCGATATCCAGAATGGCCATCGACAGCGCGCGGGTAATCTCAGTGACCAGGCCGGAGGTAATATTCGGCAGCACCGCAAACCATAAAATGTTTAGCGTCGACGCGCCGTCGAGGCGGGCGGCGATGACGTACTCTTTTTCCAGCTCGTCATGCACCATACTGTAAACCGAACGTACCATACGCGGCAGCAGCGCCAGCCAGACGGCGAACATGGCGTGGCTGAGGTGCGGCCCGGCAAAGGCGACGACGATAATCGCCAACAGCAGGGATGGGATCGACAGCAGAGTGTCGAGGATATGGTTCATGATGGCCGAGCGCAGACCATGGGTAGAGCCAGCAATCACGCCAAGCACCAGACCCAGCAGGGTTGCGCCAAGGGTCACCACAAACGCGCCGCCCACCGTTGGCGCCGCGCCGCTCAACAAGCGGCTAAGGACGTCGCGACCGAGATCGTCTGTGCCGAGGAAGAACGAAACTTCTCCGTAGCGCGACCACGACGGCGGCAAGAGCTGATAGCCGAGAAACTGCTGGTCGATGCCGTACGGGGCGAACCAACTGCCGAAAACGCATAACAGCACTAACGCCGCGCAGCCGTACAGACCCACCATCGCGGTGGTATCGCCATAAAATTTTCGCCATACGGTGCGCAGCGCGCCGGGCGGGCGCTTCTCCAGATAAACGCTATCGTAGGGCATACCATTCCTTATGTTTCAGTGGGTTAGCCATAGCACCCAAAATATCGGATATCACGTTCACAATGATCACTAGCGCGCCAATGACCATCACCCCCGCCGAAATCGCCGCGTAATCCTGTTGACGAATGGCGTTGATCAGCCAGCGGCCAAGACCCGGCCAGCTAAAGACCATTTCGGTAATCATCGCCAGCGTCAGCATGGTGGAAAACTGTAATCCCAGACGCGGGATCACTGGCGGCAGGGCGTTGTGCAGCACGTGACGGTGTAAAATGGTGCGCCGTGAAACGCCGCGAGTCGCAGCGGCTTTGACATAGTTCGTGTCGTAGACTTCGCTGGTGCTGATACGCATCAGGCGGATCACTTCGGTAGTCGGCGCCACCGCCAGGGTGAGCACTGGCAGCACCATATGACGCGCAGCGCTGACGATCATTTCATGACGCCACGGCGAATCAGAAAGCCAGGCGTCAATCAGCGCAAAACCGGTGACTGTTTTGACTTCATACAGCAGGTCGAAGCGCCCTGACACCGGGAGCCAGCCTAATGTCAGGGAGAAGAACAGGGTCAGCAGCAGCGCCAGCCAGAAGACCGGAATAGAAAAGCCCATCAGCGCCAGGGCGCTAATCAGGGTGTCCGGCCATTTATTACGCATAATTCCTGCCAGCATACCGACGGGAATGCCGACCAACAGCGCGAAGCCGAAGGCGAGGATGCACAGCTCCATGGTGGCCGGGAAAACCTCTTTGAGCTGCTCGGAGATCAGTTGACCGTTGATGCTGGAGACGCCGAAATCCCAGTGCAGTACCCCTTCAAACCAGAATAACCAGGCGTTCCACAGCGAAGCGCCCTGTAGCGGGGCGTGCGGCGTGAAATAGCTCAGACTAAAGCCGACGAAGGTTAGCAGAAAGAGCGTAATCAGCAGCAGCAGGAAGCGGCGCAGGGTAAAAATAATCATGGTTTTTTCACCTCGTCTTCTTTCTCGCGCGAGACGCCCGCAAAGGAAGCATTGCCAAACGGGCTCAGCACCAGTCCTCTCATATCGTAACGGTAAGCCTGTAAACGCAGCGAAGAAGCCAACGGCAATACTGGCAGTTCGTTGGCGAGAATGTGCTGCGCCTCTTTATAGGCTTCAATACGCGATGCCAGCTGCTGCGAGGTCAGCGCTTTTTGCAGCACTTCATCGAACTCGCGGTTACACCAGTGAGCGTAGTTGGTTTGCGAGGTAATCGCCGCACAGCTCAGCAGCGGGCGGAAAAAACTGTCCGGATCGTTGCTGTCCGTTGCCCAGCCAGAGAGCGTTAGATCGTGGTTCATATCCATCAATCTTGCCTCCTGGAAGCGACCTTCAACCGGCACGATAATCACCTTTACGCCAATCTGCGCCATATCCGCCTGAATAAGCTCGGCGGTTTTCAGCGGGCTGGGGTTCCAGGCTTGCGAACTGGTTGGTACCCACAGTTTGAGGGTTAGCTTTTCCAGCCCCAGCGCTTTCAGTTGGGCGCGCGCTTTCGTTGGATTGTATTCGGTAATCTTGGCGTCATTATCGTAGGCCCAGGAGGCGCGTGGCAGCATCGACGCTGCGGTTTCCGCCGTGCCGTAGTAGATCGATTGCATCAGACGCTGGTTATTAATCGCCAGCGCCAGCGCATGACGAACTTCCGGGTTATCGAGCGGTGGTTTCGCAGTGTTAAACGCCAGCCAGGCGATATTCATCCCTGGACGCAGGGTCAAACGCAGTCGCGGATCGTCACGCAATATTGAGAGCTGGCTGGCGGCGGGCCAGGCCAGCACGTCGCACTCGCCGGTGAGCAATTTCGACAGGCGACCTGTCCCGCCAGAACCGAGGTCGACGACAACCTGCGGCATCAACGGCGTGCCGCGCCAGTAGGCTGAATGGCGCTGTAGCCGGATGTACTGACCGCTACGATACTCTTCCAACTGGAACGGACCGGTGCCGACCGGCTGGCGGTCAATCAGCTCCTGACGATCGCCCTGCGCCAGCTTCGCGGCATATTCCGCCGACATGACCGAGGCGTAGTGGGTCGCCAGGTGCCAAAGGAACGAGGCGTCCGGGCGTTTCAGGCGAAACTCGACGGTCTGATTATCCAGCTTACGCACGCTTTCAACGCTGTCGGCGAACTGCAGGCTGTCGAAATAAGGGAAGCTGCTACCGTTGACGTTATGCCATGGATGGTCGCGGTTAAAAATGCGTCCGAAGGTGAAAATAACGTCGTCGGCATTGAAGTTGCGGGTGGGTTTGAACCAGGCTGTGGTCTGGAATGGCACGTTGTTGCGCAGATGGAAACGGTAGGTCGCGCCGTTATCCAGTACCTCCCAGCTTTCCGCTAGCTCAGGCACCAGACGGTAAGTATAAGGGTCGACATCAAGCAGGCGGTCGTAGAGCTGGGCGGCTAGCGTGTCGACAATCAGTCCGCTGCTGACCTTTTGCGGATTAAAAGTATTGACCTGACCGCTGACGCAATAAACAAAGCCGCTATCACGGATATCGGCGTGAGCAGGCAGCGCTGGCGCGGCAAAGGCCTGCCCGCACAGCATAGAGACTGCTGCCAGGAGAGATGACAATTTCAGGCGCATAGTATCTTTTTGATTATAGAGCAAGGCTCTATCTTATTAATATTAAATAACATTTACCACCACCTTAATTGCTCATGGGATAATGTGAGCGACGGCTGTGTCGGTTATTTAGCCAACTGATTCAAATTCATACCGCGTATTAACTTCGAGTATACCTCGTAAACCGCAACGCGTTTTATATCCCGCAATTTCGCTAAACACGTAAAGCCTGTCATCAGGCAAACGGGAACGATCGTGATGCTTTACAAAGGGTTCAGAAGGTTTAGAGCCTATCCCAGTAGGCGTAATCGTTGCAGGCAGTTTGGACACGGACAGCGCGCAAGAACCGGAGCGTACACGTAGTACGTGAGGGTTCTGAGCACTGCCCAGGGCCAAACTGGCAAATAAGATAGCCCTAATGGGATAGGTTCTTAATCGAGGACTGCACGTCCAGGCACTTTGAGAGGACGATTATTCACAATTGCCGTGGTACTTACTCGCACCAGACCCCTCTATATTTGCGACATGGTATCTTTTTATTGGGGGTTTCTCCAGTTAGCCGTGTTTCCACAGCGGCTGGACAGGGAGGGCTACAGCGGAAGGAGTTGGTTATATCGCGCGATATAATCTTTGGGGGTAATTTCAAACTTATCACCGTCGTGATGGGTGGCAACATAGGTTCGCAATACCAGACCACTTTTTTTCTGCGTAATTTCCCAGCCTTGCTGGCGATAGGAATCCTCGGTTGACCGGATGCACAGGTCTGAAAAGATCATCATCACCGACAGCGCAGGGGCCTTATGGCCTTTCATAGTATGGATCAAGCTGACGTGCGCGGCATAGCGGCTAAGCGTCAAGGAATTAACCGGAATCATCTGTATTTTCAGTCCGTTGAATGGTCATGGTGCAGATGATAATTCACATTGAAGTATCTTGCTAGTTACAAATAATTAACTGATTGTTTGGTGACGCTGTCACTTTTAGAGGGCAGAATTTCTGCTCCTGTGTATAGTTCAGAGCTGGTGTTTCTTAAGCAATGCCCGTAGCTGGTGATAGGTGAGACCAAGCAATTCCGCTGCCTGTTTCTGATTGTACTTTGCCTGCTCCAGGCTCATCTCCAGCAGTTTTTTTTCTTGCTCATGCTGGAAAGAACGCAAATCGAGCGGCAGCGCTGGCCCGGCGCTATCTTTTTCTGCGACGACCGGTGAGGTTTGCCGTTGGTGAAAGGGGTTAATGATGATGTTATCCAGCTCGCTGTCGCTGCTGCCGTGGCGGTAGACCGAGCGCTCAACCACGTTTTTCAATTCGCGAATATTTCCGGGCCAGCGGTAGTTTTGCAGCGTTTCCGTCGCCCGCTCGCTAAAGCCGGGAAACAGCGGCAGCCCGAGTTCGCGGCACATCTGGATAGCAAACTGCCTGGCGAGCAGCATGATATCGCTGTGCCGCTCGCGCAGCGGCGGAAGTTGCACCACATCGAAGGCCAGCCTGTCGAGAAGGTCGGCGCGAAATAGTCCTTCTTCTACCATCAGCGGCAGGTCGGCATTGGTTGCGCACACCAGGCGAACGTTAACCTGCAGCGGCTGGCTGCCGCCAACGCGCTCCAGCTCGCCATATTCAATCACCCGCAGCAGTTTTTCCTGCACCAGCATCGGCGCGGTTGCCAGTTCATCAAGAAACAGGGTGCCGCCATCAGCACGTTCAAAACGCCCCGGATGGCGCTTGCTGGCGCCGGTAAACGCCCCGGCCTCGTGGCCGAACAGCTCGGAGTCGAGCAGGTTTTCATTGAGCGCGGCGCAATTCAGCGAGATAAACGGCCCCTGCCAGCGGGAAGAGAGAAAGTGCAGGCGGCTGGCGATAAGCTCTTTGCCGGTACCGCGCTCGCCAATCACCAGCACTGGTTTATCCAGCGGTGCCAGCCGTGAGACCTGCTCCAGCACCTCAAGAAAGCTGTTGGCTTCGCCGAGCAGGTTGTCCTTGTATTCCGCCATGATGAATTTCGCCATTTAGTAGTGTGATTCACCAAGTCACTTTAGCAATCCACTGCGCAGATAACAACCTCATCTTTTAAAATCAATAAGATAAAAAGTTGGCACGGCATTTGTATTAGTCATTGCACAGGCCGATGCCTGACACCAAGAACTATGAGGATTGAAATTATGGGTATTTTTTCTCGTTTTGCCGACATCGTGAACGCCAACATCAACTCCCTGCTGGAGAAAGCAGAAGACCCGCAGAAGCTGGTTCGACTGATGATTCAGGAGATGGAGGACACGCTGGTTGAAGTCCGTTCGACTTCGGCGCGCGCGCTGGCTGAAAAGAAACAGCTGAGTCGTCGTATTGAGCAGGCCGTCGCCCAGCAGGGTGAATGGCAGGACAAAGCTGAGCTGGCGTTACGTAAAGAGAAAGACGACCTGGCCCGTTCCGCGCTGATCGAAAAACAGAAGCTGACCGATCTTATTGGTAGCCTTGAACATGAAGCGCAGCTGGTTGATGAAACCCTGACGCGGATGAAAAAAGAGATCGGCGAGCTGGAAAACAAACTGAGCGAAACCCGCGCACGTCAGCAGGCGTTGATGCTGCGTCATCAGGCTGCCAACTCTTCCCGCGACGTTCGTCGTCAGCTGGATAGCGGCAAGATTGATGAGGCGATGGCGCGTTTTGAATCGTTTGAACGCCGTATCGATCATATGGAAGCCGAAGCGGAAAGCCATCGTTTTGGCAAAGACAAATCGCTGGATCAGCAGTTCGCCGACCTGAAAGCGGATGATGAAATCAGCGAGCAACTGGCGGCGCTGAAAGCCAAAATGAATCAAAATAACCAGTAATCGTTTTTGGGCGGCACCGAGATGTGCCGCTGCCACCTGCAAGGAGTCGACATGAGCATGCTTTTTCTCGCCATCCCTTTGACGTTGTTTGTGTTGTTTGTTTTGCCGGTCTGGCTCTGGCTGCACTACAACAATCGCACCGCCAGCGGCAGCTTATCGCAGAACGAACAGCAACGTCTGTTGCAACTGACCGATGACGCTAAGCGGATGCGCGAGCGTATTCAGGCGCTGGAAGCCATTCTTGATGCTGAGCATCCGAACTGGAGAGACCAATAATGGGCGGACTGGATTTGAGTAAAAAACTGTGGCGCATTCCGCAGCACGGCATGGTGAAAGGGGTTTGCGCCGGTATCGCGGAGTATCTGGACGTGCCGGTGAAGCTGGTGCGCCTGATTACCGTGCTGGCAATGATTTTTGGCCTGTTCCTGTTTGTGGTCGTGGCCTACATTATTCTCTCATTCGTGTTGGATCCGATGCCGGAAAGCGAACTGAATGGTGAAAAAATGCCGAGCAGTGGAGAACTGTTGGCTGCCGCAGATAAGGAACTGGCGGCGGGGGAGCGTCGTTTACGTGAAATGGAACGTTACGTCACCTCCGATACCTTTTCGCTGCGCAGTCGTTTTCGCCAGCTGTAATTGAACGTGAGGTTAATGATGAACATGAAATGGCAGCAGGCAGGGCAAAAAGTGAAACCAGGTCTGAAATTCGCGGGCAAGCTGGTTCTGCTGACCGCGCTGCGTTATGGCCCGGCCGGCGTTGCTGGTTGGGCGGTTAAATCCGTCGCCCGTCGGCCGCTAAAAATGCTGCTGCTACTTGTTCTTGAACCCATGCTTAGTCGAGCTGCACAACGGTTTTCTAAACGTCGCGGATGGCGTATGTTATGAGTGCCTAAAAACTCAACATATCAGGATGATAAAATGCTACGAAAACTACTTCTGGGTTTAGCTCTTGCCGTCGCCTTACCGGTGTCTGCGGCGGAGCATTGGATCGATGTTCGCGTTCCGCAGCAGTATCAAAAAGAACACGTCGAAGGGGCGATTAACATCCCGCTGGCTGATATAAAAACGCGGATTGCGAGTGAAGTTCCGGATAAAAACGATACCATTAAAGTCTATTGCAACGTCGGGCGACAGTCGGGTCAGGCCCAGCAGATGCTGACTGAGATGGGCTACACTCAGGTAGTTAATGCGGGTGGCCTTAATCAGATAGATATGCCAAAAAGCGCCAGTAAGTAATCTTCAGCCCCGCGGTCGTGGGGCTAATGCAAGCCATTGATAATTATCCGTATAGCCCCCATATTATTCTCTCTCGTTCTTCAGGCACAACAGGATGGCGATGAAGCGACTCAAAACTGAATTCAATGCGCTGGTTAATCGTGGGGTTGATCGGCATCTCCGTCTGGCCGTTACCGGCCTTAGCCGCAGCGGAAAGACCGCTTTTATCACCGCGCTGGTCAACCAACTGCTGAATATTCACACCGGGGCGCGTCTACCGCTACTTAGCGCGGTCAGAGAAGAGCGTCTGCTGGGCGTCAAGCGCGTACCGCAGCGGGACTTTGGCATTCCGCGTTTCACCTATGACGAAGGGCTGGCCCAGCTGTATGGTCAGCCGCCGGTCTGGCCTACGCCCACTCGCGGCGTCAGCGAAATCCGCCTGGCGCTGCGCTATCGTTCCAACGATTCGTTGTTACGCCACTTTAAAGAGACCTCAACGCTGTATCTGGAAATCGTCGATTATCCCGGCGAGTGGCTGCTGGACCTGCCAATGCTGGCCCAGGACTATCTCACCTGGTCACGACAGATGACCGGGCTATTGCAAGGGCAGAGGGCAGAATGGTCGACGCGTTGGCGGCAGCTTTGTGAAGGGCTGGACCCGCTGGCTCCGGCCGATGAAACCCGCCTGGCGGAGATTGCCAGCGCGTGGACCGATTATCTGCACACCTGTAAACGCGAAGGGATGCACTTTATTCAGCCCGGGCGCTTTGTGCTGCCCGGCGAAATGGCCGGCGCGCCTGCGCTGCAATTTTTCCCCTGGCCGGATGTTGATGCGACTGGGGAGGCCAGGCTGGCTCAGGCGGACAAACACACCAATGCCGGGATGTTGCGCGAGCGCTTTAAATACTACTGCGAGAAAGTCGTCAAAGGTTTCTATAAAGACCATTTTCTGCGCTTCGATCGGCAAATTGTGCTGGTGGACTGCCTGCAACCGCTCAATAGCGGGCCACAGGCGTTCAACGATATGCGCCTGGCGCTGACGCAGCTGATGCAAAGTTTTCACTATGGCCAGCGCACGCTGTTCCGCCGCTTGTTCTCGCCAGTTATCGATAAGCTGCTGTTTGCGGCCACCAAAGCCGATCACGTGACCGTCGATCAGCACAGTAATATGGTGTCGCTGCTGCAACAGCTGATTCAGGACGCCTGGCAAAACGCGGCGTTCGAGGGGATCAGTATGGATTGCCTGGGGTTGGCGTCTATTCAGGCGACCCAGAGCGGGCTTATCGAGGTGAACGGCGAAAAGATCCCCGCGCTGCGGGGTAACCGGTTGAGCGACGGCCAGCCGCTGACCGTCTATCCCGGCGAGGTGCCCGCACGTCTGCCGGGCCAGGCATTCTGGGAGAAACAGGGCTTTCAGTTTGAAAACTTCCGTCCGCAGGTGATGGATGTTGATAAGCCGCTGCCGCATATTCGCCTCGATGCGGCGCTGGAATTTTTAATTGGAGATAAGTTGCGATGACCGAACCGTTAAAGCCGCGTATCGATTTCGACGGCCCGCTGGAGGCGGAAAAGGCGCAAATTCTCAAATCCGCCCGCGCTTTTGATGACGTGGATGCCGGGAAGTTTGCTCCGGCGCGCCTTGATGTCGTGGAAGAAGAAGAGGGGGCGGCGGAGGCAGTTGTTGAATCAGTTCTGCGGCCCAAACGTAGCCTGTGGCGGAAAATGGTCAGCGCCGGGTTGACTATTTTCGGCGTGAGCGTAGTCGCGCAGGGCGTGCAGTGGACAATGACCGCCTGGCAGACGCAGGACTGGATCGCGCTTGGCGGTTGCGCTGCCGGGGCGCTGATTATTGGCGCTGGCGTCGGTTCAGTGGCGACTGAATGGCGGCGTCTGCGGCGTCTGCGTCAACGAGCGCACGAACGCGATGAGGCGCGGGATTTGATGCACAGCCATGCAGTTGGCAAAGGGCGTACGTTTTGTGAAAAACTCGCGCAGCAGGCGGGGCTGGATCAATCGCATCCGGCGCTACAGCGCTGGTATGCGGCGATCCATGAGACGCAGAACGATCGCGAAGTGGTCAGCCTGTATGCGCAGATCGTGCAGCCAGTGCTCGATGCTCAGGCTCGGCGCGAAATCAGCCGCTCGGCGGCGGAGTCGACGTTGATGATTGCCGTCAGCCCGCTGGCGCTGGTGGATATGGCGTTTATCGCCTGGCGTAACTTACGTCTGATCAACCGCATCGCCACGCTGTACGGCATTGAGCTGGGCTACTACAGCCGTCTGCGCCTGTTCCGTCTGGTGCTGCTGAATATCGCTTTTGCCGGAGCCAGCGAGCTGGTGCGGGAAGTGGGGATGGACTGGATGTCGCAGGATCTGGCCGCCAGGCTGTCGGCGCGCGCGGCCCAGGGCATTGGCGCCGGACTGCTGACCGCGCGGCTGGGGATTAAAGCGATGGAACTCTGTCGCCCGCTGCCATGGATCGCCGATGATAAGCCGCGGCTGGGCGATTTTCGCCGCGAGCTGATTGGTCAACTGAAAGATACCTTACAGAAGAGTAAAAACAGTCCGGAGAAATAGCGGTTTTTGCGGGCTTCCCGGCCCGCAGACGGCTGTTTTCCCGGAGGCGATGCTGCGCATCTGTCCGGGCTACCAACCCGCAGATAGCTGTGAATCCGTAGCCCCGGTAAGGCGCTAGCCGCCACCGGGGAGAGAATCAGAGGCAGCATTGCGCGTTGTTTCCCGGAGGCGGTGCTGGCGCACCTGTCCGGGCTACCGTCCAGCAGACTGCTGTTGGTTTGTATCCCGGTCATACAACTGCGTTACCGGGGATTGATCCTGACCACACTCATCTTGTAACCACTCACTAAAGGCGAGAAAACGCGGGCGCGAGCGGTTCTCTTGCGGGCAAATCAGGTCATATCCAAACGGCGAGGGCACCTTTTCCTCGCTCAATGCCACCAGCTTACCGCTGTCGAGCAGAGGTTGAATCAGCGTCTGACGGCCCATCATCACCCCTAAACCGTTCTCCGCCATCTGAATCGCGATGGAGTGGTTATTCACGGCGTAATAACGCCCCTCAAAAGGTAAATTCGCCCCCGTTTGCTGACACCATAATCGCCACTCGCTGAACTGATCCTGGACATCCGTCGATTCAGACGCGTGGATCCAGAGCACTCCCGACGATGCTCCTGCGCTCAGCGGCTGATGTTGACGCTGATATTCCGGCGAGCACACCGGGAGCAGGTTCTCACTCATCAACCGCTCTTGATACAGATCGGGATACTGGGTCGCGCCGTAGTAAATAGCCAGGTCCACACGCTCTTCGTTAAAGTCCATCACTCCGGCCCGCACGCGAAACTGTAAGTTCAACCCCGGCCACTGCGCCTGAAAGCGCGACAGGCGCGGCATCAACCACAAATGCGCCAGCGTCGGTGCGATGCCAACATGCAGCGTCCCGCGCAGATCCTGTTCGCGAATATCTTCGATTTCATCATTAATAGCGCGCAGCGAGTGGCTTAGCGTGGTCAGCAGGCGCTTGCCTTCTTCGGTTAGCGCCAGCTTACGCGTTAGCCGGATAAACAGGCGAAAGCCGATGTGCATCTCCAGTTTGCGAATTCGGTGGCTCACCGCTCCCTGGGTGAGGTTCATTTCGTGTGCTGCAAGGGTAAAGCTAAGGTGGCGCGCGGTCACTTCGAAGGTTTGTAGTAGCGCCAGGATGCTTTGTTGCTCCAGCATGGTCATTCTCCGTTATGCATTAATCATATTCATGCATGAGCCATTTTATTTCGTTTGTTCCGCCAGTTATGACGGTTTTAAATAGTTATACCCTATATCAAATGGAGATATACCATGTCAGGACTCAAAATTGTGGTGATTGGCGGCGGTTCCAGCTATACCCCGGAACTGATCGAAGGTTTACTTAAACGGCACGCTGAGATGCCGGTTAAGGCGCTGTGGCTGGTCGATATTGAAGACGGCAAAGAAAAGGTTGAAATTATCGCCGGGCTGGCGCGGCGAATGATTGCCAAAGCGGGTTTGTCTATTGAAGTGGTGGCGACGCTTGACCGCGAAAGCGCCTTGCAGGGCGCGGATTTTGTCTGCTCGCAGTTCCGTGCCGGGTGCCTGGATGCGCGCATCAGCGACGAGCGCATCTCGTTAAAATATGGCTTGATTGGCCAGGAGACCAACGGGCTGGGCGGTTTTGCCAATGCCTGCCGGACAATCCCGATTGCTCTGGAGATTGCGGCAGATATGGAACGCCTGTGCCCGGACGCCTGGCTACTGAACTTTACCAACCCGTCGGGCATGGTGACGGAAGCGGTGCTGCGTCATAGCAAAATTAAAGCCGTGGGCCTGTGCAACGTGCCGGTGATTATGCAAAAGGGCGTCGCACAGCTGCTTAATTGCGCCAACGAAAATGATTTCATCATGCAGGTTGCGGGCCTGAACCATTTCATCTTCGTGCGGCAGATTCTGCATAAAGGCAAAGAGTGGCTGCCGGAAGCCATTGCGCAGATTAGCGCAGGTAACGATCCGCTGGTGCCGCGCAATATTCCGCCGTTCCGCTGGCCGCAGCATTTGCTGCAAGGGCTGGGGATGATCCCCTGCGCCTACCTGCGTTATTACTATATGAAGGATGACATGCTGCGCCAGGAGCTGACCGAGGCCGATGGTGAAGGGACTCGCGGCGAGGTGGTGAAGTTGCTGGAAAAAGAGCTTTTCACCCAATACAGCGACCCGAATCTGGCGGTAAAACCGAAGGCGCTGGAGGGGCGCGGTGGGCAATATTATTCTGAAGCCGCCTGTGAATTGATGAACGGTATTTATAATGACAAGCGCATTATTATGCACGTTAACACGCGTAACAATGGCGCGATTAACGGCCTGCCGGACGACTGCGCGGTCGAGGTGAGTTCGCTGATTACCGCATCCGGCCCGCAGCCGCTGAACGTGGCGTCATTCCCGGAAGATACGCTGCGCCTGCTGCAACTGATGAAGTCTTTCGAGCGGCTGACCATCGAAGCGGCGATAACGGGTAACCGGCATACCGCCTGGCGCGCGCTGGTGCTGAACCCGCTGATCGTCAGCGGTGAGAAGCTTGAACAGGCGCTGGATGAGGTTATCGAACATAACCGGAAGCTGATGCCCGCATTTCATCCACAGTAATTCTGAGGGGGCGATGATGCCCCCAAACTGCTTATTGTAATCCCCCAGCGAAGCGATTATTGTGCGGAAATGTTAAACAAGGACATGATGACAACCGCACGTTATGGATAAACGTAATCTTCCCTGGCTGCTCTTCACTCCGGGCAGAGCGCTACCGCGCTGGTATCGCTTTATCGCCAGGCTATTGAGCCATTTCTACTACGCTTCGATCGACTTTATTGACGAGCGTGGCCACCGTGTTTTACCGCTGGACGATGATATTCCCACGATTCTGCTTGCCAGCCACCGTAACGGGGCCACCGACGGTTGGGTGGTTAGCCCGCTGTTGCCGCATGGCCAGTTTCTTGCCTCCGTTCAGCTGCTGAGATCGCGTTTTTTGCGCCTGCTATTTACCGGCATTCCGGTTGTGCGCGACAAGGATCGTGCTCGCTACGGTTTTAGCCGGACGCAGGCGGGAAACCCGGTGCTGCACGCCATTGCTCATATCAAGCAGGGCGGCAGCCTGGTGATCTTTCCGGAAGGCACCAGCGAATGGAGCTATGCACCACAGCCTTATCAGCCGGGAACGGTGAAAATCATTCGCCGACTGTTGCAGGAAGGCCAGCGCTTTCGGGTGATCCCGGTAGGGAGTTTCTATCAGGCTCCGGATCGCTTTGGTTCGCGGGTTGAGCTGCTGGTTGGCGAAGCGCTGGTATTTCCCGCTCGGGAGGATAAATCCCAGGAGGCCTGGGAAACGGAAATCACTGAATGTGTGAGTAATGCGTTGAATCAGGTTTCGGTCAACTGCGACAGCGAGGCGACCATGGCGGACGCCGAAGGCTATGCCCACCAGTGGCGGCATAGCGAATCCTGGGCGTTGGCTTTTAAACGAGCGGCAAGCGGAACGCATGCTGAAAAACCATCTGATAAGCGGCATCGGCAAAGAAACATTTGGGCCTGCGCGCTGCAACTGCCGTTTGTGCTGGTACTTTTTCCGGTTCTGCTCTGCGCCTGGTGGGTTGGCAGACAGGCCGACGGGCGCAATACGGTGGCCTTTTTTCGTCTGGCGAGCGGTTTTGCCGTCGCGCTGCTGTGGCTGCCCTGTTTGATTGTGCTGGGTATTCTCTTTCCCTGGCTGTGGCTGCTTTATACAGCGGCTTACCTGGGGTGGCGGCAACGTTCTGTTTGGGGGGAGGAAAACGTTTGAGCCTGATAAAGAATGCCCATTTTGTCGGTTTGGCTCCCCGGAACCGTCCGGGGTATGGGATCTATTTAGCCCTGATCGCCTTGATTTCCGGGTTGGGGATTTTTTCCGCCTGGCAACTGCGTGACCCCCAATTTATTGCGCCGGTAATCGCCAGCGTGATGGTTTGGCTGCTGTTGCTGCAATCAATGCGTTCGTCGTCGTCGCGCTGGCGCAGCTGGATTGGCGTACTGCAGTTTGCCGCCAGCTGGCTGGTTTTCCCTCTGTTTAAGGCGATTCAGCTGGCGATGCCGCGCTCAATGGACGCCTGGCTGCTGGCGGCCGATCGTTGGCTATTCGGTAGCGGATTGACTGAACGGCTGCTCGGCTGGGAGAGGGTCTGGTTAAGTGAGGTAATGAGCCTGTGCTATCTCTCATTCTATTTCATTATTCTGCTGCCGGTGCTGTTTTGCGCTTTCCGTCGCCATGAACTTGCCAGCCGTGGTTTCTTCTATGGTCTGATGCTGATGTATCTCTTTGGATTTATCGGCTATTTACTGGTGCCTGCCGCCGGGCCTTATCTTGCCTTTCCGGACGTTTTTTCCTATCCGCCGCAAGGCGGCGCGCTGACCGCGCTGCTGGTTTCGCTGGTGGCGAGTGGTGGAACGGGTATGGACGTTTTTCCCAGCCTGCACTGCGGGATTAGCCTCTATGTGTTTGGTTATCTGCTTTTACAGCGTCGCTATCTTTGCGCGCTGTTGCTGTCGCCGCTGGTGGTGGGGTTGATCCTGGCGACGCTCTATCTGCGCTATCACTACGGTATCGATCTGATTTTTGGTGCTCTGCTGGCGTTTCTGGTGCTGGTATGGCTGCGCCGCTGCGGCTTCTCCCGCCGTAACAACATGATAAGGAAAGCATAATGCTAACGGAAGACTCGATGATTTTTACCTTTCACGATCCGCACGCCAGCGAACTGGCGCTGAGCGGGGGGAAGGGCGCCAACCTCGCGCGTCTGACCGCAGGGGGCCTGCCGGTGCCGCCCGGTCTGATTGTGTCGGCTTCTGCTTATCAGCTGTTTCTGGCACCGCTAAGAGAGCAAATCCAGACTCTACTGCAACAATATGACGATTTCGGCATATGCAGCCGCGAAATTCAGGCGCTCATTCGTCGACAAGCTTTGCCACAAGCGCTACGCGTGGCGGTAACGCAACGGCTGGACGCGCTTGGGGCGAAGGACTGGAACGTTGCTGTGCGCTCTTCAGCGACGTTTGAAGATCTGCCCGGCGCGGCTTTCGCCGGACAGCACGATACCTTGCTCAATATGCGCGGCGCTGATGCGATCCTCAACGCGGTGCGCGAATGCTACGTTTCGTTATGGCATGAACACGCCATGCGCTATCGCGCGCATCTGCAACTCGTTCACCTCGACGCCGCGATGGCGGTGGTGATCCAGCAGATGGTGGAGATGACGGAAAGCGATGCGGCCGGTGTGGCCTTTTCCATCGATCCGGTACGCGGGGAGCTGGAGCAAGTGTTGATTAACGCTTGCTTTGGATTAGGCGAGAGCGTCGTCGGCGGCGAGCGGGAGGTGGATGAATACCGCGTTGCCATGCCGCAGGGAGAAGTCACGGAACGTAGTATCGGACAAAAAACGACGATTTTGCTGAAAGACAGCCAGGGCGTACACGATGTGGTCCTGCCCGCATCCCGGCAATCGCAGAGTTCGCTTAGCGATGAACAATGTCTGACGGTGGCGAGCGTCGCCCGGCAGGCGCAGGCGTTTTTTGGTTTTCCCCAGGATATTGAATGGGCATTTTCCGGTGCGTCGTTCTATCTGCTGCAATCCCGTCCGGTCACGTTCGTGCCGGAACGCTGGACGCGCGATGAATCCGCTGAACGCTTTCCTAATGCGGTAACGCCGTTGACCTGGGATCTGGTAGAGGAAGGTTTCCATGAATCGCTCAACTTCTCTTTTTCCCTGATGGGCTTGCCTGGTTTTGGGGGTAAATGGTTCGCGGTAAAAGAGTGCTATGTCTATGGCAACCAGAATGCGGTGGAACTGTATGCTGGCAGAATGCCCGGCGGCATCAGTTCGCTGGAGCAACTGCGAGCGGCTCTGCCGACGCTGGCAAAGCGCTATGCCTGGGTGCAGGAGTTGCCGATCCGCTGGATGCGCGATCTGGATACTTATCTGCTGGAAATCGGCGCATTGATGCGCGAGCCGTTGGCGAGCTACACGCTGGCGCAGTGCTGGGATTATCTGCTGCGGGTACGCGATGCGGGTAAACGTTACTTCCTGCCAAATATTGCTATTTCCCTGACCCAGCGCACCTTGTATGCCGTGCTCTACCAGATCCTGCAAATGTCGATGCCTGCGGCAGAAGCCAAATCGATGTTCGATCTGTTGCTGTCGGTCGCCGAGACTAAAACCGGGCAAGTTAACGCTGAGCTGTGGGCGCTATCGCGGCAGGTTCGTAACGAGCCAGAGCTGCTGCGGGAGTTCGCCGATACCCCGTCGCTGGCGCTTGTTTCACGTCTTAGCGCGTATCCTGCGTTTGATACTGACTTCAACCAGTTCCTGCAACGCCACGGCCATCGCGAGCTGGATTTCGACGCTTATTATCCGACCTGGCTTGAAGCGCCGCATATTGTATTGGATCAGCTGAAAATGCTGGTGGAGCTGCCGGACGATGATTTGGCGGCGCAGGCGCTTAACGGCAAGCTGGCTGCCTCAGCGGCGCAGCACGCATGGCTGGCTCAGGTGCCGGAAGATCTGCGCTACTTTGTTGAAGAGGTGACTCGCCTGGCGCGCGTTTATACCTGGCTGGACGACCTTGAGCATTATCAGACCACGCGTCTTACGCTGCCGTTCCGCAGCGGTGTGCGCGAGATGGGGGAGCGGCTGACGGCTGCGGGTATTCTGCAAGAAGCGGATGATCTCTATTTCGCGTCATTCGCCGATCTTGACGCTGCGGTGGCGCAGAACGCTTTCGAAGATCTGGCCGCGCAGGTGCACGCCAATAAGTCTGCCTGGCAGGCGGCGAAACAGCGTAGTCCGTCATGGAATCTTGGCGAAGATGATGCGATCCGCGAATTGCGGCAGGGTGAGGGATTACAGGGGATGGCTGGCAGCCCTGGCGAGGTGGAAGGTGAGGTCTTTCTGGTTCATGGGCCGGAGGAGTTTGCTGCTTTTCCAAAAGGCGCGATTCTGGTGGCTCGCACGACTAATCCTGCGTGGACCTCGCTGTTTTACCGCGCGAGCGGAGTGATCACCGAAAGCGGCGGACCGTTGTCACATGGGGCGGTCACCGCGCGGGAGCTGCAGCTTCCGGCAGTGATGAGCGTGCGCGGGGTCATGACGCTGCTGGAGAATGGAATGCGGGTCAGGGTGAACGGAAGGACGGGAGTGGTCGATATTTTGCGTTAACGGAGCGGTTCGATGATGCTGCCCTCAAACCAGCATAAGGTACCTTGCCGGTTTGAGGGCTGATGACTCGTCTGAACGATTCTGGTCATGTGTCCGCTCTGAACGTATAACTTTACGGCAGAAAGGCCATTTTTCCGCCATGCTGTCAATAATTGTTGACAGCTATCTTCACGCCAGCAAATAACTGTCCTATTATTCATCCGTCATTGGCCTTTTTAGGGTGAAAACTCCTATGCGTCTTGAAGTCTTTTGTGAAGACCGTCTTGGTCTGACCCGTGAATTACTCGATTTATTGGTGCTGCGTGGTATCGATCTGCGCGGTATCGATATCGACCCTATTGGCCGAATTTATCTCAATTTCGCCGAACTGGAGTTTGCCAACTTCAGCAGCCTGATGGCGGAAATTCGCCGTATTGCTGGAGTGACAGATGTGCGTACCGTGCCGTGGATGCCATCAGAACGTGAACATCTCGCACTTAGCGCACTGCTGGTGGCGATGCCGGAACCGGTGCTGTCTCTGGACACCAGGGGGAAAGTTGAACTGGCTAATCCGGCCAGCTGCCAGCTGTTTGCCCAGAGCCAGGATAAGCTACGCAGCCATCCGGTCGCGCAATTGATCACTGATTTTAACGTGCAGCGCTGGCTGGAAAATAGCCCGCAGGAATCGCATGCTGAGCATGTTGTGGTTAACGGACAGAATTTCCTGCTGGAAATCACCCCGGTCTATCTGGAAGGTGAGCACGGCGAGCGAGTGCTCACCGGTGCGGTGGCAATGCTGCGTTCGACGGTCCGTATGGGCCGCCAGCTGCAAACCATGACCATTCAGGATACCAGCGCCTTTAGTCAGATCCTCGCCGTTGGTCCAAAAATGCGCCATGTCGTGGAGCAGGCCCGCAAGCTGGCAATGCTTAGTGCGCCGCTGCTGATTGTTGGCGATACCGGCACCGGTAAAGATCTGCTGGCTCAAGCCTGCCATCTGGCCAGCCCGCGCGCAGGAAAACCCTATCTGGCGCTGAACTGCGGCTCTATTCCGGAAGACGCGGTGGAAAGCGAGCTGTTTGGCGATGCGATTCAGGGTAAAAAAGGCTTCTTCGAGCAGGCTAACGGCGGCTCGGTGCTGCTGGATGAAATCGGTGAGATGTCGCCGAGAATGCAGACCAAACTGTTGCGTTTTCTCAACGATGGTACCTTCCGCCGGGTTGGTGAAGATCATGAGGTTCATGTCGATGTGCGGGTGATCTGCGCCACCCAGAAAAACCTGGTGGAGCTGGTACAGAAAGGACTATTCCGTGAAGATCTCTATTATCGTCTCAACGTTCTGACCCTGTATCTGCCGCCGCTGCGCGACTGCCCGCAGGATATCATGCCGTTGACCGAACTGTTCGTGGCGCGCTTTGCCGATGAGCAGGGGATCCCGCGTCCTAAACTCTCTGCGGATTTGAATAGCGTATTGACGCGCTATAGCTGGCCGGGCAACGTGCGCCAGCTCAAGAACGCGGTTTATCGCGCGCTGACGCAGCTGGACGGTTTTGAACTGCGTCCGCAGGATATCCTGTTACCGGATCACGATGTGGCCTCCTTGCCTGTGGGCGAAGAAGCGATGGAAGGTTCGCTGGATGACATCACTCGCCGCTTTGAACGCTCTGTGCTCACCCAGCTTTATCGCAACTTCCCCAGCACGCGTAAACTGGCCAAACGCCTTGGCGTTTCGCACACCGCGATCGCCAATAAACTGCGCGAATATGGCTTGAGCCAGAAGAAAAACGACGAGTAATCATTGCCACCGGCTGCTTGTGCAGCCGGTTTGCATTTCCAGAAAAGGGAGGGGTTCTTCCCGTAGCATTATCTTGTATATACTCCACTTTTACTCTTTTTCTCTCAGGAATACGCATGTGGATTTCGCGTAGTCACTTCTTTCAGTGGATGAAATTGCTGGCGCTCTCCGGTGCGCTCTCCTTTGTTCTGTTCTGGTTTCATCTCCCCGCCGCGCTGTTGCTGGGGCCGATGATTGCCGGGATTACTCTTAGCCTTCGCGGCGCAGAAATTCGCGTACCCCGCCCGTTTTTTATTGCTGCCCAGGCGATTATTGGCTGCATGATTGCCCGCAGCCTCACGCCCTCGATCTTCGGCGTTCTGTTGGCAAACTGGGCGCTGGTGCTGCTGATTCTTTTTTCTACGCTCGCCATTAGCGCGCTGGCGGGATGGCTGTTGGTGCGTTATAGCGCGTTACCTGGTGCCACCGGCGCGTGGGGAAGCTCGCCGGGCGGCGCGTCGGCGATGGTGGTTATGGCTCAGGATTACGGTGCCGATGTCCGGCTGGTGGCGTTGATGCAGTACCTGCGGGTGCTGTTCGTCGCCGGGGCTGCGGCGCTGGTCGTTCGCGTCGCTCTCGGCGGCGATGCTCAGGAGATGACTCAGCAGGTTATCTGGTTTCCGCCGATAAGCTGGCAGCTTCCGCTCACGCTATTATTGACCGCGGCGGCAGGGTGGCTGGGTCTGCGGTTGCGCTTTCCGTCGGGGGCGATGCTCTTTCCGATGTTGCTCGGCGCGCTGGTGCAGGGAGAAGGCTGGCTGGTACTCGAACTCCCGGAATGGCTGTTGGCGTTGGCCTATGCCGCCATTGGCTGGAGCGTTGGTCTAAAGTTTAATAAACAGATTTTCTTGCTGGCGCTGAAAACCTTACCGCAGATCCTGGCGTCGATTATTGGCTTGATTCTGCTGTGTGCGCTGATGGCTTTTGGATTAACGCAGGTTCTGCCGCTGGATTTTATGACTGCTTATCTGGCAACCAGTCCCGGCGGGCTGGATACGGTGGCGATTATTGCTGCAGGTACGCGGGCGGATATGTCTTTTATTATGGCGATGCAGACGCTGCGTCTGTTCACCATCTTGCTGACCGGTCCGGCGATTGCACGTTTTATCTCCCGCTATGCGGCGCGGGAATAAAAAAGCCCCCGATCAACGAGGGCTCAGGGTGCTTAGCTGTGTTATTACGCTTTCAGCGCGGCCAGAGCGGCGTCGTAGTCCGGCTCTTCGGTGATTTCATTCACCAGTTGGCTGTAAACAACCTGGTCGTTTTCATCAATGACGACCACAGCGCGCGCCGCCAGACCGGCCAGCGGGCCTGCGGAGATAGCGACACCGTAGTCGGCCAGGAACTGCGCGCCGCGCAGGGTGGACAGCGTGACAACGTTGTTCAGGCCTTCAGCGCCGCAGAAGCGAGACTGGGCGAACGGCAGGTCGGCGGAGATGCACAGCACTACGGTGTTGTCCAGTTCAGACGCCAGTTGGTTAAACTTACGTACCGATGCCGCGCAAACGCCGGTATCGATGCTTGGGAAAATGTTCAGCACTTTACGTTTGCCTGCGAACTGGCTCAGCGCGACGTCAGAGAGATCTTTGGCGACCAGCGTAAACGGCTGCGCTTTAGCGCCTGCCTGCGGAATGGTGCCTTGAACAGAAACGGGGTTGCCCTGGAAATGCACGGTTTGTGACATGGTTATCTTCCTGTTTACATATAGTTAACGTTCTGGCTAGTGTATGACATCAGTCATCAGCACGGCAAATCCTTTTAATATTTACCTGCGAGGTTCAGGGAATGCGAAATCTGCGAGTCTATGAAGAAGCCTGGCCGTTACATACTCCTTTTGTGATCGCCCGCGGCAGCCGCAGCGAGGCCAAAGTGGTGGTAGTGGAGATCGAAGAAAATGGCGTGAAAGGCGTGGGGGAATGCACGCCTTACCCCCGCTACGGCGAGAGCATCGCCTCGGTGATGGCGCAGATTATGACGATTGGCGAACAGATTGAATGCGGCATCTCGCGTGAACAGATTCAAAGTCTGCTCCCCCCGGGAGCCGCGCGTAATGCCGTCGATTGCGCGCTCTGGGATTGGCAAGCGCGCAGTGCGGGTAAGAGCATTGCTCAGCAGTCAGGCGTCATGCTGCCTAACCGGGTGGTCACCGCGCAAACGGTGGTCATTGGTACGCCAGAGCAGATGGCAGCCAGCGCGGCGGCGCTGTGGCAGAAAGGGGCCACGTTGCTGAAAGTGAAGCTTGATGATCATCTGATTAGCGAACGGCTGATAGCGATTCGCGAAGCGGTGCCGCAGGCGACGTTAATTGTTGATGCCAACGAAGCCTGGCGTAGCGATGGTCTGGCTGAGCGTTGTCAACTTCTGGCGGATATCGGCGTGGCGATGCTGGAGCAGCCGCTTCCGGCGGGGGACGATGCGGCGCTGGAGAATTTTATTCATCCGTTGCCTGTTTGTGCTGATGAAAGCTGCCATACCCGCGACAGCCTCGCGGCGTTACGCGGTCGCTACGAAATGGTCAATATTAAACTCGATAAGACCGGCGGTCTGACCGAAGCGTTGCTGTTGGCGGAGGAGGCGGAGCGACAGGGATTTGCGCGGATGCTGGGCTGCATGCTGTGTACCTCGCGAGCCATTAGCGCCGCGTTGCCGCTGGTGCCGCTGGCCCGTTTTGCCGATCTTGATGGCCCAACCTGGCTGGCGGTCGATGTTGAGCCGGCGCTGCATTTCAGCACCGGCGTACTTCATCTTTGAGGGTGCCAGTGCAGCAGGTTAATCATTGCCGACAGGTATTTATCCGTGGCCTCGTCGGCGGATATCGGCGGAAATTCGGCGGTAATGCACGGCAGGCCGATATCGGCGCACCAGCTGCCAAAGGAGCCGGGCGTTTCATAGCCGACGCTGCCCACCAGCGGCAGAGTAAAGGCATTGGCGAGCCAGCGTCCCAGCTCGCTGTGGCCGGGATCTTCAATGCAGGCTAGCGGATCGTGAAATGAAACGACCCAGGCGGGATGGGTCTGGTGGATCAGCTGGCACAGCGCCTGGGTTTCTGGCTCTGAACCGGGCTTTTCGCCAGTGAGCAGAACCACATCACGCTGCTCTGCCGCGCTGTTCCAGCGATAAACCGTTTCCCCTTCCTTCCAGTTCGCCGCCGGAAAATTTCGGTTCAGGTCGATTCCACGTGCGTTGGCACGTAACCCTAGCTGACAGCCGTCGGGATTTACCGCCAGCACCACGTGATGACGGCGCAGCTCCGGTTTGAGCGTGCGTAACGCGCAGGAGAGGGTGACGATTGATGAGTTCTCATCGCCGTGGGTGCCGGCAAGAATTAAACCGCTGCGGCTATCGGCCAGCGGTGCAGGGAACCACAGCAGCGGTGCGCCGAGATGAGACTGGCCGTAGCGCTGGGTTCCTGGCGGAAAAGCGCCGCGTTGAGGGCGGGGACGAGAAACGGGCATAGGGCATCCTGTTATCAGGTTATTTTGAGCAGTGTTGTGTAAAACCGTCCCGGAATCAAATAGTTTCCTGCGATCGAGAAATCAGCATATATGTCAATTTTCTATCACAAGCAGTTTGCAATTTCAGGTGATGAAACAAATAATTATCGCACTACCAGCTCTGGTTTTTTTATTTTAAAGGGGATCTTATGAAGTATCCTGTCACATTGACATGCGGCGCGCTGTGGTTAGCCAGCGTCTCTTCTCTTGCCTGGGCGGCGGATGTCCCTCCGGGCACCGTATTAGCTGAAAAACAGATGCTGGTGCGGCACATTAAAGATGAACCCGCCACATTAGATCCCGCTAAAGCCGTGGGCCTGCCAGAAATTCAGGTGATCCGCGATCTCTTTGAAGGTTTAGTCAATCAGGACGCGAAAGGCAACCTGATTCCTGGCGTGGCGACTCGCTGGCAGAGCAATGATAACCGCGTCTGGACCTTCACCCTGCGTGACAACGCCCGCTGGTCCGACGGCACGCCGGTGACGGCAGAGGATTTTGTCTATAGCTGGCGGCGGCTGGTGGACCCAAAAACGACTTCGCCGTTCGCGTGGTTTGCCGCACTGGCGGGCATCAGCAACGCGCAAAATATTATTGATGGTAAAGCCGCGCCGGATAGCCTCGGTGTCACCGCGGTGGATGCGCGGACCCTGCGCGTGCAGCTGGATAAACCGCTGCCGTGGTTCAGCAATCTGGCGGCCAGTTTCGCCTTTTATCCTGTGCAGAAAGCCAATGTGGAAAGCGGTGATAACTGGACGCGCCCGGGTAATCTGGTCGGTAACGGCGCGTATGTTTTAAAAGATCGCGTGGTGAATGAAAAGCTGGTGGTGGTTCCCAATACGCACTATTGGGATAACGCCAAAACGGTCATTCAGCAGGTTACGTTTATGCCGATCAACCAGGAGTCGGCGGCGACCAAGCGCTATCTGGCGGGCGATATCGATATCACTGAGTCATTCCCGAAAAACCTGTATCAGAAGCTGCTGAAGGACATCCCGGGACAGGTCTATACCCCGCCGCAGTTGGGGACTTATTACTATGCGTTTAACACGCAGAAGGGGCCAACTGCCGATGAGCGCGTGCGCCTGGCGCTGAGCATGACGATTGACCGTCGTCTGATGGCAGAGAAAATTCTGGGAACCGGCGAGAAACCGGCCTGGCGCTTTACCCCGGATGTCACCGCAGGCTTTACTCCGCAGCCGGTGCAAATTGAGAGCATGAGTCAGGCCGAGCTGAATGCTCAGGCGAAAGCGCTGCTGCAGGCGGCGGGCTACGGCCCAAACCGTCCGCTGAAGCTGACTCTGCTGTATAACACCTCGGAAAATCATCAGAAAATCGCTATCGCGGTGGCGTCGATGTGGAAGAAAAACCTTGGTGTTGATGTGAAGCTGCAAAATCAGGAGTGGAAGACCTATATAGACAGTCGAAATACCGGGAATTTCGATGTGATCCGCGCTTCGTGGGTAGGGGATTACAATGAACCGTCGACTTTCCTGTCGCTACTGACCTCAACCCACAGCGGCAATATTTCGCGCTTTAACGATCCGGCCTATGACAAAATTCTGACACAGGCAGCGCTGGAAAACTCGGAAAAAGCGCGCAACGATGATTACAACGCTGCGGAAAAAATCATTATGGCGAAAGCGCCTATCGCGCCGATTTATCAATACACCAACGGGCGTCTGATTAAACCGTGGTTGAAAGGATATCCGATAACCAACCCGGAAGACGTGGCGTATAGCCGCACGATGTATATTGAGAAGCACTGATGACAAACCAGGTTTAAAGATTGTGCTCGCGTTTCTGCCGGGCGGCGGCTGACGCCTTGCCCGGCCTACAAAACCCACAATATCAATAAATTGTGAATTTTTCGTAGGCCCGGTAAGGCGCCAGCCGCCACCGGGCAATTCCAGCCAGGTGCACTTTGTCAGCAATCTGAAGCACTGATAAGTGCACCACCGCAAAACCCGCAACTGGCGCTGTTTTCAGCGCCAGCCTGTCTTTTCTGATTATCTCTTGGCGTCACCTGGCCACGTTCGTTTTATTCATCAGGAGGACTGCAGCCGTTACTGCTGCAACAATTCGGCAAATTTCGCCAGCCATTGCGGGTGCGCTGGCCAGGCAGGGGCGGTGACCAAATTGCCATCGACGTGCGCCTGATCGATGCCGATGTCGGCATAATGACCACCGCTGAGGTGTACTTCCGGTGCACAGGCTGGGTAGGCGCTGCAGGTGCGTCCTTTTAGTATCCCTGCTGCGGCCAGCAGTTGGGGTCCGTGGCAAACTGCGGCAATCGGTTTACGTGCAGCATCAAACGACTGTACCAGTTTGAGTACTTCATCATTCAATCGTAGGTATTCAGGCGCGCGTCCACCGGGGATCAGCAGAGCGTCATAATCCTGTTCCTTCGCTGCGCTGAAATCGGCGTTGAGAATAAAACGATGACCAGGCTTCTCGCTATAAGTCTGGGCACCGTCAAAATCATGGATTGCGGTCATAATGTAGTCGCCTGTGATTTTGTCAGGGCAGACTGCATCAACCTGATGACCAATCATCTGCAATGCCTGAAATGGCACCATCGTTTCGTAGTCCTCAGCATAATCGCCGACCAGCATTAGAATTTTCTTACTCATCACAACCACTCCCGTGTGAAATAGGTGTCTAAGATATAGCCTGGTAGAAGAGGGAATGCGAACCGTAGTTGGCGCAATATTGCCAGCTGAACAGAGTCTCTATAAAAATAAAGCTTGCTATCAATTGTTATCTGTGCGATCAATAGGTGGTTGGTTTGGTACACAGACCTAAAAATAAAGCGGTTTAGTAAAGCAGTTCTCATCTCAAGCGTTATCCATAGATAATCCTTTTTTCGAGCCTCCTTATCGTTATTAATTAAATTCTGTGATGCGAACTTTTTCGCCGTAAGGCGCTGATTATTGAGGTAATATTTATGTCTGAGAAGATGACTGGTTTAGTAAAATGGTTTAACGAAAGCAAAGGTTTTGGTTTTATTTCTCCACTGGATGGCAGTAAGGATGTCTTTGTACATTTTTCTGCACTTCAGGGTGATGGTTTCAAAACCTTATTTGAAGGGCAGAAAGTTGATTTCTCTATCGAGAATGGCGCCAAAGGTCCTGCTGCTGCAAATGTCATTTTGCGCGATTAATAATTTTCTAAAATCTTTTGAACCTGCGACAACGATGACGGTCTAAGCCCGAGTAGACAGGTTTACAAGATAGTAGTAAAGGGTATATTGAAGCAGACGGTTCCAGTGTATCCATTTAAAATGATCGAAAGTGTATGAGAGATACGACATCCCGAATACACTTAATATTTTTGTATTAAATTTTACTTAACGTTACGTGCCGAAGGCACATTAAAAAACAAACAACATCCAAAAGATCGCTGGTGCAGTATAGATTTTAATCCGAAGAGTTTCGGGTTTATCTTTAAGAATTAATGACAATGATGTCTTTGTTATTATCGACCATTCAGAACAATGCTTTTTGCGTTGTCATTGAAAACCAGGAAAGCGTTTTCAGTTGAATATGGCTAAATGTCCCTGCGGTAGTGAATGTTGTAGCAAATAGAGGCTAACATCATGACTGACCACATTCATTTCAGGTGCCCATGCTGTCATGGGTCACAGTACAGAACATCGGCTTACGATGTGTCTGCAACAAATCCGTTTGGCGCGAAATGTATCTTTTGTAAATCTTCAATGATTACACTCGATAACATCGCCATACATATTTCTAAAAACTCAGCATCGCTGGAGTTAAGGAAATAACGAATCGGCCCCGGAAGGGGCCTTTTGACGTCTATAGTGTCATATCTTTTTCCGTCTCGATTCCTTTTAAGACACCAATCGACCCCTCGCCAAAGTGTAACTTTTTGTATTTATTTGTGTTTTTTATGGTCGAATTGCCTGCGCCTGGCTTTTGGGTTTGTTTAAATTTAAATACAATCGTGGTTTTTTAGTGTGTCCTGATATGAGTAAATACTGAGTTGCGCAATTTTTACGAAAACATTATGACGTTCTATAATTGTGCTGACTGAAACTTATCAGGTATTTCTATGCACATTTTACCACCTGTTCGCCCGGAAGAGAGTATCCAACGCTTGACGGCACTGCTGGAGCCGATTGCCGAAAAAATGAAAGTAGTGCCGCGAAAACGCATTACCTGGACGCACAAAAATCAACCTCAGTTGTACCTTTTTCAGGAAGGCGAACTTTCGATACTCAGGGCATCAGACGGTCTGCTAATTGTCACCGTTTACAACCCACATCTGTTTGGCATCGCTGAAATGATCCAGCCGGTGCGCGGCCATCAACTGCGGGCGGAAACTGAATCGACAATCCTGCGCGTCGATGCGCAAAAAGCGATGGAGGCCTTTCGTCAGCACGGCGTATGGGAAGATGTCGCCTCATTGTTGTCGTATCATACGGCCTATCTTTTTTATCGTGATGCCTTAGTGGTACAGCAACGAACCTATGCCGTCATTCGCAATCATTTAATAGAAATGAGCCTGCTCCCGGAGGAAACTCGAATGCGCGTATCTATTCTGGATTATATTCAGGAACGCACACATTTATCCCGAAGTAGTGTATTAAATGTGCTTTCTGCGTTAAAAAGTGGTAACTATATCGTTTTTAAACGCGGTGGTTATTTGATTGAATTGAATAATTTACCTGAGCGTTTTTAGGTTGGTTGATTTGTCCAAAATTAAATAATAAAGCGGTTATCATTGCCGCATTAATATTCTATTGTAGACCCACTTAATTCTTAAGTATCTCACTTATTCGACAACGGGTCGACACCAGGATTTTTATGAAAAAGACGCTTATTACGTTAATTATTGCTAATGCTTTTACCGCGACCACTGCTTTTGCTGCTGCGCAGGAGGGAACCTGGTATGCGGGTTCTAAATTTGGCTGGTCGCATTATGGTGACTCAAGCTCCGATCACTCTGTCGATGTAGACCGTGATAACGTCGGCGGCGGTGTGTTTACCGGTTATCAGATTAACCCGTGGCTGGCGGTAGAAGGTGGGTATGATTATTTAGGTAATATGGGGATCAACGGTCGCCATGGTGCATCCGGTTCGCAGATGAAAAGTCAGGGATTGCAGCTCTCATTGAAAGCCAGTTACGGCCTGACCAGCGATTGGGACCTCTATGGCCGCGCAGGGTTGATGGGTTATCGCGCGGAGTCTGACGTGAATGGCCATAACCGTTTTGATACCGGCGTGCGTCCGGTGGTGGCGATTGGTACTGAGTATGCCTTTAACAACAATTGGTCGGGGCGTCTGGAGTATCAGTGGGTTAACAATGTGGGCAACGAAAACCAGATTGGCATGAGCAGCGATGTGAGCTCCGTGATGGCTGGCGTTAGCTATCGATTTGGTCAGTAAATTCAACGGCCTGGAAAGAGCCCCCTTATTGCTAATAAGGGGGCTCTTTTTTATCCCTGAGTGAGTGATTGCAGAGAGTCGTTCATCTTCTGTAACCCAGCGATATTCTGCTCTTTCAGATAGTAGTTATTCATTAAGCGCATTTGATCCAATTTTGTCAGCGAAGCATAAACCCGATACGTCTGGCTATGGACATCAAAAATATCGTTAGTTTTCACATCTAACAGATAATCTGTTTTTAAACTGAATGATACATTATCAATAATTTGCTTATTTTTCTGATGCAGCATCGTTGTGGCAACCGGGTCGCTGGCTAGTGGATTGTTTTGCACGACGGGGATGTGTAACGCATCTATTTTAGTTAAGGTTTTGGGAGGCTGTGAACTACAGGCAGTTAGCATTGTAGCCAGCATAACAAGGGAGAGCTTACGCATGGTATTTCCTGGTATAAATAATGGTCGTGCTTATTATCTTTTTTACCTGGAACTCTGCGAGAGTTTATTTGTTTAATTTAAAATTATGAGCATGCGGGTTGTGGAAGGAACCCGTGATTTCACGGGTTCTGCATAGCGCATACTAAACCACATTATGTTAGTGATTGAGGAATCGTACTCATTGCGAACGTGAGGATTTTCTCACCATCAAATGATGCGTAAGGCAAACTTTCGATCACTGCAATTTCTTGTTCCGAATTCAATGAGTTCATGAATTCTGGGATCTTATATTGAATATGCGGAGCGATCAAAACGCCGTCATAGGCAGGTGCTACGCTAAAGAAATTCTCAACACCAACGGCACTGATTAAAAGATCTAAACCCTGAGTATCGGCTATTTTTTGCATTTTTCTGGCAATAATTCCTGCCGTTTCGCCGAACAGGCAACATATTAATAACTTTTTCACAATTTAATCCTCGGTGAGATACCGAAGCTACATTATTCCTCCATGGCTGATGAAAATGCGCGATACGTCAATATTCTAATACTAATTTATTAGACAGCATCTTCACTATCACAGAAGCCAGAAACAAAAGCTTCTGTGATGTTGTGAACGATCGGGTATGGTTATTGGGTTACTTTTTTTTGCGTGAAATCACGAAGCGATCGTCAACGCGCGTGAGCTTTGCTCCATTGGTGCAGTGCTCAATGGCAAAATTAAAAAACTCATCAGAGTCGAGTTCAAAATCCAGTTCGATTTTAATGGTTTCACTGGATTGCAGAAGCTGCTTTGCCTGTTCCAAATCACTGGCTTTGACTATTCCCATCTCTTCACCTCGTTTTAGCGCTGGTGGCGTCCGGGCTTCATCTTACGGCCTAAGTTTTACAATCATGCGACACTGGCGTTTTATTTCTGCGAGGTAAGTTTTTCGGCCTTACGTAACACGATCACCATCGCTTCAGGAGACCCGATAGCGATGGTAGCCAGTGCAATCTTAATCAACGTTAGTGAAGTAGTCTCGTGCGACTGCCTCAACGTTCTTTGCATCAATGCCCGTCTTCTCCGTGATCGAGGCAATGAACGGCTTGAACTTCTCTGTCATCACATGGCCACCGTCCCAATGAGCGACGTAGAAGCGGCACTGATAGCGATAAAAGTGGAGAGTGGTGTCTCCTAACGTGTAATACATAAGAATCTCCCGTTCAGTATGTCGGATGGATCGCCACAATTTGTGAGCAAAGAGCCGATTGGCGGATTCTATCCTCCTCCCAATTGACCGAAATTTCCAGAGAGCAATAAAAAACCATCGGGAATACGTATAGGGGCCCCTACACAATATCGACGATATGATTAGCGTACGGATGCTAAATTCTCCACAACTTCAATGTGTTCGCGTTAATGCCCTGCATGTGGCTTGATTAACGCCATTGAAGTATTGATACTGTATATAAATACAGTATGTGCAGGTGAGTTTATCATGATGTTCTACAAGCCAGTTGAATTGCGTCAGGTCATATCAATTCCGTTGTTTAGCGATCTTGTCCCGTGTGGGTTTCCCAGTCCGGCGCAGGATTATATTGAGAAGGGGATTGATCTCAACGAGCTTTGTATCAGCCATCCTGCGGCGACCTATTTTGTGATGGCGACAGGCATGTCGATGGTTGATGCCGGTATTTATGAGGGTTCGCTACTGGTGGTGGATCGCAGCCTGAAAGCAACGCATGGCGATATCATCATTGCCTCGTTGGCCGGTGAGTACACGGTCAAACGCCTCTGCACGCATCCCGTGATGCAATTGATGCCGATGAACCCTGATTTTCCTCCGATTGAACTACACGATGGTGGTGAAGAGCTGGAGATTTTTGGCGTCGTCACGTTCAGCATTAATCGGTTTCGCTAATGTTTGCCCTGGTAGATGTGAATTCATTTTACGCCAGCTGTGAAATGGCCTTTCGCCCCGATTTGCGCGGGCGTCCGGTGGTGGTATTAAGCAATAATGATGGCTGTGTGATTGCCCGAAATAGCGATTATGTGGAATTGCAAGTAACACTGTGATGCAGATGAAGCGAACTTCATCTGACTATAATGTTGATATCGTTTTCCGCAACAATCAGCATCACAGCAGGTAAACCTTCCACACTCATTTTTTGATGTAACTTTTTGATTAAATTATCATCTTCATTACTGGCTTTCGCTGAAAATCCTTGAGGATGGGAGTGCCATTCACCAACATAATCGACAACACGAGCGGTCAGCTGCTGAACCCGTTCTAATGCTTCCTTTTGTCCCTCTTCTCCTCGGACAAAGAAGGCTGGTGAGGATTTACTGTCGATAGGTTCTGGGAACACATCAACCAGAATAATAGTCTTGTTCTTAAAATCAGTTATGCCCACAATAGCGCCCCCGGTTTCATTCGGTAGGGCCTGTAAACGGGTATGTCTCAGTTTTTGTTCTAAGCCTTGATCGTATCTAACAATCCATTCGCCAGCAATTACAGATACCACAGGGTAAAGCTCAATTTCATGAGCGCTCACTGCACCTGAATTTTCATCAGACACCCAGATACATAATCGAGCATCATCCTTAAGGACGGTCTGCCGTAGTTGGCGCGACAGGATACCAGCATGAACGTGAATACATTCGTTAGACATACGTACAGAAATATCCCTACATCCACCACCGACCCAACGATCACCATAATTGTGCTGTAGGTGAGTGTTTCCCCACTCGCTGCTCAAAATTGCCCGGTAGTATTGCCCCTCAATTGCATCAATTCGGCACTGTCTGTCTGTATCCTCTATTAACATCAC
This sequence comes from Klebsiella sp. RHBSTW-00484, assembly GCF_013705725.1. NCBI lineage: Bacteria > Pseudomonadati > Pseudomonadota > Gammaproteobacteria > Enterobacterales > Enterobacteriaceae > Klebsiella > Klebsiella sp. RHBSTW-00484. Next base: position 3,378,446 of record NZ_CP055481.1, on the reverse strand, counting down.
GCTGGCCTTGCCTGATGGTGTCAGAAACAGACTAACTGTTCTGGGTATATCATCTTTTAACGCTAGGGTCCTAGGCACCTCAAAGGTGGTACTGACATCCACAACTAAGTGAGCCTCATTCACAGCTCTGGCAATATCATGATCGTCATCAAGAATACTTTTATTGATCGCTCCGGGGAGAGGTTCATGTGGATAAATACTACCTGCGAGGTGCCGAAGAATATCAGTTTTAGGGTATCCAATATGATCATCAACCCCAATATGGCGGGGCAGATTATGTGGAAGGAGTTTGTCAGGATCGATAAATGTCCAGTGTCCCCAGCCGATTCGTATCCAGATATCAGCTAATGTGCCGCCAAGAGCCCCAACGCCAGCCAGAACACCATAGAAAGATGCATTATCAGAATCAACAGCAGAAATGTCTCTTGCTCGTGCAGCATTCATAGCAGAACGTATTTCGACAGGTAACAGTGGTAACTGTTGCCATTGTGTACCTCTTACGCCACCAAGTAGTCGGAAACGGTGCTGTATTCCCCGCTCATTCCTGGGGGCAAGTATGTCTAATACGCTGGCAAGTTCGTAGAGTGAGCGTTCCACGATATAGCCCATAACATCAGTACGTTCTGTTTTACCATCCCTTAAACGAGGAACCCATAGCAGAATTAGCAAACCTTCCTTTTCACCAGAGCTAGGGCGAAGACCTGTATCAGGTATAGCATCATAAACAGCATCAGCGAGTGGCTGGAGAAGTTCACTTCCCCAGGATTGAAGCTGCTCTTCCAGTTTTTTCAGATTGTCAGGATATGAAGCAACTAATGAGGCTTCAACTGGTGGGACGGCAATGGTTAATAAGCGAAATGGTCTGATGCCCTGATTAGAATGTTCAGGTACAGCCCTTAAAATTATCGGCTTACCATTGCTGACCATCTGGAGGCTGAGTTTATGAGCTGCGGCATGATTATAATCAAGATAATTCGCTGGTAAAATAAGTTGATAGGGGCTCATATAAAAAAGTTGCTCAAGAGGTTGGTCTTCTCGATGCAAACGTTGTTCAGCTGATTCTCTGAGCCACCAAAATATTCGCTCAATAAATCTTTCAGGTGTCCAGTTGCGTTCGACGGCGTTCCAAGATACATCATAAAGGCAAAGAATTTTTGGAGAGTCTGGTACACCTGCATGTTGATGAGATAAAACAGGAAAATCTTTACGCAATGCATGAACTAGGATCGGGATAGTGAACTTAGGGTTTATCTCAATAGCTAATCGTTCTTTACGACGAATGCCGGCCTTATTGCCAGAAGTTACTGTACCATCAGCAACATCAATGACTAGGTATTCCGAGCGGTCATTGTTTTGCTCAGATAAACGTAATTCTCGAACAGTTATATAGGGATGCTGTTCGCATGCTGTAAGCAATGAGATTGTTTGCGGATATAGGCTATCACGCCCCGATGAATCGAGGCGTTTACCCAATTCGAAATATTCGATCATTGGTTTATTACACCTGCCCGGGGTGCGGCTGCCGTAGCAGCGCTTGTCGCAGCAGAAACTGCACCAACAATAGCGGGAATCAATTTTCCATCTCGTGCCACTTCAAACTCAAGAACAGTTTTATCTTTAAGGTCGCCCGTGCAACTGAACCAACCATCAACATTATCCAGAATATCATCGTACTCACGTTTAGCTCGAATACACGGAGGATCATAATCGTCATCAAGTATCTGTTTGCTGCTGGAAACTATTGTCGCTCCAGAACGCGCTTGCCCTAAAGCATTACGGGCCGCATCGCAAACCAGAGCATCTTCTCCCCATTGTGACCAGCTATAATAGGAAAGTGAATGCCACGAACAATGATGTGGTGTGAGGAGAAGATCATACTCCAGCACCTCAGGATTGCTTTTGTAACGATTCCATAATCGCTCCCAGATGAGAACTTCTGCATCCCCACCGAGTAAAAAGTGCATAGGATTACGAGAATATGCGGAAGGCAGTATTTTCATATTCATAATGATACTGGATTCATTTTTAGAAAGGGCTTCTTCCAGATTTTCATCATCTTCATGTGGTGCGGGTGCCAGAAGCTGTGCAGAGAAAACGTCTGAAACTTGCCCGTCAATTCTGGTGAATGTATCACCAGCTTTAATAAGAATGGCACTCAGATCATCCGTTTTACCGTTAATATCTTCACCCATGATAAGAATGCGATTACCGCTAAATGCGTAACCATGTTCCCGCCAGTATTTTACACGGCGCCGAGCTTCCGTATTAAATGCCTGAGCATCTTCGCAAAGTGTGTGATTTTTCGAACGACGTCGAAAAATCAATGGTGATGACCACAACTCTCGGATGATTATGCGTTTTTCTGAACGTTTCAGATGGTCATCTGGATAGTCTTCAGGACGGCCCAGCCAAAAATGTTTACGTAGCCCCCCACAATGGTCCTGATCCGGATGACTCAGCATAAAGACGTCAACAAAAGGGCGATCGTTATTATCGTACTTCAATCTGTTACGTAGCGCCGAGGCAACATCAGGTGTGTCATCTTTGGGGTCATCAGCAGCAGAACGGATATGTACATCAGTCAGAATGGATGTACCCGGGGTATCAGCCAAACGCACCAGTGTCATATCACCGTTGCCGACCTGGAAAAAAGTAACTTTTGCTGCCATCGACATCTCCTTCAGGGATACGAAAGATTGAGGTTAAGAACATCTGTTGCTAAGATACATCTAGTAATTATTCGAGTCTAGTAACTATACGTATATTTTTTAGACTCAAATTGTAAGCACAGGAAATGATTGATAAATGATTGATAAAATGGTGCGAACTGGTCATTGGGGCCAAGAGAGACGACTTGAATTCATCGATTTTCGCCTACTGTGGGAAGGTCGACTTAACCGTGCAGATATCACTACATTTTTCAGAATTTCTGTGCCGCAGGCTTCATTAGATTTGGCTAAATATCAAGAGATTGCACCAAGAAACATGGTGTATGATCGAACTCAGAAGGCTTATGTAACTACCCCAGATTTCAAACCTGTTTTTTCAAGTTTTGACAGTAATCATTACCTGAATGAACTATTAGGGCGAGAAAATGGAATAGTGGATCCTTGTGATAGTTTCATTGGATGGGCCCCTCCGGTTGCCAGCCTTCCTCTTCCGGCTAGGAAAGTACAACCTGAAATATTGATTGATTTAATCCGGGCCATGCAAAGAGAACAGGCTTTGGTTGTTGATTATCGTTCGATGACTAATGAACCAGCGGTTCGTATGTTATACCCAACTGCATTTGCACATGATGGTCATCGGTGGCATATTCGCGCCTATTGTTTTAAATCTGCAATGTTTAAAGATTTTGTCCTTGGCAGATTCTTTAATATTATTGAATTTGTTTCCCCACCGACATCAATTCCACAAGATGTTGACTGGAATACATTTATTGATGTGGTGATAGGTCCAAATCCTAACTACGATACGAATAGACGGCTATCTATTGAGCATGATTACCAAATGGTGCATGGCGAGGCGAAAATTCGGATACGTCAAGCACAATTATATTATCTTAACCGTCGGTTAAATTTGGATGTGAAAATCGATTCTTCAATAGATGATAAGCAGCAAATCATCATGCTAAGAATAGAAAAACCTGAAGATTCTATAGGATAAAGTTAACATGAATGTAACTGGTATTAATAAAAACAATAAGGAATGGATGATTGCGATAATAATCACCTACCTTTTTATTCTGTTATGTCTGGCAACATACGCTATTGGGGCTATGTCTCTGGGGTGGTTGCCTGCACCTTACGCACCATTAAGGGTGCCACTGATGTGTGGCACCATTGCCTATATTGGTGGTTGTTTATATTGTTTTCGTGCAATTTACATCAATAAATGCATTAGAAAACAATGGGATCCAGATTGGCATGTATGGTATTTCATCCGCCCACTTACCAGTACAATTGCAGGTGCAATCAGTTACTTATTTCTTAAAGCAGGATTGTTAGTTCTGGAATCTAGCTCCAATGCAGGGTCCAGTGAAATGGGTTTCTTTGCATTGGCGTTTATTGCAGGCTTTAATGTCGATAAGTTTGTCGCGAAAATTGAGGAAGTTGCAAAGGCCGTGTGGGGGATTGAAAAAACAAGAAGTGCAACTAATCATGAGGTAAAAGACTTAGATAAAAAAGAATAACTTGGATATTCAAATTAACCGGGATATTTTTTCGCTATTTTATCTTTTTTGCTTGTCTGGTGTTTCAATGTTTTTTAATTTCTCTAATAATTTGTCTATCGCACCAATATCATTATTTACTGCTGCCTGTTCATCATCCGTCAACGGGATCTCCTGCATCATTTTGAGTAAATTCTGACGCCCCTCTATATATTGCGCTTCTGATGATGATTTAGGCAGGTAGAACGAACATTTTGCACAAGCCATACGGTGTGGGCACTGTTCAAAAAAGTCATAACTACACAATCCGTGCCCAAGGTCATAATATCGCCATGGTTCTCCTTTCTGCATTTGTCCGGACGAAATTGCATCCTGATCGATCAGCACCGAAACCATACGACGGTTTCGCTCAAAGTATCCTGCTTTAGACAGAGACCCTGCCAGTTTTGTCGGTGTGATATCGATATAATGCTGTGTCGAACTGGGAGAGGAATGTCCGAGCCAGCGCTGTAACTCAAATAATCCTAGTGGTTCCCGGGCATTAAACAGCTGGCTGGCTATAGTTGCCCGCGCTCTGTGGCTAGTGATAGTCCCCCTGATATCTTCGTTTGGAACACCAGCTTTCCGACAAAGCATCGGAATTAAGGATTTATTAATATAAGTCTGGCTAATCCGAGCAGCTTTATGCATAAAAAGATAACTGACAAGTTCACCCGTTTTTAAATCAAGTTGGTCTGGTTGTATATTTCGTTCTTTTTCCCAGCAATCAATGTATTCCCCTACGATTGGATCAACAGGTTTGGTGAAGGCCGTGCTGGTTTTGTTCACGGGGACATCCAGCAAACATATCCGAGAGCCGCCCTGATGTTCATCATTTTGCCAGCGTATACAGCCTGTTCGCATCCGCAAAATTTCATCACGACGCAACCCACCAAACAGCCAGAGAACACATAATGCACGAACCATAGAAAATGGGTAGCGATAGTAAAGTTGTTCACCATAATGCAGATCCTGCTCCTGCAGGTTCAACCCTGCCCAGACAAGTTTACTCCATATATCATCAGCAACGACTCTTGGTGCAGGGCCAATACTGGCCCGGATAGCGCGGGGTAAACGGAACGTTCTGACAGGATCAAATCGGACGATAATAAGCCCCCATTCCTGAAGGTCTCGAAAAAAAACTCTGATAGCCTGTAAAATCCCCGCCCGTGCAGAGGCTGTCATTAACTGGCCTATTCGATTCTGATACATATGGCGCGGTTCAGACCACTGGCCTATTTTCATTTGACACACTGCAGCTACGTATTCAAGTGCGATGTCCCGGCTCCAGTCTGCAGGAGAATGTATATCAGGGTGAGTGGCTTTCAGCCAGCGCCCACACTGCAGGATGCGGTACCATGTACTGAGTTCAGATGATGGTGCTTTAATAGCGGTTTTACGCCAGCGTTCACACCATCGCAACCATTCTTCCGGAACGTTACTGGTTGCACGATATTCCCCGTGAGGCCGTCTGCGCTCAAGAATACGATGGTCAATGCCCGCGGGGAACAGCCCCATCGCAGCAAATATCCTTGACAAGGTGGCCGCAGAGCGACGCATATAAACAGGCCCGTAAGTTATTACTCGCTTAAGTGTTTCCAGTTCCAATTTTTCAGGATCAACCTGCCGCTGACAAAGCATAGACAGCAGTAGCGCATTACGAATGTTATTGTCAGCAGCGACAAAGCCGAGGCGCTGCATGTTCTCCTGAAGCTTGTTTACCGCCGCCTCTGTCGCCGGGCGGCCAAAAACTTTGACAGAAAGCCGATAATGATAAAAGCAGCCAGCCGCCTCAAGTCGATTAAATCCGCACAGTAACCAAGCAATCGCGAGGATATACTGTCGACAATTACCACAGCTGCCATATTTTTTGCGAAATACCTCTTCACTGCTGCACAGCACTTCGAGCCAGTCGTCCTGGGTCCATGACCAGTAGTTTTTTTCCAGCCGGTGCATTTCCAGAATGATGTCATGAATTGCAGAATTGGTTGTTGTGGATGCGGCATTCATCCACTTTAATGCTGCTCTGAGTGGAATTATCAGGCGAGAAAGCCTTTGTCTTACACAGTTCGACCAGTTTTGTTTATGACGTCCAACAACATACTGAGCCAGGTTTATCAAAGTATCTCGTTCAATCGGCTGTAATTTGGGAGAACAATCCCAGTCAGGATCAGGTTGCCATTCTTCGTAGTCAAAAGGGGCTGGCGCATCATATTCAGTTTTCATTGCCATCCGTATTGTCCCCCTTTAAATTGTGTAACCGATGTTCATGTATCGACGCCATACCTGCGTTAAATTTTTCCGTAAGATCACGCGCACTAAGATGGATATAAAGTAACGTTGACTGGATACTCTGATGGCCGGCAAACGTAGCGATCTCATGAATATCCCAGTCAGCTCTGGCGAGATCGGTCAGACATAGATGTCTGAAGGTATGCGTACTCAATTGGGGTAGCCCCGCCTGCATTGCCAACGACCTTACGATCTTGGACCAGGTCCACCGGGTTATTGGCGCAGTTCTGTTGCGACAGGAATAAGAAAGAAACAGTGGGCCACGGGAAGTATTTAATTGTCGCCGTTCTGCTAACCAGAGGAAATATAACTCTCCGGTTACGACAGAATAGGGCACAACCCGACCTCGCTTAGTTTTTGTCGTTTCAGCCCGAACTGTTAGCAAGCGACGAGAAGGGTCAATATCGCCGGTAGCAACGGAGCACAACTCTTCCCGGCGCAGGGCACAGTCGTACGCAAGAGATAGCATAAAACGATTACGTATTGTGGTCTGGCGGGCCGCGATAAGTAAGTTTTCCCAGTCACGGTCACTCGGTATCCATGGCAGGCGTCGCTGTGCCTGAATGAACCCCCTGCGCCCACCTCCGCCAGGATGCCAGCTGCCTCTCATTACGGGGTTCAGTACTATTAATCCTTCTTCTCGCAGGTAGTCACAATATAATCGAACGATAGTGAGTCGATGACGAAGGCTGGCAGCCGCCAGATTGCGGGAGATATTAAGATGACGAACATACAAAGCCAGGATCTCCCGGCTGGCTTCTGTAGGGCTCACATCATTCTGGCGACAAAAACGCAGCCAATCATCGATCCCACGGGCATAAGCTTCAACCGTATTTGGCGCCTTCAGCAAACTTTCCTGTAAGCATAACCAGCGAAAAGCTGTAGGCTCAGCCATCATGTAAGGTAAAGATGCCAGCAACGATGCACGCATACACTTTCCTTCCGAGTCAGAAAGCACAACCTAAGGATAGTCAATTCCAAATAACATATAAGCTAAACGGCTTGAAGTCCCCATGGGCGCGCCGTATTTCAAAGTAAAATCTCAGTTTGAGCGTTACCAGATCGCGGCATTTAGCAGTAACTACGCATTGTATGGCGATATGTCGCACCGTGTAATGACCCTTCTTGAAGAGCTGGCTCCATCAGTTCACCAATATTCCATTGATGAAGCATTTGTGAATCTCACCGGGCTTAATCGTCCTGGGGAACTCGAGGCATTTGGTCGCCACGTGCGAACGACATTACTCCAGTGCACTGGCTTGACGGTAGGTGTGGGAATTGGGCCGACTAAAACACTGGCTAAGCTGGCTAATTATGCAGCGAAAAGATGGCCGCAAACTGGAGGCGTGGTTGATCTCTCTTTGTTGGCCAGGCAGCGAAAACTGCTGGCTCAGGTTGAGGTCAGCGAGATCTGGGGCGTTGGTCGACGAATAGCGAAAAAGCTCAATGATATGGGCATTAAAACGGCGCTTCAGCTTGCTGAAACGCCCGCGTCGCTTATCAGAAAACATTTCAGCGTCGTGCTGGAGCGCACAGTGCGAGAGTTGTGCGGCGAGCCTTGTCTTGAACCAGAAGAGTTTATGCCGACGAGGCAGCAAATCATCTGCTCGCGTTCGTTTAGCCAAAAGGTGAGCGAATATGAACCGATGCGTGAAGCAATATGCAGCCATGCGGTTCGCGCCGCCGAGAAGCTCCGTGCAGATCATCAATATTGCCGCTATGTTTCCGCCTTTATTAAAACCAGCCCGTTTGCAGGTAATGAAGTCTATTACGGTAAAGATGCCGGGACCAAAATCCAGATCCCAACGCAGGATAGCCGGGATATCGTCGCTGCGGCGATAAAGTGTCTGGATACCATCTGGCGGGAGGGGTATCGGTTTCAAAAGTGTGGCGTAATGCTGGGCGACTTCTTTAGCCAGGGGGTGGCTCAGTTGAGCTTGTTTGATGACTATCGGCCGCGAGCCAATAGCGAACAGCTCATGACGGTACTCGATCACGTTAACCAACGAGGAAAAGGGCATCTCTGGTTTGCCGCGCAGGGAATAGAGCGTGCTTGGGAGATGAAACGAAACATGCTTTCTCCGGCCTACACCACCCGTTTTAGCGATCTGATGCGGGTGAAACTGTAGACCGGATAGATTCCCCGAAGACGGCGCTGAAGCGCCTGTAACGACGGGGCATAATGTCGACACGGCGTGGCGGTTTCCCGGAGGCGCTGCTGCGCACCTGTCCTGGCTACCGGTCCGTGCTGGCTGTGGTTTTTATTGCCTGCCCGGCGATTTCTCTGGTCACAGAACCTGGCTTATTTTAGGCCAGCCAGCTCATCGGCGGTCAGCGCTAAAGTTTGCGTCATTCCGCTCTCGGCAGATTGCACCGCGGCTTCCAGTACTGCCATCACGGCGAGCGCTTCTAATGGTGATACCGGGTTGTTGATTTTCCCGGTCAGCGCATCACGGACGTGAATATAGTACTGGCGCTGGTCGCCCTGCGGTGTACTGATTTCCTGGGTTTGGAGATCGGCATCGTAAACCACCAGACTATCGTCGTCATGACCCCAATCTTCGCTGCCAGGAACCACACCTGCCAGTAATTGACTCTCCTGCTGGTCCGCTTTTTGTTTGACCACGCTGCCTTTATCGCCATGAATGGTAAAGCGCGATACGCCGCCGGCCACCAGCATGCTGCAGTGCAGAATCACTTTATGCTGCGGATAATTCAGCACCACATGCGCCCAATCGTTAATTTGCGCACCATCGCGCAGGATAGCGATATTCCCCTGCACGGATTGCGGCAGGCCAAACAGCTGCAGCGCCTGGTCAATCATATGCGGGCCTAAATCAAACCACAGGCCGCTGCCCGGCACATTCTGCTCGCGCCAGCGAACACGGACTTCCGGGCGGAAGCGGTCGAAATGCGATTCAAAATGTTTAACCTTACCGATAAGTCCCTGCTCAATAACCTGCTTAACGCCGAGATAATCACTGTCCCAGCGGCGGTTATGGAACACCGACAGCACTCGCTGTTTCTCTTGCGCAAGCGCAATCAGCTCGCGGGCTTCCTGCATATCGAGCGTAAACGGTTTGTCTACCACCACGTGCTTGCCAGAGTTTAAGGCCAGCCGGGCGAGCGGGGCATGGGTCGCGTTTGGGGAGGCAATGACCACCAGATCGATATCCGGATGCTGAATCGCCTCTTCAGGTGAGGCAATTACGGTCACATTCGGCAAATCGCGCTTCACTTTTTCTTCATCGCGGGAAGCGACAATCGCCAGATTCAGGCCGTCAACGGATTGGATCAGCGGCGCATGGAAGGTTTTGCTGACAAAACCATAGCCAATCAGGGCGATATTGATGTTCTTAGCGTTATTCATAAGCGTCTCCGCGTCATTAAGCATCAGCGATGTTGAGGTGTATTGAGCCGTTATCCTTCAACTCTTTCCACGGACGGTCGAGAAAGAGCTGATGGATATCGGTGAGTTCAGCGACCAGCCAGGGTTCGCAGTGGTTCAGTTTCATATGGTCGGCGACCAGCCAGTGTTCAGCGCTGGCCGCCAGCATGGCGCGCTTCACCTGGGCATCGGCTTCCTGGCTGGCGCTCAGGCCAAGTTCGGCATGAAGCGCGCAGGCGCCAAGAATGGCGATATCCGCACGATAGCGTTCGAGCAGCGACAGGGTGGCGTGACCGGCGAACAAGCGCTGCTGCATATCCCATTTGCCACCCAGCAGAATAAGCTGAATATCCGGGCGATCGCTGAAGTGCTGGGCAATGTCCAGAGAGTGGGTAATGACCGTCATGGGGCCGGTTACCTGGCTCGCAACGGCCAGTACCGTGCTGCCTGCGTCAAGAAACAGAGTCGATCCGCTGGGGATCTTCTCGGCCACCATTTTGCCCAAGCGCTGTTTGGTATCCGCGAGCAGAGCGTTTCTGCTTTGGCGATTCATCAACGAGAGATTCAGGGCGATAGCGCCGCCGTGATTCTTCTGTGCGAGACCCTGTTTTTCGAGGTCGGTAAGGTCGCGGCGCAGGGTATCCGCAGAAACCTGCAGTTTATCTACCAGCTCGCTGATAGTGACTTCACCCTTTTCGCTAAGAATATCAAGCAGGTATTTTTGCCTGGCCGTTTTATGCATCTTTTAAATTCCGCAAAATACTGCAATATCTCGCATAATACAGTATTTTGCGGCAAAAGAAATCGGATGATGCGGGGGTTAGTTCAGCGCAATGCGCGCCACGCTGTCAGGGCCTTTGGTGGTGTTATCCTCGTTGAAATCCTGCTTGATGGTGACGTAAAGCGTGTTGCCGTCAGGAGAAATCAGCAGGCTGTTCGGATGGCTATCGAAAGACCATGTATTTTTCAGCGCATAGCTGGTGGCGTCGAGCTGTAATACCTTTTTCGACTCGCGCTGGCTGATATAAATTTCATTGCGTTTGGCGTTGAATTTGATCCCCAGCGCATCGCCCTCAAGACGTTTAATCACTTTGCCCGTTCGCTCATCAAACACCAGCGTCGTTTTCGCTTTTGAATCGTCAGTCACGAACAGGCGGCCAGTCGCCGGATCTTCCGCCATGTTGAGGAACAGGTACTCTTTGCCGTCGCCCGGCGTCCAGCGTTTTTCAATTTTATTGGTGGCCGGATTAATCACCAGAATTTCGCCGCCGCCGTTAGCCGCATAGATGCGTTTGGTTAGCGGAGAGTAGATGATTCCGGTCACCCATTTGCCGGCTTTTTCAATCTGGGTTTTCAGGGTCATGGTTTTTGCATCAACCACGGAAATGTAGCCGGGATCGGTCACGCGGCCGATGTAGAGTTGATTGTCGTGAAACAGAACTTCCCGCGCGCCAACGGGATCTCCATCTTTGTCCTTGCCCTCGAACATCAGGCGTTGCAGTACTTTCCCACTATGGGCATCCACTTTTGACACGCCGCCGTCCAGCGAGTTAGTGGTGTAGAAAACCTGACCGTTATCATCGACCGCCATACCAAAGTTTTTGAGATCGGTATGGGTCTCGACCGTGGTGGTCAGCGTTGTCGGGTCAAGTCGGTAGAGCATGCCGCCGTTAACGTCTTTGAACCCCTGAGCGCTGGCAACAAACAGGGCATTTTGCCCGGGTATCAGAGCCAACTCATATAAACCATCCCCCAGTTGACGCTGGACCAGAGGTGATGTGGTTTTCTGGTGGACGGCGGCAGTGGCTGGTGGCGATGTCTCTGCCATGGCATGCAACGTGGTCAGGGTCAATGCCGTAACCAGCGCAGCGGAAAGCGTGGTTTTATGCGGGCTGAACAACGATTTCATTCTGAACTCCATCATTGGGTTTACGTGCTCTAAGGCAGAGCAACGTCGCTAAAACAAGAATGAGAATCATAATCATTTGTTTGGGTTGAGCAAATTGGCTAACGGAGCGGGAGAGGGGAGATCGCTGATTTCTAAGACCCTGGATGGGTATTTTTCAGCGGTAGTGAGTGGGAATGCGGGGTAGGGAGAGGCTAATACATTGATTTAATGCAAGTATACATTTCCTTACAGTTAACTTACAAAACACTATGAGTTTAATAAAACAAATAATTATCATTTCCATTCTCAATTGTTGCTGTTTCACGTTATTTGTGGCGCTAAACCTCATGGAATAGAGGGCTATTTCATCAGCGCTGCCGGCGCAACAGCTGCATTCACAAGAATAATTCCTGATGGAAAAAAGTTATGTTTCTCAATGGCAAGGGAAGTTCAGGGCACGCATCCATAAACAAAATAGTAAAACCGTTTACCGTTTCGCTGCTGGCGTTGGCCGTACACGCGTTTATTCACCCTGCTCAGGCAGCAGAAAATACTCAGCAGAATATGGTGGTGTACGGCAGTACTGAAAATACCGCGGATGACCCGCAGGATTACGCCGCTAAAACCACGCGTGCGGGCACCAAAATGCTGCTGGCACCGCGTGATGTGCCGCAGTCTGTCAGCATCGTTACCCAGCAGCGTATGAAGGATCAAAACCTGCAAACTATCGATGATGTACTGACCAACGCTACCGGTGTGTCATCGCAGGAAATCGACAGCGAACGTTCGTATTACTACTCCCGCGGCTTTGAAATCACCAGTTTCTCCTACGATGATATCCCCACCTCGCTGGGCGATGCGTGGAATTACGGCGATGCGGCGGAAGATACCGCTATTTACGATCGTATTGAAATTGTACGTGGCGCAACCGGGCTGATGACCGGAGCGGGCGATCCCGGCGCGACGGTGAATATGGTGCGCAAAAAAGCCGACAGCAAAACTGTAACCGGCAACGTCAGCGCCAGTTACGGGAGCTGGAACAAGCAGCGCTATGTCGGCGATTTCTCGACACCACTCAACGCCGACGGCAGCGTACGCGGACGGGTGATTGCTGGTTATCAGGATCAGGATAGCTGGCTGGATCGCTATCATAAGACTAAAAAGTTTCTTTACGGCGTCGTGGATGCAGATTTAACGGACAGGACAACGTTGTCGCTGGGCTGGGATTATCAAAAAACCAATACCGGTAATCCAACGTGGGGCGGGCTACCGAGCCTGTATAGCGACGGCTCGCGCACCCATTACGATCGTAGCACCAATACGGCAGCCGACTGGACGCGCTACGCTGTCGAATCGCGCAAGGTGTTTGCCAATCTGACCCACGACTGGGATAACGGCTGGTCATTGCGTTTCAACGGTACTCATGGCGAGCAGACGTTTAACGACACCTTGCTGTACGTGATGGGTAACCCCGATGCGACCACCGGTGAAGGTACCACCGGCTGGGGCAGTAAAGACCGCGGCAAACGGACCCTTGACTCTTTTGATACCTACGCCAGCGGGCCGTTTAATTTATTTGGCCGCCAGCATCAGCTTATGGCCGGGGCCAGCTACAGCCGACAGCACAACGCGAGCTATAGCCAGGATGGGCCGATGGATAGCGACCAGATGGGCATCTTTAATAACAACTGGAACGGCAGCGTCGCTCAGCCGGAATGGGGGGACTGGTATCTTAATGCCGATGATATTGTGCGGCAGAAATCAGCCTATACCGCCGCGCGTTTCTCTCTGGCCGATCCGCTGTCGCTCATTCTTGGCGCTCGCTATACGCAGTACAGCGCTAACGGCAGCAGTGGCGATATGCGCAAATACAACATGACGCCATACGGCGGCATGGTCTACGACATCACGGAAAGCCTGTCGGCCTACGCCAGCTATACGTCAATATTCTCGCCACAAACTAAACGATCCGCTGATGGGGCATGGCTGTCGCCAATCACCGGCAAGAACTACGAAACCGGGCTAAAAGCCGACTGGATGGATAGCCGATTAACCACCAACTTCGCCATTTTCCGCATCGAGCAGGAGAACGCGTCGGAAGCCATCAGCGGGGTCTTTGTCAATGGCTCCAGCGAACAGGCTTATCGCGCGACAAAAGGCGCGGTGAGTAAGGGGGCGGAGTTTGAAGTTAATGGCGCGGTGACGGACAACATGCAAATGACCTTCAGCGCCACTCGCTACGTCGCTACTGATAGCAGCGGCCGCTACAACAGTTTCGCTCCTCAAACACAGCTCAAACTGTTTACCCGCTACCGTGTTCCGGTGCTGCCAAAGCTGACCGTCGGCGGCGGTGCAACCTGGCAAAATCGGGTTTATAAGGATGTGACCGGCCCGGATGGTGAAACGCAGCGTTTGTATCAGGGCAGCTATCCGCTGGTTAACCTGTTTGCGCAATACCAGTTAACGAAGCAACTGACCGTGCAGGCGAACGTTAATAACTTGTTCGATCGTGAATATTACTCGTATCTGGATGATTCGGCGGTTTATGGCGAACCCCGTAACGTTTCAGTGAGTATGAACTACACGTTTTGAAAATTTGCCCAGCCGATACTGACTATCTGCAAAGGTGGGTAACCAGGTTGGGCGTTTAAAAGCGGTTGGGTAAAATAAATCGCTTTCGGCAATAATTGCGTTTGCTGTAAATAAGACAGGCAGGCAATGCGGGAAGGCTCCATCGTTTGCATATAAAGATAGTCAGCAGCCGCAAGCTGATTACTTAAACCAAAAACATAAGGAGCTGATTCCGACTCACAAGTAAATGTGCTCAGTTGCTCTATTTCGAGCCAGGTATTGAATTTTGATCTGGGTTCCGTCAGTGCCGCAGAATTTGGCTCTGCAGCTGGGTTTACACCTTCGCATACGGACACGCAGAGTTTAGGGCTTAACTGCAATCCGGGTGTCAATATTAACGTTGAGCTTAACGGCGTACAAAACCCTGATGCCAGCGTATTGGCATTAACCGGGCAAGGGGGAGATAACGTCGCAGTGCAGCTGCTTTATAATAATGCCCCGATACAGTTAAACAATCGACTGATGTTAAAACAGTCACCAGGCGGACTGGAAAGCTTCCCGATTATGGCGCGCTATTACCAGACTAAATCGCTGGTGAAAGCAGGCGAGGCAAATGCCACGGCAACGCTGGATATGACTTATCAGTAGGAGGAGAAATGATAACTAAGTTTAAATATTTTCTCCCGGGCCTGACATTTATTTCCGCTACAGCTTTCGGGGGCGATTCGGTTGCGTTGAATATCAAAGGTAAGATTGTTGCAGCACCTTGCCAGATCAGCAGCGATAGTATCGCAAGAACCGTCCCGTTGACGGGCGCAGGGTGTTCAGTCCTCATTTCTGTATAGGCCGGGTTCAGCCACAGACTGGGTATTCTTTGATTTTAAATTAGCATGCCCCATTTGGCTTGCTACAAAGTTTGGGTGGGCTCGGCGGTTAATGGCCAGCATGCGTATGTGTGACGCGACTGATAAGCATTGCGATATTTCAGCCCGGCTCGACGCTTTGCCGATTTATTTTTTCATTAGGTTACTGACGCTGAAACCAACTAAGCCTTATGATTGCTTCTTGTTAGGTTTTCTCTTTATTCTCAATAAGTTCATTACTTCATCAAGCAATAAATCGTCTTTCATTTCGACCATCATCCACTTTCCATCATGGTAGGTTGTCGCCGCATTGTAAATGCTCTGAACCGCATCAGAATACTGGCTGTGTGATGCCTCAAACTTAGCTCTTTCATCCTTGCCGAAAATAATCAGAACCCCAAAGCAATTATCGCGTGCATAAAGGGCGCACAGAGTTTTACCACCCCTGCGATATTTGTATTCATAGTCCCATTTATTACCACCATCGTTCCAGAGTTTATCCATTTCATACATGGAATCAATGGCAGAACATACGGCATTCCATGTTTCAAACCGCTCCTTACCTAACAAGCTATGCAATTCTTTTTGTGAGGGGATTTCTTTTTTCATAATTTATTACCTCGGTGATCCTCCATTTTTAACGGAGGCGATAAGTGGAATCAGGCCATGCGTTGTATATAATAATGTAGATATTCCTTGTGCAGACTAACACAAATGTAATAGACGAAAATTCTCAAACGAAAGCCTCGTTTAACCTTTATTTAAGTAATGTATTAAATACGAACTAAGTCGATACCCACAATTTCCGATACCACAGGAACGGATCGTACTGTCCGCCTGTTGCCTCCCGCGCGGCCGAGTAGCCTTCGACAATAATTCCGGAGCGTGGAATGTGCTTCAGTTTCTCCACGCGTACATCGGTGATTTCCAGCTTGCCGGTTTCAATACGGTTGTATGTCTCGATCATTGCTTCATTGGCCTGGTGCTGTTCAAAGTTGGCATTAACGCGCTGTGCGTAACCACGCAGGTTCGCCGCGCTGGGGCAAGCCCTGTATATTTCCATCACGTCGGCGAAATGCCGTCTCCCACAGTATCGCAAAGCACATCCACAACCCGCCGACGGCGGGTTCTTTTTTGTGCACAGAAAACCTCCAGCTAGGCTGGAGGTTCTGTAAAGCTTTCAGCTTTGAGCCAGTTATAAAAACCCCTTTTGATTTGTTAAAACAGTTTGCGGTCTGGCAACTGCAAACGTTCAACAAGAAATCAAAAGGGGGTCCCAATGAGGGACGAAAAGAGCTTAGCGCACACGCGATGGAACTGTAAATATCACATAGTTTTTGCGCCGAAGTACCGAAGAAAGGTGTTCTACGGGGAAAAGCGCAAAGCGATAGGCAGTATCTTAAGAAAGCTGTGCGAATGGAAAAACGTGAATATTTTGGAAGCAGAATGCTGTGTGGATCACATCCATATGCTTTTGGAAATCCCGCCCAAAATGAGTGTGTCGGGCTTTATGGGATACCTGAAGGGAAAGAGCAGCCTGATGCTTTATGAGCAGTTTGGCGATTTGAAGTTCAAATACCGTAACAGGGAATTCTGGTGCCGAGGGTATTACGTTGATACGGTTGGGAAAAATACAGCCAGGATACAAGAATACATAAAGCACCAGTTGGAAGAGGATAAAATGGGTGAGCAACTCTCGATCCCCTATCCGGGCAGCCCGTTTACGGGCCGTAAGTAATCCATAAATGCAAATGTCAGATCGCGATGCGCCTGTTAGGGCGCGGCTGGCAACAGAGCCTTATAGGCGCATATGAAAAACCTCCGGCTATGCCGGAGGATATTTATTTCTCCCCTCCGTTTTACCAGCGAATTCAGCAGCATGCCTTGATTAACTCTTGCGTAACCGTAGTGTAAGGCTAGACTACGGAAATGTGCATGAGTTTACGGAGGTCCAGTGGACGCCATTAAGGGATCGGAACTGAACGTGCCGGATGCCGTTTTTGCATGGGTATTCGACGGGCAGGGCGGCGTTAAACCGCTGGCCGACAGCGACACCATCGATAAAGAGCATCCTTGCTGGCTGCATCTCAATTATACCCATGTTGATAGTGCGGAATGGCTGGCCTCAACGCCGCTGCTGCCCAATAACGTACGTGATGCGCTATCCGGGGAGAGCACTCGTCCCCGGGTTACGCGGATTGGTGATGGGGCGCTGATCACGCTGCGTTGTATCAACGGCAGTACCGATGAGCGGCCAGACCAGCTGGTGGCAATGCGCCTTTATATGGATGAGCGTTTAATCGTCTCGACCCGGCAGCGTAAAGTCCTGGCGCTGGACGATGTGCTTGGCGATTTACGTGAGGGTAATGGTCCGACAGACGGCGGCAGCTGGCTGGTAGACGTTTGCGATGCTCTGACCGATCACGCGAGCGAGTTTATCGAGCAGCTTCACGACCGCATTATCGATCTGGAAGATGACCTCCTGGATCAGCAGGTGCCGCCGCGCGGTTTTCTGGCGCTGTTGCGTAAACAGCTTATCGTCATGCGCCGCTATATGGCACCGCAGCGGGATGTCTATGCAAGGCTTGCCAGCGAACGTCTGCCGTGGCTAACCGATGACCAGCGGCGGCGGATGCAGGATATTGCCGAGCGCCTGGGACGCGGGCTTGATGAGATTGATAGCTGCATTGCTCGCACGGCGATTATGAGCGATGAGATAGCGCAGATTATGCAGGAGTCGCTATCGCGCAGAACCTACACGATGTCGCTGATGGCGATGGTCTTTCTACCCAGCACCTTTTTAACCGGGCTGTTTGGCGTCAACCTCGGCGGTATTCCAGGCAACAGCTGGCATATGGGTTTTTCTATTTTTTGCATAATGTTAGTTGTTCTCATTGGTGGTGTTACATGGTGGTTGCATCGTAGTAAATGGCTGTAAAGAATCGCCTTTTTTCATAATGATGATGGTGAAAACCCGGCAATGTTTGAGCGAAATCAATAAATCACCTACCCATTCAGGGCAATATCTCTCTCGCAGGTGAATGCAACGTCAAGCGATGGGCGTTGCGCTCCATATTGTCTTACTTCCTTTTTTGAATTACTGCATAGCACAATTGATTCGTACGACGCCGACTTTAATGAGTCGGCTTTTTTTTGCGCTCTGTTTGTCAGCTTCTACGCTTAATTGGTGTACCCGCCCATAACCGGGAGTCAATATGCGTTATCAGCCACTGAACTCAATACCTGGCTCACCTGAACCTAACGATCCGGTTCCGGTGCCCGATCCCAGACCGCGACCGCATCCGTTACCTGATCCTCCGCCTGACGATGAACCGATTAAATTGTCGCATCGCAAGCGGAGATCTGCGAGGATACGCGCCAGCAGATTGTCCGCCCTTTAATGTAATGCGAGAAATAATTGTGACCGCTTTTTCTACTCTGAATGTTTTGCCCGCCGCCCAGCTAGATAACCTGAATGAACTGGGATATCTCTCGATGACTCCGGTTCAGGCGGCGGCTTTGCCCGCGATTTTGGCCGGTAAAGATGTGCGCGTGCAGGCGAAAACCGGCAGCGGTAAAACGGCGGCATTTGGCCTCGGATTACTCCAGCACGTTGATGCGTCGCTGTTCCTGACGCAGTCGTTGGTGCTGTGCCCGACGCGTGAACTGGCGGATCAGGTTGCAGGTGAACTGCGCCGTCTGGCACGCTTCCTGCCAAATATTAAAATTTTAACCTTGTGCGGCGGACAGCCTTTTGGCGCGCAGCGTGATTCGCTACAGCATGCGCCGCATATTATCGTTGCCACTCCGGGGCGTTTACTCGATCACCTGCAAAAAGGCACCGTGTCGCTGGATGCCCTGCAAACCCTGGTGATGGATGAGGCAGACCGCATGCTGGATATGGGGTTTAGCGACGCTATTGACGAAGTGATCCGCTTTGCTCCGGCTTCGCGCCAGACGTTGCTGTTTTCTGCCACCTGGCCGCAAGCTATCGCGGCGATTAGCGGTCGTGTGCAGAACAATCCGCAGACCATTGAAATTGATGCCGTTGATGCCATTCCGGCTATCGAACAACAGTTCTTCGAAACTTCGCAACACGGTAAAATCGCGCTGCTGCAAAAGCTACTGAGTCAGCATCAGCCCGCCTCATGCGTGGTGTTCTGTAACACTAAAAAAGATTGTCAGGCTGTTTGCGATTCCCTGAACGCTGCCGGACAAAGTGCATTGTCGCTGCATGGCGATCTTGAACAGCGCGATCGTGACCAGACGCTGGTGCGTTTTGCCAACGGCAGCTCGCGCGTGCTGGTGGCGACAGATGTTGCCGCTCGCGGATTAGATATCAAGTCGCTGGAGCTGGTGGTGAACTACGAACTGGCCTGGGACCCGGAAGTTCACGTGCATCGCATTGGTCGTACTGCCCGTGCCGGTGAAAGTGGCCTGGCAATCAGCCTCTGCGCGCCGGAAGAGGCGCAGCGCGCGAATATTCTCGCGGAAATGCTGCAAATAAAGCTGAACTGGATGAACGGTCCGGCAACTAGCAATATTGTGCCGCTACAGGCGGAAATGGCGACGTTATGTATTGATGGTGGCAAAAAGGCCAAGATGCGCGCGGGCGATGTGTTGGGAGCGTTAACTGGTGATATCGGTCTTGATGGTGCGGACATCGGTAAAATCAACGTCCATCCGGCGCATGTTTACGTTGCCGTTCGTCAGGGCGTGGCGCATAAGGCGTTTAAGCAACTGCAAAACGGTAAAATCAAAGGTAAAGCCTGCCGGGTTCGTCTGCTGAAATAAGCGTTAAAAACGCGTCTCAGGCTGCGGCCTGAGACGCTCGTCATTATTTAACTTCCACCACGTTCAGACGCAGTTCATCTAGCTGTGCTTCGTCTTCTTCCGGTTGCCAGCCCGCAGGCTGCATCGGGATCTCTTCGCGATCGAATGCCAGATCGCCGCCGTCAACCACCGCCGAACCGTGGTTAATCCCTTTAAAGTCGAAAAGGTTGGTATCGCTGAGGTGAGATGGCACCACGTTTTGCATCGCGCTGAACATCGTTTCGATGCGTCCCGGATAGCGTTTATCCCAGTCGCGTAGCATATCACCAATCACCTGACGCTGAAGGTTAGGCTGTGAACCGCACAGGTTACACGGAATGATCGGGAACTCTTTCGCCTGAGAGAAGCGCTCGATATCTTTTTCGCGGCAGTAGGCCAGCGGGCGGATAACGATATGCTTGCCATCATCGCTCATCAGCTTCGGCGGCATGCCTTTCATCTTCCCACCGTAGAACATATTGAGGAACAGCGTTTGTAAGATGTCGTCGCGGTGGTGGCCCAGGGCGATTTTGGTCGCGCCCAGCTCCGTGGCAGTACGATAAAGGATACCGCGGCGCAGACGAGAGCACAGCGAGCAGGTGGTTTTGCCTTCCGGGATTTTTTCTTTAACGATGCCGTAGGTGTTCTCTTCAACAATTTTGTATTCAACACCCAACTGCTCAAGATATTCCGGCAGGATATGCGCTGGGAAGCCCGGCTGTTTTTGATCGAGGTTTACCGCGACCAGCGAGAAGGAAATCGGCGCGCTTCTTTGCAAATTACGCAAGATTTCCAGCATGGTGTAGCTGTCTTTGCCACCGGAAAGGCAGACCATAATACGGTCGCCTTCCTCAATCATATTGAAATCGGCGATTGCCTCACCGACGTTGCGACGCAGGCGCTTTTGCAGCTTGTCGATGTTGTATTTTTCTTTCTTGCTAATTTCTTGATTTTGCAGCATTTAATAGTGGCTCAATTCATAGTGTGGCATACGTACCCTGACAGCGGTTGGCTGAGGATAACGATGAATTCGGTCTAACATCTACTCATTTGCATTTAGGTTGTAGAAAGGCGGTAAGCCAGGGCGGCTTGAGGGCGAAATGAACATCGCCAGCGCGTCTACAACCTGAATGATGATGAGTAAAAAGTGTGGCGTGTATGGTACGGATTAGCGAGGAATATGTCAGCACATTTAAGGCAATTTAATCCGCCGGGAGTAAATATAGAAGGGCTTTGTGGCATAGGTAAAACCGGCAGGCATCAGACGATCCCTGCCGCAGGCGATTATTTAGCGCAATAGACGCGCGCTTCACGCGGGGTATAAATACCCAGAGTCACGAAACCCAGCAGGCCATTAACAAAAGTCTGTTGAACTTCGGTACGGACGACTTTGTCCGCGCCGCCGCACACTTTAGCTGCGTCGATTTGTTTGGCCTGGCCAATTCCGCTAACAAAGAAGTGGTGGGTGGTGACCTGCTGAGGCTGAATGGTAACGCCAGGATTTACCGTAAAGCTCTGCTGGGCGCAGCCAGAAATAGCGGCTGCGGCTAAAACTACCATCATTAACTTTTTCATATCATCCCTATAATTGTTGTATAACAAACCCCCAGTGGGAGAGGGATTTTATACAGCAAAAAGAGAAAGTAACAACTTACTAAATTTAATAGCACGTTAAAAATAGTCATAATATCAGCCGATATATACCCTAAATAATTCGAGTTGCTTAAAGGCGGCAAGGGAGGGAGTCCCCAGGAGCATAGATAACTATGTGACTGGGGTGAGCGCACGTAGCCAACACATAAGCAACTTGAAGTATGACGGGTATATAACGATAATTCACGGCTTAGGGTGTGAAATAAAGACAAAAAGCCCGCACAATGGCGGGCTAAGAGGGTTAACGCACGACCAGCACCGAACACTCGGCGTGGCGCACGACAGCGGCAGCGTTAGAACCCAGCAGATAGGTAGTAATATCCGGGCGATGCGATGAAATAATCACCAGGTCTGCGGGTAGCGATTTCGCCATTGCGAGGATTTTATCCTTCGGCGAACCTTCCGTAATGTGGAAATGGATGCGGTCTTCCGGGATATTAAACTTACTCACAATTTCCTTCAGCCGCGATTCAGATTCCGCTTTCAGGTCATCCATCGCAGGTAGCTCAGCGGTGTAGGCCATTCCCAGCGAAGCGTAATAGGGCAGGGAGGGAATGACGGTCAGGAAATGCACCTCGGCATCATCGATTCTGGCTTCTGCTTCAACATGCTTGATAACGCGGTCAGTTAATTCTGTATCGGAAATATCGATGGGCACAAGAATCATTCTGTTCATAAAACCTCCTGTTTAAGTAACCACTAAAAGTGTAGGCCATCCGGGCGATTATTGTACATTGACCACAATCACACTTTTACTATCAGGCGCAGCGGCGTTCGGTAAATTTACCTTTGATGACGCCATCGTAAAAACGACCTTTAGAAACAACTTGCAGGAAATTACGGTAAATACGCGACGGGACACCGATATACTGCAGCGTTTGGTTATCGCGAAAGCGTATTTCAAGAATGCCAGAGGACTCGTCGTAGGCGACGGAGGTGATTCGGGAAGATTTTACGGGCTGATGATTCATAACGGGCGTCCTCTACGGCTACGGCAGTTCTTGATAGCAATATATCATTCATCGGACGACTATTTTAAGGCATTAGATATATTGTTTTGATTTGACTGAGGCTGTTGGAGGGGCAAGAGAAGGAGAGAGCCCGCCGTTACCAGCGGGCCTTAACATTAGAACTGGTAAACCAGGCCCAATGCTACAACGTCATCAGTAGAGATGCCGTTGTTAGAATAGAAGCTATCGTCTTCATCCAGCAGGTTGATTTTGTAATCAACGTAGGTAGACATATTACGGTTGAAGTAATAGGTTGCGCCGACATCAGCATATTTCACCAGGTCTTTGTCGCCATCGGTATTGCTCAGGTCTTTACCTTTAGACATCAGGAAAGAAACAGCCGGGCGCAGACCGAAGTCGAACTGATACTGAGCGGTCACTTCAAAGTTCTGCGTTTTGTTCGCGACGCCGTTACCGTTGCCGTACGGAGTCATGTTGCGAGTTTCTGAATACATGGTTGCTAGATAGATGTTGTTGGCATCATATTTCAGGCCAGTCGTCCATGCTTCAGCTTTGTCGCCACCAGCAGTGGTCTGGGTCATCTGATCGTTGGTACGGTCAGAAGAGGTGTAAGCGGCAGCGGCGCTGATACCCATACCGAAATCATAAGAAGTAGACAGACCAAAGCCGTCGCCATTTGCGTTGCGCACGCTGCGGTCGCCGTTGTTGGTGCCTTCGCCGCTACCGGCGTTTTCGTTTTTACCCTGATACTGCAGGGCAAAGTTCAGACCGTTAACCAGACCGAAGAAGTCATTGTTACGGTAGGTTGCTACGCCGTTGGCGCGGCCAGCCATGAAGTTGTCAGCCTGAGAGTAGGAGTCGCCACCGAACTCTGGCAGCATATCGGTCCAACCTTCTACGTCGTACAGCACGCCATAGTTACGGCCGTAATCGAATGAACCGTAGTTAGCGAATTTCAGACCAGCAAACGCCAGACGGGTCCAGGACTGGTTGTCAGTCCCTTCGGTGTTGTTCGCCTGGACGTTGTATTCCCACTGGCCGTAACCGGTCAGTTGATCGTTAATCTGGGTTTCGCCTTTGAAGCCAAGACGAACGTAAGACTGATCGCCATTTTTAGAAGAGTCATCAGAGAAATAATGCAGACCGTCTACCTTGCCGTAGAGGTCCAGTTTATTTCCGTCTTTATTATAAATCTCAGCGGAATGAGCCGCGCCAGCAGCTAATAATGCCGGGATAACGAGGGCCAGTACTTTTCTTTTCATTTAGACAATCCTTTAGCTGTTTTTGTTTTAGCTTCCTCAAGGGAAGTGAACTCATGCTAAAGGAGCGAATTAATATATGGTAAGTATCAATTGTTACGATATAAGTAAAATCTAAAACAAATAATACGAATGAAATGATGATAATTATAGTGAATGTTTTGATGGGAAATATATAAAATAAAAATTATACACATCAATATTAATGTCGTATTATCCGCCCGTTATATGCCTTTATTGTTATCCAAAATTTTTTTTGCTGCCGTCCGTTCCTGAGAATGGCTTTTATTGGTCGGTTAAATGACAAGCCCGAATTGATATTCGGGCTTTTTTTATATGCTGAAAAAACGTCCGCGGTTTAACTTTCAGTCGCTGGTTTTTCCGCCTTACCGGCCAACTGCGCGAGGAAGTCGTAGCGTTTTTGCAGATCTTTCGTTGCATCCTTCCACAACTGCTCCGCCACTTCCGGCTGCTGTGCATTCAGGCGACGGAAGCGCTGCTCGTTAAGCAACGTTTCTGCTAACGCGTCTGACGGTGGCCGAGAATCCAGCGCCAGCGGGAGTTTGCCTTCATCGGCGCGACGCGGGTCGAAGCGGTACAGCGGCCAGAATCCGGTAGCGGTCAGTTGACGCATCTGATCGTGGCTCAGGGCCAAATCGTAACCATGCTCCTCGCAAGGACTGTAGGCGATAATCAGCGACGGTCCCGGATAAGCCTCTGCTTCCTGAATCGCTTTTACCGTCTGGTTAAGCTGGGCACCCAGAGAAATCTGTGCGACGTACACATGGCCGTACATCATCATGCTCACGCCGAGATCTTTACGCGCTTTGCGCTTGCCGTGCTCACCAAACTTAGTGACCGCGCCCAGTGGGGTAGCCTTCGAGGCCTGGCCGCCGGTATTGGAGTAGCATTGGGTATCGAGCACCAGAATATTGACGTTTTCGGTCAGGCTCAGCACGTGGTCGAGACCGCCAAAGCCGATATCATAGGCCCAGCCGTCGCCACCAATCAGCCAGATTGATTTCTCCACCAGCGCATCGGCGTCGGTTAACAGCTCCTTCGCTCCCGCTTCATTTGCCAGAACCTTACGCAGTTCGGCAACCTGTTCACGGCGCACCTCAGGCGTTGCTTCTGCATGCAGCGCGTCGTTCAGCTCCGCCGGAAGCTTACCGGAAAACTCTGATAGCAGACGCATCACGCGCTGACGATGCTGATCGACGGTAAGGCGGAAGCCTAAGCCAAATTCGGCGTTATCCTCGAACAACGAGTTGGCCCACGCTGGGCCGCGACCGTTGGCATCGGTGGTGTACGGTGTGGAGGGCAGGTTGCCGCCATAGATAGATGAACAGCCCGTAGCGTTGGCGATTAACATCCGATCGCCGTACAGCTGAGTCAGCAGTTTGATATACGGCGTTTCGCCGCAGCCGGAGCAGGCCCCGGAGTATTCGAACAGCGGGCTAATCAGCTGTGACGTTCGGATATCAATACGTTCCAGCTTGCTGCGGTCAATTTCCGGCAGGTTGAGGAAGTAGTCATAATTCACTTTCTCTTCTTCAACATGCTCAAGGCGCGACATCATATTGATGGCCTTGATTTCCGGGTTTTGCCGGTCTTTTGCCGGGCACACTTCGACGCAGAGATTACAACCGGTGCAATCTTCCGGCGCCACCTGCAATACATATTTCTGCCCGCGCATATCGCGGGACTTCACATCCAGAGAGTGCAGGCTGGCCGGAGCGTTTTCCATCGCTTCCGGGGAGATAACTTTAGCGCGAATAGCCGAGTGTGGGCAGGCGGCGACGCAGTGGTTACACTGAGTACAAAGCTCCTCTTTCCAGATCGGGATCTCTTCGGCGATGTTGCGTTTTTCCCAACGGGTAGTGCCCATCGGCCAGGTGCCATCCGGTGGTAGAGCGGAAACCGGCAGCGCATCGCCGAGTCCGGCCAGCATCGCGGCGGTCACCGTTTTGACAAAGTCTGGCGCGGCATCGGACACCACCGGCGGGCGATTCGGGCTGTTGCCATCGACTGGCTGCAACGGCACTTCCGCCAGCGACTCGCGGGCCATCGCCAGCGCCTGCCAGTTGCGTTCGACCAGTTCCTGACCTTTGCTGCTGTAGCTTTTGGCGATAGCGCCCTGCAATTCCGCCAGCGCGCTATCGCCCGGCAGAATTTGCGTCAGATGGAAAAACGCCATCTGCATAACGGTGTTAATACGCGCGCCGAGGCTGCATTCGCGGGCGATTTTTGCCGCATTGACAATATAGAACCGTGCTTTTTTCTGATTCAACGTCGCCTGCACTTCCTGCGGCAGACGAGACCAGGCTTCATCAGCGCTGTAAGGTGTGTTGAGCAGGAAAATGCCGCCAGGCTTCAGACGCTCGACCATCTGATACTTGTCGATAAACTGGAGCTGATGACAGCCGACGAAGTCCGCCTGTGAAATCAGATAAGAAGAACGAATCGGCTTCTCGCTAACGCGCAGGTGTGAAACCGTCAGGCCGCCGGCCTTTTTTGAGTCATAGACGAAATAGCCCTGCGAGAACCACGGCGTTGAGTTGCCGATAATCTTGATATTATTTTTGGTGGCCGAGACGCTGCCGTCGCTGCCGAGACCGTAGAACAACGCTTCCAGCTTGGCTTCCGACGGCAGGGTATTTTCCACCAGCGGCAGGGAAAGGTTGGTGACATCGTCGTAGATGCCGACGGTGAAGCGCGGTTTCGGTTTGGCGGCGCTCAGTTCGTTGAAGATCGCCAGTACGCACTCTGGGCCGAACTCTTTGGAGGACAGTCCATAACGACCGCCGATGGTGCGCGGCAGAGTTTCGCGCTCGCCGCGGTTAAAGGCTTCCGCCAGGGCGGTCATCACGTCGAGATACAGCGGTTCCGCCTGAGCCCCAGGCTCCTTAGTGCGGTCCAGTACCGCCACGGCGCGGGCGCTTTCCGGCAGGACTTCCAACAGATGAGCGGCAGAGAAGGGGCGGTAAAGACGAACTTTCAGCACGCCGACTTTTTCGCCGCGGCTCAGCAGTTCTTCAACCACTTCTTCACAGGTACCAATGGCCGAGCCCATGATCACAATGACGCGTTCTGCCTGCGGATGGCCGTAGAACTCAAACGGCTTGTACTGGCGTCCGGTGGTGGCGGCGAAATCGTTCATGGCGGTTTCGACATGATCGTAAACCGCGTCGTACCACGGGTTAGTTGCTTCGCGGGACTGGAAGTAAGTATCCGGGTTAGCGGAGGTACCGCGGATCACCGGATGTTCCGGATTCAGCGCGCGCTGGCGATGTTCGTCAATTTTATCCTGCGGCAGCAGGCTACGAAGGGTATCGTCGGCCAGCGGGGCGATTTTATTGATTTCGTGCGAGGTGCGAAAACCATCGAAGAAATGAATAAATGGCACCCGGCTTTGCAGCGTGGCGATATGCGAAATCAGGGCAAAATCCTGCGCTTCCTGGACGCTGCTGGCGCAGAGCATCGCGCAGCCGGTCTGGCGCACAGCCATTACATCAGAGTGATCGCCGAAGATAGAGAGCGCGTGGGTTGCCACGGTACGGGCAGCGACGTGCAGAACAAACGGCATCAGTTGGCCTGCCAGTTTGTACAGCGTCGGGATCATCAGCAGTAAACCCTGCGATGAAGTAAAAGAGGTCGAGAGGGCGCCGGTTTGCAGCGCCCCGTGTACGGCACCAATTGCCCCGGCTTCTGACTGCATTTCGACGACGCGGGGAACGTCGCCCCAGACGTTTTTCAGCCCGTTGCCAGCCCAGGCGTCCGCCTGCTCCGCCATCGTGGAGCTGGGCGTAATCGGGTAGATGGCGATAACTTCACTGGTGCGAAACGCGACTGAGGCGGCCGCGCCATTACCGTCGATAGTGATCATATTCAATACTCACATTGCTTAATGTTTGATAAATATAAAATTTATGCTCAAGGACACTCCCTGAGCATTTGCTTATGTTTTTCTTGCAACCCGACATCAGCGCAACCTTACAGGATTCTTATCAATTCATTTTTGACGAGCGCTGTGTTACCCCGTTTGCGACTGCTTGTTTTAGTATAGACGCCAAAGAACCCGGCTTTTTTGATCTCCAGGCGCTACAAAATCCATAAGTTAGATAAATTAGTTCAGCTTGAGCATAGAGACTCGCGTATGGACGACACCCTACACCAAAATTGAGTGCGCCATTTTTCCATAAGTAGCAATGTTGCCGATTTCCGTTCGGCACCAGGAAGATGATGAAGCGTGGACATTGATGATAATTACCTGTAGGTAATTTTATGAGTGTTTGCTATATTTTGCCCATCTGATGGTAAATGACGTTAAAATCGCTTCTATGGACAAATACGAAATCCGGCGGCAACGCCTGCTCTATATCCGCGATAATTTATGTGGCGGAAAAGCCGTTGATGTGGCCCGAACCATTGGTCGGGAGCCTTCTTATGTCTCACGGATGCTCTACCCCGAAGGTAAGAAGCAAAAGAAAAGGATAGCTGACGAGATGGTCGAACTTATTGAATCTTCATTCAATCTGCCGCGTGGATGGATGGACGGTATTACCGGGAGTATTGATAGCGTGAGCGAACGAGTGGAAAATTCACCACAGATACAATACGTTATTGAAGTTCTGGATGCACAAGCCAGCGCCGGACCCGGTTGCATTGTCTCAAGTGAAGTTGATGAAACCGTCAGCAGTATCACCTATGACTCCGTCGGCGCGCTCAGGCTTTTTGGTAACCGGCCCGCAGAGCATATCAAAGTGATCACGGTATCCGGCGATAGCATGTCAGGCACGATTGAAACTGGCGATTACATCTTTATTGATGTATCGAAAGATTACTTCGAAGGTGACGGCATCTATGTCTTCTCATTTAAAGGCGCGGTGCTGGTAAAACGTCTCCAGTTCACTGCCGATGGCCTGCTTGTGCATTCAGATAACAGCAAATATGCCGACTGGACGATTGGCGAAAGCCATGAACAATATCTGAAAATTATCGGCCGCGTTATCTATAGCCACAGCGTTAAACGCTTCGTGTAAATGCAGCCATCTGCACGTCAGGCGTGCAGATGCGTCGTGTCAAAGCCTTGTTGAGAATGTTCCACGGGCTCCGCTATCAGGGTTGCTTAGGCTATCGCATAGGCAACACTTGTACTCTTCCATCTCCTTTACGACTCTCCGTCAAATGAGTTACGCATAAAAATCCTTTTTTTTCATGCGATTACAAGTTTTAATAGAAAAATATACCCAAGGGTATTTATTTTTAAATAACCTTAAGGTATCTTTATTTCATCAACACGATTTACCTCAATCATCCTGATGATGAGATACAACGATTCAGTAATGAATCTACGTGGCTGAAAAGCCAGTTTCCTCAAATAATGAACTTTGGGATGGGGTTTTCAATAAGGCTCGCTTAAGCGAATGTCTCCGCTATGACCGTACCACCAAAGATCATTTAGGAGGCCGTTATGTCCCGTCGAACCGCGTTTAAGGGTTCTGCAGCAGGCCGACGCCGTGAACGTCGCGCGCACTTGCAAAATCCTGAAACCCTCACTGCAGACGTCCTGCATCGACCGACGCCTGGTCGCGCTCAGATTCAGGCCAAAGGAGTACATCATACGCCGGACTCTATTGATAACGCTGCGCCTATAAAATTTATTGCTCAGGATGTCATCTGGCAACGCGAAGAATACAAACGCCAAATTGAGCGAGCGGCAATTATTTATCAACAAGAGTTCGGGCATAAATATATAGAATCCGCTGATTATCTTTGCCATCGGGCGATCTATGCACTTGGTTTACAAAAAAGAAAGAAAATAACGGCGAGGTAACCGTAGTGTAAGTATGAAAAATTATTCTGCACTTCGGTATTCACCATCATCACTCACAGTGAAAGAAGGGAGGATAAATGTCTGATCCTGTTTCCGGTACATCGCTAGTTGTTGCTGGTGGATTAATGGGAGCTGGTATGTTTGGGTTGGTAACAGGTATTGATTATGGCGTTGTTTTTGGGGCTTTTGCTGGTGCGGTATTTTATGTGGCAACTGCGGTAAATATTACCCGCTTTCGATTGGCCGCTTATTTCATGACTTCCTTTATTGTTGGTGTCCTGGGAGCCGGGTTAATCGGGACGAAACTGGCATCCTGGACAGGGTATAGTGAAAGGCCATTAGACGCGCTGGGCGCGGTGCTGATATCTGCACTTATTATTAAGATCCTCACGTTTCTGAATAATCAAGAACTGACCGATTTGTACAAAATATTAACCCGGCATAATAATGAGCGTCCGAATGGAAAATAATCTTTCTGCGCTGGTTAATTCAGTTCTCTGCGCTTTTATTACCCTGAATTTGATGTTTTATCGACGTGCACAGCTCAGGAGATATCGGCCATGGGTATCGTGTACAGCATATTTACTCGTGATTACCTATGCCAGCATACCGTTTCGCTATTTGTTCGGCTTATATGAGTCGACCCACTGGTTGGTTGTTGTAGTCAACTTTTTCGTTTTTATGGCTGTATTTCGTGCGAAAGGGAATATTGCACATTTAATTGATAAATGAGGCATGTATGAACAAAGATGATATTTTTAATACCATTTTGGATAAGGAGGGCGGTTATGTAAATCATCCGGATGATAAAGGTGGGGCGACAAACTGGGGAATTACTCAGGTGACCGCCCGGGCCCATGGCTATGATGGCGATATGCGAAAGCTGACGCGTCAGCGAGCGCTGGATATTCTCAATGCTGACTACTGGATTGCGCCCCGGTTCGATCAGGTTGCTGACATATCTGCCACTATCGCTGAAAAGTTGTGTGATGCTGGTGTCAACATGGGACCGTCATTACCAAGCAAGTGGCTTCAACGGTGGCTAAATGCTTTTAATCATCGCGGAATGCTCTATCCGGATCTCATATCGGATGGAGTTATTGGCCCCAGAACCTTAAATGCGTTGAGTCTTTATCTTATCCGCAGAGGGAAAGAGGGAGAGAATGTATTACTTCGAGCACTGAATTGTAGCCAGGGACAGTATTATCTGGAGCTGGTTGAAAAGTATGATTCCAATGAATCATTTGTATATGGCTGGTTGAAAGCGAGAATAGCTATGTAATATTTAATGACGAACCTCTGAATACGATTAACTCAACTATTTTACTACTATAATTAGTACCGTAACTGTCACCTGGAGAAAATAAATGTATACATCTAATTATAAGTTGTTTGTTTACTCGAACATATGACCGCAGATTGAAGTGAACTGTAACAGTTAATGCATGATTTTCTATTTTTCTTTAAAATTTCAATAAAAGGATTAATATGAGTGATATTATAAACAGTAATGACAATTATGATAACCAAGTGGTCAGTGAACACACTTTCGCAGGAATTAATAAATATAGTGCATCGCAAGATGAGATGACCTATTTCACTCCTGAAATGTTTGGTGCCGTTGGTGATGGAGTTACTGATGATTACCTTGCTATAAAAACCATGTTAGAAGTTGGCCCGATTGGGTGTACATTTGTGTTTGACGGTAGCAAAACCTATTTCAATGCCTTCGGGAATAAAAAAGCATCAGATCCATGGATGCCACTTACAGAGCGTCAGGAATGGCGGCGAACTGAAGCATGTAATTTCAGATTTAATAATGCAAAACTCACAAGACGCGTTCCTGCCTGGAATGATAATAATAAAAATAACAATTTGAACTCCGGGGCATACTATACTGATGATCATACTGCTTTATTAAGATTGAGTGGTGGTCCTTATATTATCGAAGATGCTAACTTTGATAGTGGTATACCCTTGGGGCCATTAGTAACTGTTGACGGAAGCGTGACTGGACAGACTAATTATGCTGTTGGTCAGTGTATGGACTTCGGACTTATTCTGGATAACTGTGCTGATGTAACAATTAAAGGTGGTATCTTCAAAAATTCAGTGTTTCCTGTCTATATTGACAGCTGTGATGGTGTTTATGCAACAGCTGTCAGGGTTGAGTATGCAGCACAAGCCGCAAAACGTGTTACTCCTACAGATCTTGCATATGGCGGGGGGTGTAAGATTCTCAATTCAAGCAATATTTCTATCGAAGTTTTTGGCTATAGAAATGTAAATTGCACTGCAGAAATTGAATCGCTTAATAATAATGTGCAAGTTAAGGGGTGGTCGAATCTTGACTACAGTAATTCTATCGTTATTTTTGGGAACTCCTTTGTTCATGTTGACTGGACCGCCAGAAATGTAGTTAACGGCTGTGGTGTTTATATTAGAGGGGGATTTTCTGATAACACATCAACGTCTATTAGTGGCCGAGTGATAGTGGACGCTGTTTCATGGATAGGATGTTACGTTTATCTCGCTAGCAATGCGTCTACTGACATGTTTGGTATTAATCTTGATGTTCATACTAGCAATTGTGGGCATCATGGGCTTTATATTGAAAACCAATCTAGTACAAATAAAATAAAAGGTTTGAACATTCGGCATCAATCTAAAAGTGATAACGGCGGGGCTGCAGCAACAGGGGCACCTACTCGCTGGCATGGGCTTGTTGATGGGGATATCTGGATAAACCCTACGGATGCATATCAGGGATTTTGGGCATCGGGTAACAACACTTCGGATGCTGCTTGCGTAGTTCGTGTACATGGTAGCATACGTGGTGCAACTAACAGATGGACTATCACGTCAACGATGTGTGTGGATATTGACCTGGTATCAAAAACCAATTCATATCGATTTACCTGTACTCAATTTGTCGATACGGCAGCGATTACTGCCGGAGGGACATTCAATACTAACAACTCTTATATCCGTACATTTGGTCGCTTCAATCAAGATCAAACGACATATTCTTTATTCCCAAAAATGAAAAATACGGTTTCAGGATCTGATTATGAACTTTTTTACGATACTGCAAACCATGTCGTCGTTGAAGGTGGCAAAAAATATCCAGCTTATCTTTTTATTAAGAATTGATAGAAACGTAGTGATACAGTTTATACATTTTTTTGCACCATAGAAACACCTGCTCCATCGGAAAGAAGATCAGGGGTCTCACTGGTTTAGTGTGAGCCAGTGGCAATTGCCAAATTGAGGCCGATTACCTGAATTTGCAGGGGCTTTTTCAGGATATCCCTGAGGAAAAACATTCGTTCAATGAACTAAAGAAGCTTCAAAATCAACTGGTGGCTACCTGACATTCTTTAAATTGAAAATATTCTGAGTTGTTGGAGAAGTATAAATCTCTCCGGCGTCATTTTGCGGTTTCTGTCTCGGTGTCATACACCGATGTCTGGACGCATAAGCTGGTTCAGTTTTACCTTAGCAAGCATCCATGCGAAAAGCCTGCTGGCATGCTGCAGCAGATTATCGAGGCCAGCAGTCGTCCGGGTGATCTCGCGGCCGACTTCGTTATGGGATCCAGTTCAACATTGAAGGCTGCAGCATCCCTTGGTCGCCGCAGCATTAGCGTGGAACTTGAAATCGAAAGATTTGGGCAGACAGTATGGAAAATTGAAAAGTACTTCAGGCCCATAGTAATCGATTTGAATTAATCGTTTTTAAGCCGTTTTAAGGAGATACATATGGATACTAAACAATTAGAAAATGATGCTTCAGACTTTTGTATTACACCTCAACAGTTTGGTGCTAAAGCAGACTATAACTCTACTACAAAACAAGGAACCGACGATTCACAGGCATTTATTGATGCAATTGCAGCAGCTATTTCGGCTGGATATCAGGAGGTTTATGTCCCTGCTGGTAACTATCTTGTGACCAAAGAAATCAATCTCGGTGGTGAAGGTAGAACAACGAGAGAGGGGATTCGCCTAAGAGGGGCTAACTGGAATAAATCGCAAATAATCTTCAAGGCAACTAATGATGATGATGTTTGTATCTCCTTTCGCGGTTCCCCGGGCACTCATACATCGAAAGCATTAAGCAACATATGCATTAATGCTCATGCTGATACAATGTATAAAGGTATTGGCCTGCTAATAAATAACGTCTGCTTTGGGCATGTTGATGAGTTCCTGATTGTTAATCTGATGGTTGGGATTCGAATTCAGAATTCAGGGGCCCTTGGGCATTTTACAGAATTTAACTATTTTAAAAATGGTCGATTGTTCAGGAATGCAATCAATATCCAGTTTTATCGTAATGGCGGCGATCCAAGTTTTCATGGCAACAATTTTGAGAACATCCAAAACCAAGTTATGCCAAATGGTGGTATTGGTGTTCAGGTCAATGGTGAGACTGGTGTCTGTTATTTGTACAACCAATACTGGCAAATGCAATTTTTCGGTGGGGCAGGTTGTATTGCGATTGATCTCATCAATTGCAATACCGATTACAATGGTGGAAAGCTGACTGGTGAAGCAAACCTAATCTTTAGGTCTGATGGTTCAAGTCGATGGGATTTTCACGGTAAATTCCATTCGATTAGTCCTTTTACTTTTGATTGCCCTAGCGAGTCAACTAAAACTGGTGGTCGTTTCGTTTTCGAAAATTTGACCTCCTTGCTTAATACCCCGATGACTAACTCTGCGAGCAGACTACCAGCTAATTCTAGGTTTTTGCCGTTTGTTCCAAATTTTGCAGATAAAAATGGAAATGGGATATTTCCATCTATTTTTCACATCAAATCTTCTGATGTTGAATCGTTGGGACTGGCAACATATAACCAAACTGGTAATTCATTCTACTTTGGACATATTGCCTATAACTCAGGGATAACCGATTTTATCCCAACTTTTTGGTTTGACCATGATGGTTCTAGAATCACCACAGTAGCCAAAACATATAATCTCAACCTGGATTCTTCACCTTCAAATGCTGGAACAGGTTATGTTTTCGGCGACACAATGCTAAGACCTAAACAGGATAGTGTAGTCGATCTTGGTAGTAGCGCTCGAAAATTCAGGGATGGATTCTTTTCAGGAAAAATCAGTGTTGGTGCAACTCCTGTTACGACAATGGGAGAAGGTATAGCTACGACTAGCGACGTAGGGTCTGTTGGTCAATTGAGAGTTGACAAAGACACTAAAACGCTTTTTGTATGTGTTGCTACTAATCAGTGGAAGAAAGTTACCTTAACTGATATTTAATAATTAAGCCCCCGCTTATCGGGGGTACTAACCTTTGATTAGATAATTATCATCTCAGCTTGCAACGAGCAATATCAGCAATGAAATTGCTATAGCTACTATTGTTAGTAAAGTTATCACTTCAAGTGAGGGGCTATCCGCCAATATAAAAAGTTATAGAATTAATATGTCTTCTGTTGGGTAAGTATTAACACTGCCAAATAATTATGGCATTTCATCTGGTTATGAGTAATATCTTAAAATATGAAAATCAACACCATTTATTGTTGCTTCATATAACCAGTGTAATTTTGTTTCTATTGAGAATGGCGGAAATTATACTACTCAGTCATGGACTCCACTGCGGGGAAAAATACAAGCTTGAATTCGATGGAACATACTGGAGAATTTGGAGTTAAATCTAAATATTTAACCGGAAAAATACAGTTATGGCATGAGGTGCGGATGGGGGATGAATTTATTATCTTCCTGGTAACTGCCGTGTTCGGAGTTATTGCTGGTGCATTTGGATTCGGTCATATGCGTGACACCAATAAAGCGGAAGCAAAAGTCGAGCGGCAGCACACCTAAGAGAACGTCGCTGCTAATATTGCTGTAGCAGAACGTAAAACGGAAGTCACGAAAAGGACCAGCGATGTACAATTGTTAGCCATATCTCTGATAGGGATGTTGATCGCGAGTTGAGCGAAAACTTTACCCGCAAAACCTGAAGTCGTCGATACCGCCTGCGCCTGGGTGCGGATTATCTATCTCACCGAACACGACATCAATGTGATGGATAAGCAGACCAAGCGCGACATCCTATTTCATAACAAAACTTGGCAGTTGAACTGTCAAAATTTAAGCAACTCTCTTTAACAGGAAAGAGTATGACGAATTTAGAATTTTGCCCTGATATTGAAACATTGCGTACCATTGAGCCTGGTTCCAATAGTCAGTTAATTACTATTTGCAGTGAAATGCTATCTAATCTTTTGAATACAGAGCAGACCAATACTTGTGCGGAGTTTCGTTCAGACTTGACTGATACAACCACAGTTGATGATAACTGGCTGTGCATTGTCACTTCTTCAGGAAAACGTTGGAAAAGAGTAATTAAAGGGATGTCACTCAATCTCGAGCTTGCAGGTATTAAATCTGGAGATGATATTTCTGTACCCTTAATGCAGGCAATTAATTACGTAGATAATTATGTTCGTAAGTATGGCTTTAAAAATAGGCCTATTATTTCAATTAAATCGGGAGGTTATTATTTATCCCAAAATATTACAATGCCTTCATGGGTATCTTTAGTTGCTTATGGGAATGTAGAGTTAAATGCAACCGCAGTGACTTCTGGTCATGTCATTAGTATCACAAATACAGTGGTCGGGGTCGATACAGTTCACTACAAGGGTGACAACTTATCTTCAATTGGTGGGACTATCTTCATTACGGGACCGGGTCAGAATGCTACGTCACCTAACGGAATTTTTATTGGAAATACAGTACAGGGAAAAGCGCCGTGTCGTAATGTAAAAATAAGAAATGTAGCGGTCAAGAATACCAATTGCGCAGTTTGTTTTGGCTCTATTGATACCTATATGACAATGCTCAGTGATTGTCATTTAGAGTATAATTATATCAACGTGTCATCTCCCAATAGCTCATCAACGAACTCTGGAGAGACCATGAAGTTTTACAATGTGGTTTTATCTCATTCTATTGAGAGCCATATTTATAACAATACACCCGCGATGGATATGTGCTTTACTTTGTGTAACTTTGATTTCACAAATGGTGATGTTATTAAGTTAGGTAGGTCAGCTACATATTTATCAATAAGGATTGTTTCAACTCACATTGAAGCATGGGACGGATATCTCCTTGGTGGTCCAGATACTGCATTATCAAACACCATCGTTATGATTGAACAGCCGCTGTTACTTCCGAGAGCCCGTAAAGCTGTATCAGGCTTCGCCTAGCCGACCTTTAACAAATACCCCTACACAATTATTGTTGAATGGTTTGGAGCTAAGGCATGAGTATCCTCCATACATTGAAGATATTTTTATGACAGATTATCCAGGAGTCACCGTCTCAAACTATCTGAAAGACCCATTCAGACAAGTTCCCTCCCGGAATTGTATTTTGAACAGAGGATGGGATTTTAGTAATGAGGTTGTAGGCGCTTCATTATCGGCGAATGAATTTGTTAGTATTTCTGCTGGATATCATAACTCTATGGAGGGAGTCATTACTACCCGGAATGATGGGAAAGGCAATCAGTTGACTGTAAATAGCACTTCCTTGAACGGCAATCTTGTATTAAATTGTGAGAAAATCTCTGTTCAGCCTGGTTGTTCATATCATGTATTTTCTGCAATTCAGGCTCTATCCGCCACCGGACGTATGCGATTAGTGGCCAGAATTCGCTGGCTTGATAGCGATGGGAATATAATTGGTATTGATAAGTCTGTATACAATGCTGACATGAGAACAGTATATGATAACAAGTCATTGCCTAATTATTCTGAAGGTAATTCAAGATATATTGCTGCGACGGTTACTCCACGTGTAGCACCTCCCGGAGCTGTTGCTGCTTACCCACAAATGGAATTTAGCCAATTTCTTGGTGAGTTTAATATTTCGCGGCTTGTTTGTGCCAATGTGCCGTAATTTTGATTGAACACGATTAAGGGACTGGCATCTATCCCTGCTTGAGGATATTACGATAAAAATCCTTAAGCGGGGATAGTAAGAAAAGATTCACATGAATTTGACGTGTATTACACCACTCGGGCCAGAGCTGCGTCGCTGCCATGCCACAAAATGAAAACAGCCACAGAGAGAACATGATGAATAATTTAAAAATTGAATACGTTGATGGCCAACTCGTCACCGTTGTTGTTGAGGGCGTATCAATGCTTGACGCTGGATTTACAGGGTTAAGCTTTGATCACTTTTTGGGGAAACAGCCTCATCTGAAATTTGAGGTAGAAGGAGGAAGACCAGTTGTTACTAAGCCCCTACCTCAGCCATCAACGCAGGAAGGTGAACTGCTACCAGCCGAAATTGCACCGCGTCCCCAGCGTAACAGCAACAGAAACCGCAACCGGAGCCATTAATCATGTTCAGTCGCGATGATTTAACTACTACGCGTCGTCCACCGATGCTGAATCAGGTAATAAGCTGGCAACGATGACAATCGAGGTTCGCGATACAGTCCCACTTGCAGAGCCAGTTCTGAAAACGCAACTGCACTGTCTGACAGATAAAGCGAAAAAGAAAACGTACTCCGTGGGGAAGCAAAGTCTCGCGAATGGTTCCGATCCTCTTCTTGTTGCGATTGAAAGCCACTGGCGTAGCGGTACAGAAGCTCAGGTGAAAGACTTGCTGGCAGAAGTGATGGATTTCATTTCTGGCAGCATTGGGAATGAAACCATCTGGGTGGGGCAGTACGGTCTCAAAGTATTTGAGAATGCTCCTCTGGTTGACCGTTTGCCGGAAAGCGTTCTGCAGGCTGATGACAGCGTTATACCAGCACTAACAGAATCCTGAAGATAAGAGCGTTAAAGGCAAACAGTTGCGGTTAGTATCCTCTCTTCAATTCAATTCAATTCAATTCAATTCAATTCATAATTGACACATTTTTTTAAAATTAAAATAACCACCCCGTAGGGCGGTTTCTTTGGAGACTAGATATGTCTATAGAGATTGATGATATCTATCAAATGGTTAGTGTTCAGGACTATATGACTGATGCTGAAAAAGTATCAGCAGATAACCCATCTGGGACAGTAGATCATAGTGCAGCTTTCAAACAAGCCTTTGACTCAGGTTATCGTCTTATTTTCGTCCCTCCGGTTAAAGGACGTTATATCGTTGGCGATGTTGTTATACCTTTCGGTGTTAAAATGATAGGTAAAATAGGGTGGCGTCCATATAATGTAACCAGTGATG
The DNA here is from genome assembly GCF_013705725.1 of Klebsiella sp. RHBSTW-00484. Taxonomy (NCBI): domain Bacteria; kingdom Pseudomonadati; phylum Pseudomonadota; class Gammaproteobacteria; order Enterobacterales; family Enterobacteriaceae; genus Klebsiella; species Klebsiella sp. RHBSTW-00484. Next base: position 3,339,476 of record NZ_CP055481.1, on the reverse strand, counting down.
CTAGTTTTAATAATGTTGGGTCAGTAATTCGTAAAAAAAACGGCTCTACGAATATGTTTTTCTGGAATACAAGTTGCTTCGCAGAGGAAATTGTTTTCGATGGGGTTGATCGCAGTACTCCTGCAATAGAATCTCAGTCCGGAGGTAAAATTACTGTAGGGTTTTTTAAGTGTGGTTTTTATCGTTGGGCCAAAGTTGGTAATAAAACTGGTGCATATCTTGGTTGTAGTTTTCAACTTTGTGGGTTCAACCAAAATACAATAGGTATTTATAATACGGTTGATGGAAACCACATAGGTTGTGTGATTAATGCCAACAAGAGTGATGGGGTTCGTTTAGAAACCGGAGCTGACAGTAACACCTTTTTAAATTGCCGCTGTGAGTGGAACGAGGGAAATAACTGGAGTTTCTTCGGATGTACTTCAATTCAGGTTCTGAATGAAATATGCGATAGAGCATATAGTTATGGCTTCAGGATTTCTAACGCTAATGTAACATTAAGCAATGTTGATATAAGACGAAGTGGAAAAACAGCAACTGGAAATAACAGTGCCCATTTTTATATCGAATCTTCTACAGTCAAAATGATTGGCGTTAAGACATCTTCGGGAGTCGATGACACTGGCGGTAATATGGTTGATGCATCACCTGCCTATACAATTCAGTGGGTCGGCGCTGCTAATTCAAGTACTTTTGATGCTCTCGGATGTAATTTTTCAGGATTCACTGCTGGGGTACAGAATACGACATCAAGTCAGGCTGCTACTCGCAGAGTGATAGATTGTAAGTCGTTGGACGATTTTGTTAATGAGGGTAATGCTCTCATTAGTGGTGGCAGAAGATATATACAACACGTCCAATCACAAGGCGTTGCTGGTAATATTCCTGTTAGGTTATCTTTCTCAACACGTAGAGTGAATACGGACTCTAATGATATTAATACTATTAATCTTCTTTGGAGGCATACCTCTACTGGCACGTCAAATGGGGCTACTGTTACTGTTGTTACATCAAGGGGAACAGGTCCCGCTACAATGAATGTCATAGGCATTCAATGTAAAGGAGATATAATTGGAGAAGATGATGTAAACAGTACGACCCTACCGCCTCCTGTTGGAAGAAACTACCAGCTTACCGTAGGAAATGTGGCAACCGATGGTAGCACTTTTGATTTGATATTCAAGGCTAAGGCAACTAATACAGGTAATTTTGTTGTGCGTGGCTATTTACAATAAAAAATCCCGCCCGATGTCAGGGCGGTTTTAATAAGAAATCAGGTTGGAAAATATATTATTCAGACCCGAGCATAATTGAGATGCATTTTGCAGGATGAAAGTATGAGCAAAGAGCCCCGTATTATATATAGCAGCAAATGGGATCGTGAACGTCTTACCTTCCTTCATGCTTACCCTTTGTGTGTTATGTGCCATGAACAGGGCAGGGTGGCAGCTGCAACAGTGGTTGACCATATTGTTCCGCACAAACTATTTGTCAGTCACTTCTATTTGAGAGTTTACTCACTTAGTGCCGTATCCAATATTCGCGGGTAGGATCAGTTTTGCGATCTGAGTCAGCAGCCGCAAACTGGTTAGCTAACGTCAGGCGCATCAATCCACTCATCGAGAATCTGAATAAACGCGGCTATTTCATCATGATGGTAAAGATACACATCCAGTTTTTGCGCCGCTTGTCTGGCATGGGGAGTAAACTCGCTGTTGCTGACCACCATGGCCAGCAGGCAATCGTAGAATTGTTTAGCGGCGAAGACTTCCTGAATCGCTTTATTGCCAACTTTTCCCTGATAGTGTTTACACTGGACCGCCAGCCGACATCCCCGGTAATCGACCAGAATATCCAGACCGTGGTCGCCGCTGCCGCGAGTCACCTGGCAGGCGGCACCTGCTTTTTCAAAACAGCTGGCAACAAAATGCTCATAGTCGATTCCGCTTAAATAGGGGCTATAGCCTGGCGTATGCGGTTCGGGCATTTCGTCGACCACGCGCATGATCTCGCGCCTGACTATACGTTCGAACTGCCCGGGTAAAGTGAACGCGCGATAGCTCACGCGACCAGACCCCCATACTGACTCCGCAGGGTTGTTGTCCGGCCATAGCTGATTAAGCTGCTGCTGGTGTTGTTCAATCCAGTGGTTCAGGTCGTATTTAATGACGTGTTCGAAGAAGTATTCCAGCTCGCTAAACCACTTTTCATAGTGCTCAACACCATAATCGTCGGTAACGGTCAACGTACGTTCTTTACGCTTCAGCGTATTCAGATGCGATGAATAAAGAGGAGGCAGCGCATGCGCCAGCAAGTAAGCGGCAAATGCACCAGCAACCATCTCTTCTTTGGCTCGTTGAAAAAAGAGGCTTGAACGCGTGAGTTGGCTATTTTTTTCGATCCAGGTTATGGCATCATCGCCCCGAAACGCGACCTCACACGCTTCCTGCCAACGATCTTCCAACTGATACTGTTTGATAAAAGGTAAAAGTGAGATCCTGAATGTGGTAAGTTCGTCTCTGGTTTTATCTGCTTCAGATTTAAACAAATTGCGTAACATGGCGATCCTGAATTTTTACGTGCGCGTAATCATGCGCTCATTTTGCAACGCGTCGGCCACTTAAGAAATATCTCAACGTGTATTTTCACCATACCCCCTATTTATTAGTGGGGTCGATTGCTTGCAGGCTTTCTCGATAAGATCAACCTTTGCGCAAAAAAATTGCTAGAAAATGTTAATACGGCGCATAAATACGTACTTTGCCTCTCGACGCCGCTCGCTGTGCTGCCTATTATTCTTGGGTTTGTTCATTTTCAGATGTATCTGAGGGGAGAGAGAATGCGAGCAGCTTTTTTAGTCGGATGTGCCGCGTTGTTACTGTCGGCGTGTAGCAGTAACGATGAACCTGTTCAGCAGGCAACAGCGGCGCACGTGCCGCCAGGGATGCGTGCTGCGATGAGCAGCAGCGGTGAGGCAAACTGCGCGATGGTCGGCGGCTCGTTATCGGTGGCCCGCCAGCTCGATGGCTCCGCTATCGGCATGTGCGCATTGCCAAACGGCAAGCGCTGCAGCGAGCAGGCGCTGGCAGGCGGAAGCTGCGGTAACTATTAATTCACCAGGTCGGCGAGTTTGTATACCAGCGTTTGATCGGCGGTGGCCAGCGTGAGCTGATTTTCCGTCAGGTCGACCTGTGCGCCTTCGCGCAACATTTTACCGAGCGTAGCATCCAGCGAATTCAACTGCGGATCCGCGCATAACATTCGGGTCATTGCCAGCTCTTCAACCTTCAGCGCGCCGTCAGAGACTTTGCCCGTGCCGCTGAAACGGTTGCACATATTACCTGAAACGAACATCTTGCCAGTTATCGGCATCTTTTCGCCGAAGCTCAGCTCTAGCGGCTTATCCCCTGCATTCAGCGGCTGCCCGTTGACGCTGGTTAGCACGAAACGATGGTGCTGAAGCTGCTCCGCTCCGGTCGACACCTTACTGTTATAGACGCAGCCCGATAGCAACATTCCCGCCGCCAGCAGTGCAGCAAATTTGTTCATTTAATCTCCAAAAATATTTATCACATCAATAAATGAAGGGGATTGTAACTGTATCGCAGGCGATTTCTGTGGGGATTATCTGAATGTGCCCCCCGTGAGAGGGGAGCACAAAAGGGAAAGGAAAATCAGACCAGCGCGTTCGGGCAGGTTTCGCCAGCATCCACCTGGCGCAGGTTGTCGAGGGTAGTTTGCGAAATACTGATCAACGCTTCTGCGGTCAGAAACGCCTGATGGCCGGTAAACAGCACGTTGTGGCATGCGGAGAGACGGCGGAAAACATCGTCCTGAATAACGTCGTTAGACTTATCTTCAAAGAACAGGTCACGTTCGTTCTCATAAACGTCCATCCCCAGTGCGCCAATTTTCTGGTGCTTCAGGGCGTCAATCGCTGCCTGAGAGTCGATCAGCGCACCGCGACTGGTATTGATGATCATCACGCCATCTTTCATCTGATCAAAAGCGGCGTGGTTCAGCAGATGATAGTTTTCATCCGTCAGCGGGCAGTGCAGGGAGATAACATCGGACTCTCTGTACAGCGTCTCAAGATCGACATACTCCACCCCCATATCCAGCGCGGCGGCGCTTGGGTAGGGATCAAATGCCAGCAGGCGCATACCGAAGCCTTTAAGAATGCGCAGCGCGGCGACGCCGATTTTACCGGTGCCGATAACCCCTGCGGTTTTACCGTGCATGGTGAAACCGGTCAGCCCTTCCAGAGAGAAGTTAGCGTCGCGGGTACGCTGATAGGCGCGGTGAATGCGGCGGTTCAGCGACATCATCATGCCGATAGCATGCTCTGCGACCGCTTCCGGCGAATAGGCCGGTACGCGTACCACGCGCAGCCCCAACTCTTTGGCGGCATCGAGGTCAACGTTGTTGAACCCGGCGCAGCGCAGGGCGATGTACTTCACACCGTGAGCTTTAAGTTCTTCAAGCACCGGGCGGCTACCGTCATCGTTAACGAAAATACATACCGCTTCGCAGCCGTTGGCAGTTTTCGCGGTCTTTTCGGTTAGCAGGAAGTCAAAAAATTCAAGTTCAAAGCCGTATGTATCATTAACATGCTGCAGATACTTCTTGTCGTACTGCTTCGTACTATACACAGCGATTTTCATAAGACTTTTCTCCAGTGATAATACCGTCACGGTAGCATAATTAAAATAATCTTACAAATACTCAAAATTAGTTTAATCATCAGGTTATAGTGATAATTCTAGAGCATATCGACAAGTTCAGGAATCTCTTTGAAAGGTAATGTTTTTTACCAGATATTAAGGCTGAATGCTCCGGGGATCAGCAGCATTAGCGGCCAGAGCAAACCGGAACTGACGTTAGCGAGCTGAAAATGCCAGTGAGAAGTGCCGCTGGCGCCGGTCACCAGCGGGACGGTGGCGCGCAGCGGGGAGATAAAGCGGCCAAAAAAGACCGCCCATGCGCCGTGACGACGCAGAAACAGCTGGCCACGGGCCAGACGCTCGGCATTAAGCCAGCGAATGCGATGCAGATGGTGTCGGTAGCGGCGTCCTGCCAGCCACGAGAGCCAGAATCCGCCGATTGCGCCGAGGCTGGCGCTAAGCCACATTAGCAAGAAATGCCCGACGCTGGCGGAGGCCAGGGTACCAAACAGCAGCAGCCCCGAGGTGCCCGGTATCAGCAGCGAGATAACGGCGCAGGATTTAGTGAACGTCAGCAGGAAAACCATCAGCAATACCAATGAATAATGGCGCTGAGCGTGCTCCACCAGCGAGATAATCAACTCCACAGGATCGCCCGTTTGTGATTGCAGATGCTAATCAGTGTCGCAGGGGAAAACTAAACATCGGCTCAATAGCTTGCTGGAGAATCACGCGACGGCGACTACGCTTAAACGGGACGGAAACTTTAACTCGCAGGTCGAACGTGCCACAATAACGGCCTCTCGGCTTTTACTTATTTTGAATCAGGATATTAGCTGCCCATGAAGGGTAAATATAAAGCCGCCATCGCGCTATTATTAGCACTCGTGTTGCTACCGCTGGCTTTGTTGTTGACGCTCACCCATTGGGTCCCCACGCTGGCGGGGATCTGGCTGCCTGCCGGAACCCGGATCGCTCTGAATGACAGTCCGCGCCTGACGCGCACCTCGCTGCGTATCCCCGATCTGCGCTACCTGGTGGGCGACTGCGAAATTGCTCGCGTCACTAATGCCGAGTTGTCCCGTCCCAGCCGCTGGCGTTTACATATCACTGAGCTGGATATTAACAGCGCCTGTCTGAACAAGCTGCCGGAGAGCGAAGCCGCTCCCGGTGCGCCGAAAACCCTCGCCGAATGGCAATCGATGCTTCCTTATAGCTGGCTGACCATTGAAAACCTGCGCCTGTCGCCGTGGGAAAAATGGCAAGGGCGGCTGGTGATGTCGCTGACGCCAGAGCAGCAGGATATTGGCTATGCCGGAAAAGAGATTTCTGTTCAGGCGCGGCTGCGCGGCCAGGCGCTGACGGTCAGCAACTTTTCCGCGCGTTTAGTGGAAGATCAGGCCCCGGTGAAGTTGGTGGGCGAGTTTCATATGCCGCTGGTGCCGGACGGCTTCCCGGTCGATGGTCACCTGTTCAGCACCTTCGAGTTTGCGCAAGCGCCCGGGCTGGTGGATGCCGAACTCGAGTGGCAAGAGAATCGCGGACAGCTGTTGGTTACGCCGCGCGGTGAAGTGGAGCCAATGCTTGACCTGCCGTGGGAAATTACGCCCGATCGTATCGCCATCAGCGATGGCCGCTGGCACACCGAATACGCCGGTAATGCGCTGAGCGGTCGCGTCGCGCTGTCGGTAGGCAACTGGCAGCAGGGTACCGAGCAGATGCAGGTGAGCGGGCGGCTAAACGTGCTGACTCAGGGTCAGGCCGGTAAGGGCAACGCGGTGCTGAATATCGGTCCCGGTAAGTTGAGCATGGATAACAGCGACATGCCGCTCCAACTGACCGGTGAAGCCAAGCTCGGCGATCTGATTTTTTATGCCAAACTGCCCGCACAGCTGAGTGGTCCGCTCACCGCGCCGGTGCTCGATTTTCATCCCGGCGCGCTGCTGCGTTCGCGCGGGCGAGTGATTGATTCGCTCAATATTGATGAGATCCGCTGGCCGCTGGCGGGCGTTAAAGTGACCCAACAGGGCGTGGATGGTCGCTTGCAGGCCATTCTGCGCGCCCACGAGCAGGAGATGGGCGATTTTACCCTGCATCTTGACGGTCAGGCCGACAACTTTATGCCCGACCGCGGTCGCTGGCAGTGGCGCTATTGGGGCGAGGGCCATTTCACGCCGATGCAGGCGCGCTGGGATGTCAAAGGCGCAGGGGAATGGACCGACAGCGCCATCGTGCTCAACAGCTTGTCTACGGGCTTCGATAAGCTGCAATACGGCTCCATGCTGGTCAGCACGCCGCGTTTGACGCTGGAAGAGCCGATCCACTGGCTGCGCGATGAACAGCACCCGAAACTGACCGGGGCGCTGTCGCTGGACGCCGGAAAAACCACCTTTAGCGGCGGCAGCGAACTGCCGCCCTCGACGCTCAAATTTAACGTCGATGGGCGCGACCCGACCTGGTTTCAGTTCAACGGTTCATTGCATGCGCAAAGCATTGGTCCGGTGCGCGTTACCGGGCGCTGGGACGGCGAACGTCTGCGTGGACAGGCGTGGTGGCCAAAACAGTCTTTAACCGTCTTCCAGCCGCTGGTGCCGCCCGAGTGGAAAATGAATCTGCGCGAAGGCGAGTTGTACGCTCAGGTAGCGTTCTCTGCCGCCGCCGATCAGGGTTTTGAAGCGGGCGGGCACGGCGTCCTGAAAGGCGGTAGCGCCTGGATGCCGGATAACCAGATTAACGGTGTCGATTTCGTTCTGCCGTTCCGCTTTAGTGAAGGTACCTGGCAGCTCGGTACCCGTCATCCGGTATCGCTGCGCATTGGGGAAATCGTCAACCAGTTCACTTCGCGTAATCTGACGGCGGATCTCCAGGGCTCTTACCCGTGGAGCGAAGACGCCCCGTTGCAGCTCAGCAACGTCAGCGTCGATATACTCGGCGGCAAGCTGACCATGCAGCAGCTGCGGATGCCGCAGCATGATCCGGCGCTGCTGCGTTTGCAAAACATCTCCAGCAGCGAACTGGTTAGTGCTATCAAAGTGAAGCAGTTTGCGGTTTCCGGGCCGTTTAACGGTGCGCTGCCGCTGTGGCTGAATAACGATAAATGGATAATCAAGGACGGCTGGTTCAATAATCCGGGGCCGATGACAATGCGCCTGGATAAAGACACAGCGGATGCGCTGGTGGCCGACAACGTCTCCGCCGGGGCGGCGATAAACTGGCTGCGCTATATGGAAGTCGCCACCTCGTGGACGCGCATCAACCTCGATAACCTTGGCGTACTGACGCTGAAGGCGACGATTAGCGGCACCAGCCGGGTAGAGGGCAAAAGCAACACGGTGCACTTAAACTATTCCCATGAAGAGAATATTTTTGACCTGTGGCGCAGCTTGCGTTTTGGTGACAATTTGCAAGCGTGGCTTGAACAAAATGCCAGGCTGCCCGCGCAGCACTGTCAGGACAGTAACACCTGTAAGGAACAACAATAATGATCAAACTACTCACCGTTTTTCTGGCGACCATGCTGCTGGCGGGCTGCACGCCGCGCATTGAGATTGCGGCGTCAAAGGAGCCGATTACCATCAATATGAATGTCAAAATTGAGCATGAAATTCATATCAAGGTGGATAAAGATGTTGAGAATCTGCTCAAATCGCGTAGCGATCTGTTCTGAGGCGATGATGAGAAAAAGACTGTTAACTGCGGCGCTGGCACTCGTGTTATTCAGCACTCAGGCACTGGCTTTAACCTTGAACGAGGCTCGCCAGCAGGGGCGGGTAGGCGAAACCCTCAACGGCTATCTTGAACCGCTGCGACAGGATAAGGAAACCCTGGCGTTGGTTAAACAGATTAATGCTGCCCGCAGCGAAAGTTATCAGCAACTGGCGGATGACAACAATCTGCCAGTGGATCAGGTAGCGAAAATGGCTGGGCAGAAGCTGGTCGCCAGGGCGCAACCGGGGGAATATGTGCAGGGCCTTAACGGCAAATGGCTGAAAAAATAGCTAACGGCAGCGCTTGCGATACTCACCCGGCGAGATGCCGAAGCGTTGTTTAAAGGCGGTGGAAAAGTGGCTATGATCGCTGAAACCCCAGCTGTAGCCAATCCCCGCCAGCTTTTCGTCATCATGTGCGTTCTGCAACGCGCGGGCGCACAGATCGAGCCGACGATTCTTAATGTACTGCGCGACCACCAGCCCCTTTTCAGCAAACAGCCGATACAGACTGCGTACCGACATCCCGGTTTCGCTGGCCAGCCACTCCGGGCGCAGGTGTTCCGCCTGAATTGACTCATCGATTAAATCCATGATTTTGCGAAACTGCTTATCGCGCCGCGATGGCTGAGCCTCCTGATGATGCAGCATCGGACGCAGCAGGCAGACAATCGCCTCCAGCGCCGCTTCGCTTTCGCTTGCCGACAGCTCAGGGCTGTTCATACTTTCTCGCAGCAGACGCTGGCTTAGCTGAACCATCGGCAGGCTTTTCGCCAGCCGGGTGGCAATGCGGATTTCGCTGCCGCGCAGTTGCTGTTCGAGCAGCGTTCTTGGCAATAACAAGGAGGCCTGACGCGAGGTCTGCTGCCAGACAATCGAGCACGGACGGGAAGCATCAATCAGCGTGATATCACCGGTTTCGAGTAGCGCCTGACGGCCATCCTGCTCGACGGTCGCCTGACCGGAAAGCTGGAAAACGGTATAAAACCAGGCGTCGTTGTCGCGCTTAATTTCTTGCCGGGTACGGTACAGATTGATGCCGCGAGCGGTAACGGTACTGACTTTCAGGCTGCCCGCATAGCTGGCGTCTATCTCACCGTGAAAATTATCATCCAGCGGACGGGCGGCGAATTGCCCGCAGACTTGATTGATTTTTGCTAACCAATGCTGGTAATCCTGCCCACGATTTGCCGTACTCATCGCGCATCCCTTGTAATAATAATGTTTTTGTATTGTTGCATTTATGGTTCTGGAGGCAAGGGCCGGAGGCGGAGTATATGAAAGAACTATTACCTGCGGCACATTTTCTGTCTGCGTAATCGGCTTAATTGCGGAGCCTGTCACAGCGGCACAAGCGAATGTCACAGAGAAAAAAGCGCGAATGGCGACCCCGACTTAGACTGAAACCACTATCCGCGAACAATAAGGAAGGGGTATGTCCACATCACAGGTCGCGCTACTTGCCAGCGTGCAGCAGTTTTTAGACAGACAGCATGGTTTGTATCTCGATGGGGCGCAGCAGACGGCAGAGAGTGAAAAGCGCTTAACCGTCTGGAACCCGGCCACCGGGCAGGCCATCGCCAGCACGGCGGATGCTAATGCCGCAGACGTCGACCGCGCGGTGATGTCTGCGTGGCGTGCGTTTGTCTCCCGCTGCTGGGCCGGGCGAACGCCCGCGGATCGCGAACGCATATTGCTGCGCTTTGCCGATCTGGTTGAACAGCATGGCGAAGAACTGGCGCAGCTTGAAACGCTGGAGCAGGGCAAATCAATCAACATTTCCCGCGCCTTTGAAGTGGGCTGCACCCTGAACTGGATGCGCTACACCGCTGGGCTGACCACCAAGATCAGCGGCCGCACGCTGGACGTGTCGATTCCGTTCCCGCAGGGCGCACGCTATCAGGCGTGGACCAAAAAAGAGCCGGTTGGCGTGGTGGCCGGGATCGTGCCGTGGAACTTCCCGCTGATGATTGGCATGTGGAAAGTGATGCCCGCGCTGGCGGCTGGCTGCTCTATTGTCATTAAACCGTCGGAAACCACGCCGCTGACCCTGCTGCGCGTGGCGGAACTGGCAACGGAAGCGGGCGTGCCGGATGGCGTGTTCAACGTGGTCACCGGCAGCGGTGCCGAGTGTGGCGCGGCGTTAACCTCGCACCCGCAGGTGGCGAAGGTGAGCTTTACCGGCTCGACTGCCACCGGTAAACAGATTGCCCGCGTGGCCGCCGACCGCCTGACCCGCGTAACCCTGGAATTAGGTGGTAAAAACCCGGCTATCGTGCTCAAAGATGCCGACCACCAGTGGGTGATCGAAGGGTTGATGACCGGCAGCTTCCTCAACCAAGGGCAAGTTTGCGCCGCTAGTTCACGGATTTATATCGAAGCGCCGCTGTTCGATACGCTGGTCAGTGGTTTTGAGCAGGCGGTGAAATCGATGCAGGTGGGACCTGGGATGCTGGAAACTACCCAGATTAACCCGGTGGTATCGAAAGCGCACTGCGCTAAAGTGGCGGCTTATCTCGACGAAGCCCGCCAGCAGAACGCGGAATTGATCAGCGGCAACGTTGGCCCGGATGCGCAGGGTTTCTACATACCGCCGACGCTGGTGATTAACCCGGATGCTAACCTGCGCCTCACTCGTGAAGAGGTGTTTGGCCCGGTGGTCAACCTGGTGCGCGTTGCCGACGGCGAAGAAGCACTGCGTCTGGCGAACGACAGCGATTTTGGCCTGACCGCCAGCGTGTGGACGCGCGATTTGACGCAGGCGCTGAACTATACCGACCGTCTACAGGCGGGCACGGTGTGGGTTAACAGCCATACGTTGATTGACGCCAACCTGCCGTTTGGCGGCATGAAGCAGTCCGGCACCGGGCGCGATTTTGGCCCGGACTGGCTGAATGACTGGTGCGAAACGAAATCGGTCTGCGTACGGTATTAATCCGTTTTCCCCGGTGGCGGCTAACGCCTCACCGGGCGCCTTTCTCCGGGAATAAGCCGTCAGTCCAGCAACGACGGATCGGCGTCGATCATTATCTGCTTCATCTCTTCGAAATGCTGACGTGAAAAGTCGGCGATACCCTCCCAATCCTGAGCGGTTTTCTCCGCCACCTCATCAGAGAGTTGCTTCAGCGGCTGCCCCGTTGACCAGGCGGTCACCAGAATCTGGCAGGCGCGTTCCAGCGTCCAGATATCATCGAATGCCTCGCCAATAGACGGGGCGGTTACCAGCACGCCGTGGTTGCCCATCAGCAGTCGGCGCTTATCGGCCAGCAGCGACGCCAGTCGGGCACCTTCCGCCGTGGTGTCTGCCATGCCGCCATAAAGCGTATCGACGGCAATGCGGTTAAAATAGCGCGCCGTATTCTGATCAACCGGCGGGATATGCGGCGCCTCCAGGCAAGCCACGCTGGTGGTGTAAACTGGATGCAGGTGCAGCACCACCCGCACCTCCGGTAGACGCTGGTGGATTTGCCCGTGAATCGCCCACGCCGTCGCGTCTACGTCCGCCCGATGGGCGCAAGTTTCATCATCAGCATCCAGCAGCAGCAGATCGCTGGCGCGGATCCGCGAAAAGTGTTTCCACTTCGGGTTCAGCAGGAACTTTTTGCCGTCCGCCGAGATGGCCGCGCTAAAGTGGTTGGCCACCGCCTCGTGCATCCCGAGATGGGCGATGATGCGAAAGGTAGCCGCCAGGTCGATACGCGTCTGTTCTTCATAAGACCGGGCCATACAATTACTCCGCTTTTGGCATCAGGGTTTGCAGATCCTCTTGCGTCGGCGCCTGGAAGTTGTATTTCTTCAGCAACGCAGCGTATTCCGGTGTGGCGCTGTATTTCTTCAGGCCTTCTTCCAGTGCGGTCTTCACCTCACTGTTGCCTTTTTTCACCCCAAAACCGTTCAGCACCGGGTAAATCAGGGTTTCCGATGAGATAACCACCCGATCGCCAAGCTTATCAATGACACCGCGCGCCACCGCCGCATCGGTGATTTGCGCCTCTACCGCCCGCGACAGCAGCGCCTGAGTGGTTTGCGGGTCGGTGGTGTATTCACTGAGCGCAATCGGCTTCAGGCCCTTTTTCACGCAGTAATCGGTGGAGAGCTTTTGCAATTGCGCCAGCCATGAGGTGGCTCCCATGGAACCAATTTTGTGGCCGCAAAACTCTTCCGGCGTTTTCGGCTGATAATCGCTGCCTTTCAGCGCGAGGATCGCTTCGCCGCTCTTCAGATAGGGCACCATATCGATAACCTTCAGACGTTCGGCGGTGATGTACATCGACGAGTTGGTGATATCAAAACGCCCGCCCTGTAAGCCCGGAATTAAATTCGGAAAACGGGTATCAATATTCACCGCCTCGCGGCCCATGGTTTTCGCCAGTCCGGCAAGGAACTCGATGTCGAATCCGGCGGGTTTGTTGTTTTCCATATATTCATACGGGAAAAAGGTCATATCCGAACCCGCGGTGATTTTTCCCGGCTGCTGGAAGGCCAGCGCGCTAAAGGACGTCAGGGCACCGGTGGCGCAAAGGAGCAGGGCAGAAGGGCGCAAAGCATTAATACGTTTCATACAACCTCCAGGGAGTGGGCAAATTACATGCTGGCGCGATCGGTACCGGCCTGCTGGACGAAAAAGGATGCGCCGCGCGGTTTTTGCGGCAGGCGTAAATGATTAACGGTACTGCGCACCAGGCCGCTCTCTTCACCGGCAACCATCTGCCCGGCATGAATGCTGGGCAGCGGATTTTCGCCATACGGCAGGGCGTCCTCCGCGGCATACACGCTGATAAACAGCGTACGCGGCAGGTCGGTTTCATTCGGGCTGGAGGCGTGGAGCAGGCGAGTGTGCATAAAACATACCGATCCCGATGGCCCAAAACAGGCTTGCGGCTGTTGGCAGTGGGCCGCTTCAACCTGCGGGTCCACCGAGCCGGTAAAGCGCGCGTTTTGCCAGTGGGACCACAGCGGTCCCTGATGGCTGCCCGGCACCACGTTGAGCGGGCCATTTTCCGGCGTCACTTCACTGACCATTAGCAGGGCGGTGATGATGTTGTCGTTACTGTGCGGGGTAAACAGAAAATCCTGATGCCATTTTACCTGCGTTGCGGTGTGCGGCAGTTTGGAGTTAATTTTGCTGTGATGAAAACGCGTTCCGCTGCCGCCGATAAGCTGACCGGCAATCGCCGCCATCTTTGAATCTAGCGCGGCGTGGCGGAAGGCGGCGGAAATCTCCGTGGGCGAACTTACCCGGCGCAGCGAAGGGTGGTGGGCCGCATGATCGTTTTCCAGATCGAAACGCGGTCGACCGTCGAGAGTTTCCCCCCAGACTTCGCTATGCTGCCGACTCTCTTCGACCCAGGCGTCGAAATCGGCTTGCAACAGGGCGACCTCCTCTGCGTTAAGCACCTCTTCGACGACCAGAAAACCCTGCTGATGAAACTGTTCGATTTGCCACTGCGCAATCATAATCTTCTCCTTTGAGGAACGGAGGCGTTAAGCCAAAGAGACATCTTTCAGGAAGGCATCCACGCGCGGGTGTTGGCCGTCGCGCATTGCCGCAGGCGTGTCGTCGCAGACCACGCGACCTTTTTCCATAAACACAATTCGGTCGGAAACCTTGAAGGCAAAGTTCATCTCATGGGTGACGATCACCATGGTGATGCCTTCATGAGCCAGCGATTCGATAACCTGTAGCACCTCGTTAACTTTTTCCGGATCCAGCGCCGAGGTCGGTTCATCAAACAGCATAATTTGCGGGCGCATCATCAGCGCGCGGGCAATCGCTACCCGCTGCTGCTGGCCGCCGGAAAGCTGATGCGGATACTTCCACGCGTGTTCCAGCATGCCGACTTTATGCAGCAGTTCGCAGGCGTGCTGTTTCAGCTCGCCTTCGCTGGCCAGATGGTGATAGCGCGGCGCCAGCAGCAGGTTGCCGAGAACGGTCAGGTGGGGGAACAGGTTGAAGCTCTGGAATACCATGCCGATATTCTGGCGATGTTCGCTGTTCTCCATAAAACGCGGCTTCTGTTGTCCCTGCCGATCCAGGTGAATAAAAGGTTGTCCGTTGATTTTGATCTCACCGTTATCGATCTGCTCAAGACCGTTTAGCAGGCGAATCAGCGTCGTTTTACCGGAACCAGACGGGCCGATAACGGAAACTACCTCACCGGGCTGAATTTGCAGGCTGACCGCGCCCAGCACTTCGACATTGTTATAGGCTTTATGCAGCTTTGAGGCCTGTAGCGCGGGTTCCTGCGCCACGCTGACGCTGCGGGCCATCGCCGGACGCCGGACCGTCGCCAGTCGCTGCATTTCCTCATCCACCGGGCGCGTGGTTTTGCGCTGAGTGACATCGAGCCAGGTCTCCAGGCGTTTGAGCAGGAAATCAAAGACTGTGACGATCAGGATGTAATAAAACGCCACCGCCGCCATGGTCTCCATCACCAGGAAATTCTGCGAATAGAGGCGCTGGCCGACCATTAAGATTTCGGTCAGAGATATGACCGATACCAGCGAGCTGAGCTTGACGATGGCAATATACTCATTGGCCAATGCAGGCAGGGCCACGCGCAGCGCCTGTGGGATCACCACCCGCCACTGGGTTCCGGCATAGCGCAGTCCGAGTGCGCGAGCGGCTTCGCTTTGCCCTTTCGGGATCGACAGCAGCCCGCCGCGATGGATTTCAGCGATGTAGGCGGCCTCGCTAAGTACCATCGCCAGCAGCCCGGCCCAGAACGGGTCATTCAGCACCGGCGCAAATGACGGCAGCGCCTGGGGCATGTTGTAGACAAAAATCAGCAGCACCAGCAGCGGCATACTGCGAAACAGCCAGATATAGAGGCGGGCAGGCACATTAAACAGCTTGCGCGGCGACTGTTTTGCCAGCGCCAGAATAAATCCCAGCACAATACTGAAAGCCCAGGTCAGCAAACTTAATTTGATGACGGTCCAGGTGGCCTGCCAAAAATCGACATCGCTGAGCAGGCTTAACATATAGTTCCAGTTAAACGTCATGGGCTATTTCACTCGCCATCATTAACGGAAATTAAGGCGATTCCAATGTTCTAAAATGGGGAGTCGCCAGCGTTCATATTGCAATGACACTATGCTGGCAGTATTCCACTGGAGGCAATTAGTAAATTTTTGGTCTTTAAGTTTAAAAAAACTATACAGTAATATTAACCTTAAGTAATTCAACGCAATTAATGCGAAACAGTATTGAAACAACTTAAAAACAATCACTGTTATTTTTAACCCGAATTTCCCATGAGATGAAAATTTGCGCAATAGTGGGGCGTGTTGTGAGCCAATAAGGTGCAGCGCGAGACGTTATGGTGCAATCCGGTAAATATCGCCCGAGAAATAAGAAGCGAAGAAATAGAGTTAGCGACTGGCCAATCAATATTTTAATCAAAATCGGTATGGCACGAGGCTTGCAAGTTGCATATCGGAAAACTAAGCCTGATTGCAGTAAGACAATATTTTATCAATGGTGATGCTATGAACCGATTTACCCTCAAACAACTAAAGTATTTCGTGACGGTGGTGGAAACGGAGAGTATTGCCGAGGCCTCCCGCCAGCTGCACATTGCTCAGCCATCAATCTCGATTGCGATTAAAAACCTTGAAAGCACTTTCGACCAGCAATTGTTTATCCGCCATCATGCGCAGGGCGTTTCCCTGACCTCTGGCGGACGGCGTTTCTACGATAAAGCCAAAGAGCTACTGCGGCTGTCGTATGAGTTTGAACAGAATTCGCGGGCGGATAAAGAGCTGGTTTCCGGGACTATTTCTGTGGGTTGCTTTGAATCCGTTGCGCCGTTGTATATGCCAAAGCTGGTGGCCGGGTTTAAAAAAATGTATCCCGAAATCACCCTCCAGCTTTACGATGGCGAACAGCACGAACTGATGCATGGCCTGCACCGTGGGCGATTCGATCTGGCGCTGGTCTACGATCTGGAATTAGGGCACTCCATTCATAAAGAGCTGCTGAATGCGCCGCATAAACCTTATGCTTTGTTGCCTGCGTCTCATCCGCTGGCGCAGAAAAAATGCGTCACGCTTCAGGAGTTAAGCCGGGAACCGATGATTTTGCTCGATGCGGTTCCCAGCAAAAACTATTTTGTCTCGATATTTAAAGAGAAAGGTTATCACCCGGAAGTTGCCTACAGTTCGCCATCTATTGAAATGGTGCGCTGCATGGTCGGGCAGGGATTAGGCTTTTCGGTACTGGTTACCCGCCCGCTTTGCGATATAACCTATGATGGTGAAAAGCTGGTGCAGCTGGATATTGCCGATGAAATGCCGGCATCCACATTAATTATGGCACATCTGACAAATAATGAACCCACGCGCCCGACGCAGCTCTTTATGGATTATTGTCGCAGCATTGAGTTAACGCCGCATCAGGTCTGATTATTTTATTTTGCTAACAGGAAGCATTATTTTTTATTGTTTATATAGCCTCATAAATTTCTATTCAGAGGAACGTTTTATAATATTTTACCATTTCATCACACTTACTTAACCTGAGTTCTGTCAATTCCGGCAAATAGCCGGACAACCGTGCTTGAAGGACACAGAAATGACAGAGCAGATTACAGAAATCGATACCCTGGTGGTTGGCGCGGGACAGGCAGGCGTCGCGATGAGCGAGCATCTGACCCATCACGGCGTCCCCCATCTGTTACTGGAAAAAAAACGCATCGCTGAGGCCTGGCGCAGCGGCCGCTGGGATTCGCTGGTCGCCAATGGACCTGCCTGGCACGATCGGTTTCCCGGCATGACGTTTCCCGGCTGCGATGCCGACAGTTTTGTCGCCAAAGAGCAGATCGCCGACTACTTCGCCGCTTATGCCAAAACGTTTAATGCCCCGATACGCACCGGCGTTGAGGTGTTCAGCGCTGAACGTTTAGACGGGCGTCCGGGCTTTCGTGTCGAGACATCGCAGGGAATCATCGAGGCTCAGCGCATCGTCGCCGCCACCGGGCCATTCCAGCGCCCGACGATCCCGGCTATCGCGCCGCAGGATAGCGCAGTTCATCAAATTCATTCTGCGCAATATTACAATCCGCAGCACCTCCCGGAAGGTGGCGTGCTGGTGGTTGGCGCAGGCTCTTCCGGCGTGCAAATCGCTGATGAGTTACGCCGGGCAGGGCGCGCGGTGTGGTTGTCCGTTGGCGCACACGATCGCCCGCCGCGCCGCTACCGTCAGCGTGATTTTTGCTGGTGGCTGGGAGTATTAGGACTGTGGGATGCGCCAGCCAACCAACCTGGAAAAGAGCACGTGACGATTGCGGTCAGCGGCGCGCGGGGCGGAAATACCGTCGATTTCCGACAACTGGCGCACCAGGGCATTACCCTGGTTGGCCAAACCCAATCCTTTACCGAGGGGAAAGCCTTCTTCCGCGACGATCTGGCGGACAATATTCGCCTTGGTGACGCCTCCTATCTGGCGCTGCTCGATGCCGCCGATGACTATATTGCCCGCAACGGATTGACGCTGCCAGAAGAGCCGGAGGCACGCTTCTTCCTGCCCGACCCTGATTGCCTGACCCATCCGCTCGCTGAACTCGACCTGCAAAAAGCGGGCGTGCGCAGCATTATTTGGGCCACCGGCTATACCACCGATTACCGCTGGCTGAAGGTGGACGCCTTCAATGAACAGCAGCGTCCGCAGCATCATCGCGGTGTCTCCAGCGAACCGGGCGTCTATTTCCTTGGCTTACCCTGGCTTTCTCGTCGTGGCTCAACCTTTATCTGGGGCGTATGGCACGATGCGAAATATATCGCCGATCAGATTGCCATTCAGCGCCAGTATCAACACTACCAACCCTCCTGCTAATGCCTGATTTGAGGACGAAAAATATGCCAACACATACCCGCATTCGGATGTTTAACACCAAAGAGACCTACCCGAATCAGACGCTCAACAACGATCTGTGCCAGGCGGTACGCGCAGGCAATACCGTTTACGTTCGTGGCCAGGTCGGAACTGATTTTGACGGCAACCTGATGGGTCTTGGCGACCCGCGCGCTCAGGCGGAGCAGGCGATGAAAAACGTTAAGCAGCTGCTGGAAGAGGCCGGAAGCGATCTGACGCATATCGTCAAAACGACGACCTACCTTATCGACCCGCGCTATCGCGAGCCGGTGTATCAGGAAGTGGGTAAATGGCTGAAAGGCGTGTTTCCGATTTCGACCGGCGTGGTGGTGTCGGCTCTCGCGCAGCCGCAGTGGCTGATGGAAATTGATGTCACGGCGGTGATACCTGATGACTGGAATGAACAGGGGGCGTTATGACCATTTCTATTTCCGCCTTGTGCCCGGAATCAGGTCAGCTAGGGATCGCGATTAGCTCGTCGAGCATTGCCGTCGGCGCTCGCTGCCCATGGCTGCTACCTGGCGTTGGCGCGGTATCCAGCCAGAATATTACGCTGCCCGCGCTTGGGCCGCAGATCCTTGCCGGGCTGGAAGCGGGGCTCCCCCCGGAGCAGGCCCTGAAGCAGGCGCTGGGCGAAGACCGATTTAGTGATTATCGCCAGGTGGTGGTGATCGACGCCAGCGGTGAAAGCGCTGTTTTCAGCGGCGAGCATACGCTGGGTATCTGGCAGGTGGCGCAGGGCGAGAACTGCGTGGCGGCGGGAAATATGCTCGCCAACCCGCAGGTCATTATCGCTATGACGGCGGCGTTCGAAGGCGCTACCGGTGAACTGGCCAGCCGTTTGATTACGGCTCTACAGGCGGGAATTGACGCGGGCGGCGAAGCGGGGCCGGAGCACTCGGCGGCGCTGAAAGTGGTGGAAGATTACGCCTGGCCAGTCGTTGATTTACGCGTGGACTGGGCGGAGGAGAACCCGGTGGCGGCGCTGGAAGCCTTGTGGCGGGCCTATGAGCCGCAAATGGAAGCGTACATCACCCGCGCGTTGGACCCGCGTGAAGCGCCGACCTACGGGGTGCCGGGCGATGAGTAATCGCCTGCGGGAGATCCTCGGAGAGCTGCTGACGTTTGATACCACCAGCCGCGAGTCGAATCTGGCACTGATTACCTGGGTCGCCGACTTTTTGCACGCGCGCGGCATAGCGTCACAGCTGTTTTATGATGACGAAGGGCGCAAAGCGAACTTGTATGCCCGAATCGGCCCGTCGGGTCCCGGCGGCGTGATGCTCTCCGGCCATACCGACGTGGTGCCGGTGGATGGCCAGGCGTGGACGGTGTCGCCGTTTGCGCTGACCGAACGCGACGAGCGCTATTACGGTCGCGGCAGCACGGATATGAAAGGGTTTATCGCCTGCGTGCTGGCATCGCT
Source organism: Klebsiella sp. RHBSTW-00484 (assembly GCF_013705725.1). Taxonomy (NCBI): domain Bacteria; kingdom Pseudomonadati; phylum Pseudomonadota; class Gammaproteobacteria; order Enterobacterales; family Enterobacteriaceae; genus Klebsiella; species Klebsiella sp. RHBSTW-00484. The sequence continues at coordinate 3,319,805 of NZ_CP055481.1, read as the reverse complement.
GGAGGCGTTTCTTGCCGCGCCGCTGCGAATGCCGCTGCATCTGGCGTTTTCTTATGATGAGGAAGTCGGCTGTCTGGGCGTGCGCAGCCTGGTGGATTTTCTCCGCGCGTCGGCTGAGAAACCGGCGCTGTGCATTATCGGCGAGCCGACAGAAATGCGTCCGGTCTATGGGCACAAAGGCAAACTCGCCATGCGCTGCTGCGTGGAGGGGCACGCCTGTCACTCAGCTTATGCTCCGCAAGGGGTTAATGCGATCAGCTATGCGGCGAAGCTGATTAACCGGCTGGATACGCTGGGTGAAAGCTTCGCGCAGCAACAGGACAGCCGGTTTTCCCCGCCATCTGGCACGCTGCAGGTGGGAACCCTCCACGGCGGCGCTGCGCTGAATATCGTCCCACAATCCTGTTGGTTTGATTTTGAAATCCGCTATTTGCCCGGCACCCGACCACAGTCGGTGACAGACGCCCTGGGCGATTATGCCCGCGAGCATCTTCTCCCGGCGATGCGCAAGGTGGCGCAGAGTTGCGATATCCGTTTCCAGCCGCTGAGCTACTATCCGGGACTGTTGAGCGACCCGCAGTCGGACTTTGCCCGCTGGCTGGCGCAGTGGTGCGGCAACGACAGTCTCACAACGGTTGCCTACGGTACCGAAGGCGGCCTGTTTGATGAGGCGGGCATTGCGACCCTCATTTGCGGGCCGGGCAGCATGGAGCAGGGCCATAAGGCGGACGAGTATATCAGCATCTCCCAGATGGAACGCTGTATGGCGATGTTGAAAAACCTTTGCGCGTGGATGCGCGCCGATACCCCCGATTCTCTCACCTGATCTATCAACACAGGATGGCGACTATGCAAAACCAGCACTCCCCGCGTATTGATCAACAGACCATCGACCGCTGGCAGGCGGATGGCGTGGTGCTACTCAAGGGCGTATTTACGCCGTGGATCGAGAGCCTGTCGGGCGGCGTCGCCGCGCTGATGGCAAATCCCAGCGAGTATGGGCATGCGCGAACGGTGATCCCAAAGGACGGTTCCGCGCCGTTTTTTCAGGACTACTGCAACTGGGCGCGGATCCCGGAATTTACGGATTTTGTGTTTCAGTCTCCGGCGGCGGAAATCGCCGCGGCGCTAATGGGCTCGCAGACGGCGAAGTTTTTCCACGAACACACGCTAGTGAAACAGCCTGGCGGCAGTACCGTTACGCCATGGCATCACGATCAGCCCTATTACTGCGTGGAAGGGCGGCAGAACGTGAGCTTATGGATCCCACTGGATCCGGTGGCGGAGGAGATTTCGCTGCGCTGCATTCGTGGTTCACATCTGTGGGATGACGAATTCAGCCCAACGCGGTTTAACGGTTCAAAGCTCTACGCACACACGCGCTTTAAAGAGCTGCCGGATATTGATGCCCATGAGGAAGATTATGACATTGTGAACTGGGCGCTGGAGCCGGGCGATGCGGTGGCGTTTCATTTTCGTACGCTGCATGGGGCAAAGGGGAATTCAACCGCGCGTTCGCGCCGGGTTTTTTCCGCTCGGTGGGTGGGGGACGATGCCACTTTCGCCGATCGCGGCGGGGTGACATCGCCGCCGTTTCCAGGCCTTAAGCTGCGCGACGGTGAGCCGCTGGTCGCCGACGAGTTTCCGCAGGTATGGCCACGGTAACGATGATAAGGCCGGCTGGGCAATGGGCGAGAAGCGAACATTCCCTGCGCGGCTCTTGTGGCCAGGTTGATAGGTAAACCTGGCCGCAGTAAGGCAATTTATTACGTTTAAATCTGGCGTATTAGATAATCGATAATGCAAATAGAAATGTACGCCATTTTTAATAAATGCAAGTATTCAGAGGATGACTGCCACAAAAATAAGATAATTCCAGAAAAATTAAGAGTGTTTGCCTGTAATGGACATTATCGCGGCAAATTCACCTTCAAATATATCCTTATTATTTACAGTTGCTTACACTTGCAATGTGATATTTTTGGCGATAAAAAATGGTTAAAATAATATCTTCTACTAATATCAAATTGTTGATTAAATTCATGCATCGTTAATTCGTATTAATTAAGATGATTGGCTTTATATCGATTCGCCCGCAATTCAAGCGGTAATTCAAGCGGTAGTGATAGCTGCTTCGTTTATTACCCAACTCGATGTTGCCATAGATCTGGCAGGTAAACTTCTGCTGTGGACGTTTGTGCAATACGACTTCGGGACTAAAGAGTTATTCCAAAGGACAACGTAAATGACGAATATCTACGAATCTACCAATTTAGGCAATCAGGAACCCGCCGGGCACTTGCCTGCCGCAGCTGTAAACAGCGCAAGCGCGGTATCATGGGGGGCAATATTTGCAGGCGCAGCTGCAGCGGCTTCGCTGGCGCTGATGTTGCTTATGCTTGGCGCAGGATTAGGCCTTACCTCCATTTCCCCTTGGGAAAATCACGGCCTTGCGGCGGGTACCGTAGGCATTGCCGCTATCGCATGGCTGACATTTACACAAATCGTGGCATCAGGAATGGGGGGATACCTGGCCGGACGCCTTCGTACGAAATGGGTTGATACTCATACCAATGAAGTTTATTTTCGCGATACTGCGCATGGTTTTTTGACGTGGGCCGTCGCATTGCTTGTATCCGCAGTCCTTTTGACCACAACCATCAGTTCCCTCATTGGCGGTAGCGCAAAAGTGGTGGGCTCCGTTGCCGGGGGCGCGACGGCAACCGCCATGAATAATGCGGGTGACGAATCCTCTGTGCTGTCGAAGTCATCGATGGAATATTTTACCCGCTCACTTTTTAGGGCGACCGGTCCCACCCCGACAGAAAACAGCGGACTTTCTGCAAATCCATCAGGTAATGACGTCATGGCAATGAATCAGCCCGCGCCGCCAAGAACCGAGTCACCAGCGCAATTAGCAGAGGTTACGGGTATTTTTGCTAACAGTATTTATTCTGGCGCGCTTCCCCCGGATGACCTGACTTATGTGGCGCAGTTAGTTTCTCAAAATACTGGCATCAGTCAGAAAGAGGCCGAGCAACGTGTCCAGGCTGTTTATGATAAAGCGCAGGCCAATTTGAAAGAGGCAAAAAATAAAGCGCAGCAGGCCGCAGATACTGCCAGAAAAACCACTAGCTATATCACCCTGTGGTCATTTATTTCTCTGTTAATCGGTGCGTTTGTTGCCAGCCTCTGCGCAACCTATGGCGGCCGTCAGCGTGATTTATAGCTTTCAATATTCATTATAAAGGAGGAACCTATGCGTTCAATATTGCTTTTCTTTCTGGGTGTGCCTATTCCTATCATTATTTTGATCGCGTTATTTGTGCATTAAATATTTCCAAGGACAACAGGAATACCTGACCAGAAAATATTTGCATTCCGCGCATTGCAGCAAAAGCATAAATGCCCCTTGAGGGCATTTATGCTTTTCATGAGGCAGCCACATGTGCTTGCTACGATTCACCTGCGCAATATCCCCGATATCGTGTGGAGTAGTTCATCATACAAGTCAATTGCGTGTGCTTTCACCGATGAATAAAACCTCACTGGCTTAGCTTTCCTGCCTTGCCATCAACAGCGCCAGGTCGACGAGGCGGTTTGAGAATCCCCATTCGTTGTCGTACCACGCCAGTATTTTGACCATATTGCCGCCAATCACCAGTGTTGACAGACCGTCGATAATGGAAGAGCGTGGGTCACCCTGGTAGTCGCTTGAGACGAGCGGTTCATCG